>NZ_JBSGDT010000008.1:0-167745 GCF_053602515.1 Amycolatopsis sp. NPDC004368 | reverse complement strand
CCCAACCGGCGAGACGTGCCGGACCGGCGCAGCTCACCCAACCGGCAAGGCGTGCCGGACCGGCGCAGCTCACCCAACCGGCAAGGCGTGCCGGACCGGCGCAGCTCACCCAACCGGCGAGACGTGCCGGACCGGCGCAGCTCACCCAACCGGCAAGGCGTGCCGGACCGGCGCAGCTCACCCAACCGGCAAGGCGTGCCGGATCGGCGCAGTTCACCCAACCGGCGAGACGTGTCGGACCGGCGCAGTGCACCCAACCGGCAAGGCGTGCCGGACCGGTGCACTCGCGGCGGTCGACCGTCCACACCACAACCGAAGGGAGTCCTATAGCGAAACCAACCGCGCCTCGGCGCGACGGGCACTAACAGTGGCCAGATGTCGCCTGTGGTGAGGTGGGCGCGTGATTTCGCGTGTGCTCGACGTCTCGTCCGTGGCGGCCGGCCGGGTGGTGGCCGACGGGCACCGGGCGGTTGCCGACGCGCTTACCGCGGCCGACACAACGGCGGCGATCACGCTGGTCACCGGCGGGGTCGCGCTGCTGGTGGTGCTGGCGGGCGGCACGCCGTGGCGGTTTGCGCGCAACGTGGTCACCATCGTGCACGAGGCGGGCCACGCGCTGGCCGCGGTGCTGGTCGGGCGGCGGTTGCGGTCGATCAAGCTGCATTCGGACACCTCGGGCGTCACGGTGTCGCGCGGGAAGCCGGAGGGTCCGGGCATGGCGTTCACGGCGTTGGCCGGGTACGTCGCGCCGTCGGTGCTCGGGCTGGTGTTCGCGAGCCTCGTCGGGCAGGACCTGGTCACGGCGGTGCTGGTGCTGATCGCCGTGCTGCTACTGGGCGTGCTGATCATGGTGCGCAACGCGTACGGCGTGTTCACCGTGGTCGCGAGCGTGGTCGTGCTGGGGCTCGTGGCGCTGGTGGCGCCGAAGGTGGTGCAGGCGCCGTTCGCGTACTTGGTGACGTGGTTCCTGCTGTTCGGGGGCGTCCGGCCGGTGGTGGAGCTGCAGGTCAAGCGGAGGCGCGGGCAGGCGCGCGATTCCGACGCCGACCAGCTGAGCCGCCTGACCGCGGTGCCCGCCGTGCTGTGGGTGCTGGTGTTCGTGGTGCTCACGGTCAGCTGCCTGCTGGCGGGTGCGCTGTGGCTGCTGGAGCCGGTCGTCGCGTGAGGGGCGTCCCAACGGTTGAGCCCGTCGTCCCCGGATGTGGGCGGTGCGGCAAACTGGTCCTCTGCCGAACGCGCGGAGGGAGACGAACGATGGACGAGGTCGCGAAGGCCGTCGAGGAGTGCGCGCGAGCGGCGAAGCTGGCCGCACCGTCGCTGGCCAGGGCCACCGAGGAGGCCGTGGACGCGGCGTTGCTGGGCATGGCCGAGCGCTTGCTCACGCACCGCGAGGAGGTGCTCGACGCCAACCGGGCCGACGTCGCCAAGGCGCGCGCGGACGGGATGAGCGCGGGCCTGCTCGACCGGCTCACCATCACGCCCGAGCGGCTCGACGGCATGGCCGAGCAGCTGCGCCTGCTGGCCGGCGCGCCGCACCAGGAGCGGTCCGTCGAGGTGTCCACTTTGGACGGCGGCCTGCGGCTCGTGGAGCGGCGGCGGCCGGTGGGCGTGATCGGCGCGAACTACGAGGCGCGGCCGAACGTGACCGTCGACGTGGCGTCGCAGCTCGTGAAGTCACGCAACGCCGGGGTGCTGCGCACCGGGTCGGCCGCGCTGGGGTCGGCCCAGCGGCTGCGTGACACGGTGATCGCGCCGGCACTCGCCGAGGCGGGGATCGATCCGGACGTGGTGCAGCTGGTGCCGCGGGTCGAGCGCGAGGCCGCGTCGGCGCTGGTGCGCCTGCCCGCGCTGGTGCCGCTGGTCATCCTGCGCGGCAGCGGGGACAGCACCCGCGCGCTGGCCACCGAGGCGGCCGTGCACGGGGTGGGCACGCTGGCGCACGCGGACGGCGGCGGCGTGCTGTACGTCGACGCCGGGGCCGACGCGGGCAAGGTGCGCGACCTCGTGTTCGCGAGCCTCGACCGGCTCGGCGTGTGCAACCGGCTGAACCTGCTGCTGATCCACGACGCCGTGCACGACGCGGTGTGGCCGTCGGTCTCGGCCGCGCTGGCCGAACGCGGCGTGACGCCTTCGCTCGCGCCGCACGAGCACGCCATCGGCTACGAGTGGGCGCTGGATTCCGACCACGAGGCGACCGTCACGGTCGAGCGCGTGAGCGGGCTCGAGCAGGCCGTGGAGATCGCGAACGAGCGGACGTCGGGCCTCGCGGCGGGCATCGCCACCGAGGACGAGGCCGCGGCCGGCGCGTTCTTCGACGGCTACACCGGCACGGGTGTGTTCTGGAACGCGCCGACGCGGCTGCTCGACGGGTTCAAGCTGCTCGCCGTGCCCGAGACGGGGATCAACCTCGACCGCGTGCCGGGGCCGCGCGGGCCGGTGACCTACACCGACCTGTACGTCCGCCAGTACGCGGTCCAACCCGCATGAGCGGCCGCCCCCACGTCGTGTTGTCCGCCGCCCAGTCGCTGGACGGTTATCTCGACGACGCGAGCACCACCCGGCTGATGCTGTCGAACGAGGACGATTTCGCCGAGGTCGACCGCCTGCGCGCCGAGGCCGACGCGATCCTCGTCGGCGCCGGCACCGTGCGGGCGGACAACCCGCGGCTGCTCGTGCGTTCGCCGGCGCTGGTTGCCGAACGCGTCAGCGCCGGGCGGCCGGAGCAGCCGATCAAGGTGACGATGACCAGCAGCGGCAAGCTGGATCCGGCGTCGCGCTTCTTCACCGTCGGCGAGGCGCCGAAGCTCGTCTACGCTCCACCCGTCGCGGTCGACGGCTTGCGTGACGTCGCGACGATCGTCGACGCCGGCACCCCGCCCCGGCTCGACCGCATCCTCGACGACCTCGGCGCGCGCGGCGTCCGCCGCCTCCTCGTGGAGGGCGGCGGGGCCGTCCACACCCAGTTCCTCGACGCGGGCCTCGCCGACGAACTGCGGCTCGCCATCGCCCCGACGTTCGTCGGCGACGCGCGCGCCCCCCGCTTCCTCGGCCCGGGCGCGTTCCCGCGCCCACTCGAACTCGCCGACCTGCGCCGCCTCGGTGACGTCGCCGTCCTGCACTACCGCGCGGCCACCGAACCGACCCCGACCGACATCCTGCTCCTGCGCCAGGCCATCGCCCTGGCGGACGAATGCCCGCCCAGCTCCACCTTCCGCGTCGGCGCCGTGATCGCCGCCCCCGACGGCACGGTCCTCGCCACCGGCCACTCGGGCGAAGGCGAGCCCCACAACCACGCCGAGGAAGCCGCCCTGGCCAAACTCCGCGCGGACGACCCCCGCCTGACCACGGCGACGATGTACAGCTCGCTGGAGCCGTGCAGTTCGCGAGCGTCCCACCCGAAGAGCTGCACGCAGCTGATCCTCGAAACGCCGATCCCCCGCACCGTCATCGCGTGGCGCGAGCCGTCCCTGTTCGTCGAGGCGGAGGGCGTGGAACTCCTCACAGCGGCGGGGCGCAAGGTCATCGAGGTGCCGGCGTTGGCTTCGGAGGTCCGGCGGGCCAACACGCATCTGCCGGGCATCCGTCCCTGAAGCAACGGTTCGCCGCTCAGCACACCCAGTGTTGCGACACCAGGAACTTCATCGGCCTCTTGCCTTGGACCAGGGGAATTCGAAGAGGTAGCCATCGGCATCCTGGTCATCCGGTACGTCGAACCTTGCCGGCGTCAGCTCGCGTGGCCGCACCGAGGGCACGGCGCAACCTTCCGCAGCGCCAGCACCTGCGCCGCCGACACGACCGGCAACGAGTGTTCCGCGGCGAACGCCGCCAGCTCCTCGGCGCCCGCCATCTCGCCGACCCGCCACGACGACACCAGTCCACTGAGGACCGCGGCTTCCCGCTTCCCCGCGAGGCGCACCAGGTCCAGCGCGGCCTCCGCTCGGCCGGAGTGGTGGGGCGCCCCGGTGCGGGCCGTCCGGATGGGCACGACGTGGCCGGGGCGGGTGAAGTCGGCGGAGGTGGCCGTGGGGTGGGCGAGGCGGCGGAGTGTGCGGGAGCGGTCCGTGGCGGAGATGCCCGTGGTGCCGCCCAGGGCGTCGACCGTGACGGTGAAGGCGGCGGCGTCGGGTGAGGCGCGGGGCATCGGGGGGAGGTTGAGGCGGTCGCAGGTCTCCTCCGGCAAGGCGGCACAGAGGAAGCCGTCGGTGTGGCGGACGGCGAAGGCGACTAGGCGCGGGGTGGCGTCTTCGGCGGCGAAGACGAGGTCGGCGTGGGTGCCGGTCACCAGCACAGGGCGCCCGGCGGCGAGTGAGGCCACGGCGTGCTGCAGGTGTTCGGTCATCGGGACCTCCTTCCCCGACAGCCTCGCCTCCAGAGAATCCCGCACGCCATAACCCCCGGGGGTCATCCGAGGTCGGCGAGTTCGGCCGAGATCCGCTGCGCCTCCGCGACGAGGTGGCCCATCAGGAGCCGCGCGCTCGGCGTCGGCTCGCGGGCCGCGAGGGTGGTGATGCCGATCGTGGGCGGCACGGTGTCCAGGCGGACCGGCAGGGTCGCCAGGCCGTCGTCGCCGGTGCCGATGAGCAGGGGCATGGGTGACACGGCGTCGGAGCGGGTCAGGATCGAGCGCATGGTCAGGATGGTCGAGCATTCGATCCTGTTGCGGGGCAAGGGCAGTCCGTGGCGGGCGAAGAGCTCGTCGAGTTCGTCGCGCAGGGCGGTGGGGCGGCCGGGCAACAGCCAGGGGAAGTCCTGCAGCTGCGAGAGCGTGCCGAGGCCAGCGGCGAACGCGGGGTGGTCGCGGCGGGCGATGATGCCCACGGGGTCGTCGTAGAGCGGCAGGTCGCGGAAACGGGGCGTGGTGCGGGCGGGGAGGCGGCCGACGAGCAGGTCGAGCTCGCCGCGGACGAGCCGGACGTCGAGGTCGGTGCTCAGGCTCTCCACCACGGTCGCGGTCAGCGTCGGGTGGTCGGCCTTGAGCCGGATGAGCGCCGCCGGGAGCAGCGTGTGCGCGGCCGCCAGGTTCGTACCGACGCGCACGGGCTCGAAGCCGCCGCTGCGCAGCTCGTCGATGCGGTCCTGGGCCGAGCGCAGCTGGCCGAGCACCGCCTGCGCGTGGTCGAGCAGAATCTCCCCCGAAGCGGTGGGCCGCACGCCCCTCGGCCCGCGGGTGAACAGCTCCACCCCGACGATCGCCTCCACCTCGCGCAGGGCGCGCGTGACCACCGGCTGCGTCACGTGCAGCGACTGGGCGGCACCGAGCAGCGTGCCGTTGTCGGCAATCGCGATCACGAGCGTGAGGTGGCGCAGCTTGAGCCGGCCGTCGAGGAAACGCTCCACTCACCACCTCCGGAGAAGGCATAGCGAAAAACCCTCCAGCTATGCCCACTGGAGCATAACGGCGCCCCGATAGGTATTGGTGCCGCGAAGACCGCTCGCACACGATGAAATCCATGTCCCCCGAACCAGTGACCACGCTGATTTCCGCGCTCGCCGAGGGTGCCGTCTCGATCGTCGACCTCACCGCGCCGCTCTCGGCCACGACGCCCGTGATCCAGCTGCCCCCGGAAGTGGCCGCCACTCCCCCGTTCCAGCTGGAGACGCTGTCGAAGTACGACGAGCGCGTCCCCTTCTGGTACCACAACACCATTCACACCGGCGAGCACGTCGGCACCCACTTCGACGCGCCGCGGCACTGGATCACCGGCGCCGGCCTCGAAGACCTCGCGGACGTGCCGCCGAGCCGGCTCATCGCCCCGGCCGCGGTGATCGACAAGACCCGCGAGGCGGCCGCCGATCCGGACTATCTGCTGCGCCGCGAAGATGTCGAAGAGTGGCAGCGCGAACACGGCGGCCTGCCCGCCGGCTGGCTGCTGTACCGCACCGGCTGGGCCGCGCGTTCGCACGACCAGGCCCTGTTCCTCAACGCCGACGACAGCGGCTCCCACACGCCGGGCGTCGACCCCACCTGCGCACGCTGGCTGGCCGAGGAAACACCGATCCTCGGCTTCGGCGTGGAGACGGTCGGCACGGACGCCGGGCAGGCGTTCGGCCTCGAACCCCGTTCCCCGTGCACTCGTGCATCCTCGGTGCCGGCAAGTACGGCATCACCCAGCTGCAGAACCTGCACCTGCTGCCGCCGACGGGAGCGTTGCTGATCGTGGCGCCACTGCGGATCGTCGGCGGATCCGGCAGCCCGGCGAGGATCCTGGCGCTCGTCGAGAACGGAGCGCGCTGACCATGCTGGTCCACGAGGCCATCGGCCGGTTCCTCACCGAGCAGGGCGTGTGCGCCGCGTTCGGCGTGGTCGGCAGCGGCAACTTCCACTTCACGCAGGCGTTGGTGGCCGGGGGCGCGCGGTTCGTGGCGGCCCGGCACGAAGGTGGTGCCGCCACCATGGCCGACGCGTACGCGCGCATGTCGGGTGAGGTCGCCGTGCTGTCGCTGCACCAGGGCTGCGGCTACACCAACGCGTTGCCCGGCATCACCGAAGCCGCCAAAAGCCGCACCCCGCTGCTGGTGCTGACGGCCGAAGCGAACGACCCGGCGTCCAACTTCTTCGTCGACCAGCCCGGTCTCGCGGCCGGCGTCGGCGCGGTGCCGCTGCGGGTGCGTTCGCCGCGCTCCGCCCTGAGCGACGTGGCGCAGGCGTTCGCCGTGTGCGTGCAGCAGCGGCGCACGGTGGTGCTCAACGTCCCGATCGACGTCCAGGACCAGGAACTGCCACCACAGGACGACGGCCGGCTGCCGACCGCGGTCGCGCCGCCCCAGCCCGCGCCCGGGCCTCTGGCGGAGTTCGCCCACCTCCTGAACGAGTCGGCACGGCCGGTGTTCATCGCCGGGCGCGGCGGGCGGTCCCCGGGCGCGGCCGAGGCGATCCGGGAGCCCGGACGACGGAGGGGTGCGCTGCTGGCGACGGCGGCCGTGAGCCGCGGCCTGTTCAACGACGACCCCTGGAGCATCGACGTCTCGGGTGGCTTCGCCTCGCCCCTGACGGCCGAACTGATCTCACAGGCCGATCTCGTGGTGTCGTTCGGGTGCGCGCTGAACATGTGGACGACGCGCCACGGCGCGCTGATCGGACCGGACGCCCGTCTCGTGCAGATCGACCTGGACCCGGCGGCCATCGGCCGGCACCACGACGTGGACCTCGGTTTGTGGGGCGGGGTGACGGAAACCGCCCGCGCGGCCACCGAGCTGCTCGGGTCCGAGACCCGCGTCGGCTACCGGCGACCCGAGATCGGCGAGCGGATCCGCACGGGCCTGCGGTGGAACCAGCTGCCGTTCGACGACGAGTCCACACCGGACCGGATCGACCCACGCACCTTGTCGGCCACGCTCAACCGCCTGCTGCCGCGCGAGCGGACCGTGTCCGTCGACTCGGGAAACTTCCTCGGGTACCCCAGCATGTACCTCGACGTGCCCGACGAGAACGGCTTCTGTTTCACCCAAGCGTTTCAGTCGGTCGGGCTTGGTTTGGCCACCGCGGTGGGCACCGCGCTGGCCCGACCGGACCGCGTGCCGGTGGCCGCGCTGGGCGACGGCGGATTCCTGATGGGACTGTCCGAACTGGACACCGCGGTCCGGCTCGAGCTGCCGTTGCTGGTGGTCGTCTACAACGACGCCGGTTACGGCGCGGAAGTCCACCACTTCGGCGCCGGCACCGCGGGACTGGAGAACGTCACCTTCCCCGAACACGACCTCGCCGCGCTGGCGCGGGGGCACGGCTGCGAAGGCCGCACCGTGCGCTGCGCCGAAGACCTCGGCGTGGTGACCGAGTGGCTGGCGGCGAAGCCCCGGAAGCCGCTGGTGCTCGACGCGAAGATCACGTCGGACGGTGGTTCGTGGTGGTTGCAGGAAGCGTTCGGGCACTGAGACACCGCGGACCGGACCCCACCGGGGCCCGGGCCGCGGGCATCACTCCGAACCAGCCGGCGCGCGCAGCCCGGCTTCTTCGAGCCGCGGCAGCACGTCGGTGGCGAAGCGCACCAGCCCATCCTCGTAGTCCAGCCACAGCAGCATCAGACCGTCGACGCCGGCATCGGAAAGCTCCCCGATGCGCTTCGCGATGTCACTCGCCGAGCCCACCAGCGGGTACGCGCCGTAGCCCGCCTTGAACTCGTACGCCATCTCGGCCAGCCGGCCGGGCCGCATCGTCTGGGAGTTGGGGATGTTCGCGTTGATCATTTCCATGACAGCCACGTCGTCGCCCTGGGTCACGATGTAGTCGTGGGCGTAGGCCTCCGCTTCGGTCGTGGTGTCCTTCTGCACGACGTAAGCGGAAAGCCAGATCTGGATCTCCTTGCCGAACATCCTGCGCGCGTCTTCGCGGTATTCGGCCACCCGCTCCTTGACTGCCAGGGGATCCGGGTCGTCCGGAATGGTGAACGCGACTTCGGCGTGCTGGGCCGCGAACTTCCGGCCGCGCGGTGACCCGCCCGCGTTCAGCAGCACCGGGCGCGACTGCAGCGGACGCGGTTGGGAAATGGCGTCCTTGACGTGGAAGCTCTCGTTCTGCAGATTGAACTCCTCGGTCGAGGTCCACAGCTTGTCGAACACCTCCATCCAGTCGTCGCCGTAGGCGTACCGATCGCTGTGCTCCTTCAGCTCGATTCCGAACAGGTCGAACTCGGGCTGGAACCAGCCGCACACGAGGTTCATCCCGGCGCGGCCGCGGGAAATGAGGTCGATGGTCGCTTCGGCCTTGGCGACGAACGCCGGGTTGATCAGCGACACCGCAACCGTGCTGATGACACTGATCCGCTCGGTGATCGCGGCGACGGCACCGGCCCAGGTGAGGGTCTCCATGATGTCGCCCGAATAGTGTCCGCCGCGGCCGAAAGCACGCCAGCGCGACGCGGAGACGAACCCTTCGAGGCCGAGCTCGTCGGCTTTTTTCGCGAGCCGCGCGATGGCGTCCCAATCGCCGGAGAACCGGTCCGGGTGAAAAGTGAAGGCACCACCCGAGCCGTTCGCGGCGAAGACGCTCAGCTTCAGTTTGTTCGCCGAATCCCGAATGGGGTTGGGCTTGATCGAATCGTCGTCCACTGATACCACATTCCTCGAAAGTGAAGGCCAACGCAGTTCTCCGCTATTTTCTCGGCGCGAACTGCTGGTGGGCCATAACCCTCGGGTGGTATTTCGCCAACGCGCCGTTGACCCGGCTTCGGCCGCTGCGCTAGCGTCGCAAGCATTCCGCGCCCAGCCGCGGCCCGCACCGAAAGCCGGTGCGGGGCTGTACGAGCCACAAGACCTCGTACCAGCTGCGAACAGATCGCCCTCCCGGGGGCCGGACGGAGCAGCTATGAAAACCACCGTCGTGGTGGGAAACCCGAAACCCGCTTCGCGCACGCGACAGGTCGCCGAGGCTTTGCTCGAGCGCCTGGTGAAGGACGACACCGACCGGCAGGTGATCGACCTGGCCGACTACGCCACGGAAGTCTCCGGGAGGCCGCGTCCGCGTTCGCGCGCAAGGGTGCCGACCGGTGGGGCGGGGTGGTGCGCACCGAGACGACAGCGGGAAACCCGGTGCTGGCCGAGAGCCTGATGTGGCTCGACTGCGTGATCGACGCCGAGCACGAGGCAGGCGATCACGACATCGTCGTCGGCCGCGTGGTGGAGATGAGCGCGGGCCAGGACGACAACCCGCTGCTGTTCTACCGCGGCGGGTTCCGCGGCATCGCCTGACGCACGGCCCGAACGGGCGGCTCCCGGTGAGGAGCCGCCCGTTCTTGTGCGCCAGTATTCGCGGGCCTGGTTTTCGTACACTCAGTCGCGTTCGGCCAGCAGCCGCCGCAGCCGGTAGTGCTGGATCTTGCCACTCGGCGTCTGCGCCATAGACATCCCCGGCCCCCACCTCGACGCCCTGCGCGCGGCCGCCGCGGCCACGAAGACCACGGTGGTCATCGGCGTCAACGAACGCAGCCGGCACAGCCTCGGGCTGATCTACAGCAGCATCGTGACGATCGGCCCCGACGGCTCGGTGCTCAACGTCCACCGCAAGCTCGTGCCGATGTGGGCCGAGGAACTGACCTGGGGCGGCGGTGACGGCAACACCGTCCGGGTGCTCGACTCCGCCGTCGGTCCCCTGGGCGCGCCGGCGTGCGGGGAGAACACGAACACGCTCGCGCGGTTCTCCTTGCTGGCACAGGGCAAACTCGTACACGTCGGAGTTGCATCTCGCTGCCCGTCGCGCCGGCCGACTACGACATGGCGCAGGCCATCGCGGTCCGCAGCGCCGCCCACGCCTTCGAGGGCAAGCTGTTCTCCGTGGTCGCCTGCTCCACCATCACCGACGAGATGATCGAGATCGCCGCGGGTGACGACCCGGAGATCGCTCGGCTGATGCGGCGACCGAACAGCGCGTTGTCGGGGATTTTCGGTCCTGACGGCAATCCGGTGGTGGCGCCGCTGGTCGGCGAAGAAGGGATCGTGCACGCGGAGATCGACCTCGCCCGCAGCAGCCAGCCGAAGCAGCTGCACGACATCGTGGGGGGGTACAACCGGTTCGACGTTTTCCAGCTGCAGCACGACATGACTCCGCGCCGGCCGGTGGTGTTCGAAGACCGGGCGGCGGGCGCCGGCGCCATCGGCTCTCCGCAGCCGGTTGTGGGCCCTTGGCGATCGGACGAGGACGAGACCCACGGCGTCTGAGCCCGCCGACGAGGCCTTCCTCCTGCGCCGACGAACGCGTTCGCCCACCAGCCGGACACGCCGGCTGGTGGGCGAACGCGCGACACCGTGTTGTTCAGAACCGCCCTCCTCCGCCGAGGAAGTACGGCACGCAACCACGGCTACTGGAACGAGGACACCGGCGGCAGTGCAGGCTGACCGAAGCTGCGCGCACCATTGCTGGCAGAGTGGCGAACCGCGTCGAACCCATATCGCACCATCGCGGATTCGTACTTGGCAACCGCGTCGAGCCGCAACGAAGAGGCCAACTCCGCCGACAACGTCGCGCCATCCCGCAACGCGGTGTTGGCCCCAGCACCGGCGGCCGGGCTCATCGTGTGGATCGCATCGCCCATCACCGTGACCCGGGTCGTCTCCCACGGGTCGACCGGCACGCTGGTCCTCACTTTGAGCGGGAAAGTCGAGTCGTCGTCCCAGTGCTCCACCATCGCCCGAATTTCGGGAGCGAACCCGGCCAAGCGGTCCAACGCGACCTCACGCATCTCCGCACCGGACAGCGCCGCGGCTTCGCCTTCGCTGAGCGCGAAGATGTCTTGCGGCGCGCTGAACGAAAAGGACATGTACGGGTCGTGATCCCGCAAATCGAGGTCAGGAACCAATCGAGCAGCTGCTTCGGCCACCGGCTCCGGATAATCGACTGATCCGAAGCCGATCAGCGTGTTGTCGGGAGCAACCGCCAACGAGAACACTTTGAATGCTTCGGGCGTGAACAGCCGACGGCTCTGCTCCGTCAGCGGCACCCTGGTGTAGAAGCTCCCAAGCCCGAAATCGACGACCTCGGCGTGTGGCAGGTACTGACGGCGCACCGGTGAATTCACACCGTCGGCGCCAACCAGTAGTTCACCCCGGGCCGAAGTGCCATCGGTGAAGTGCGCGGTCACGCCGTCACCGTCCGCCTCGTAGTGCGTGAACCGCTTGCCGAAGTTGATGCGCAGCCCGTGCTGCAGGATCTGGCGCACGGTGAACCGGTTCACGTTCAAGTGCGGGTCGCGGCCGACGAGGGGAAGATCCTCCACGTGGCGCAATTTCTCGTCGTACACAACGTTGCGAGCGAGAACTTGCTGCGCGGTCGCCCGAAAGAGTTCGTACAAGTTGTGTGGCAGAACCGCACGAAGTGCGTCATTTCCTACACTGTCGATATGGAGCCGATAACCTTGCGGCCGGGCATCGAGCGCAGCGTCGCGTTCGTAAATCTCGAACGGAACCCCCGCCTTGCGCAGACCTTGAGCTAAACTGAGTCCACCCATGCCCGCGCCGATAATGATGACAGACATCGATATTATCCACCATTCCAACAAAAGAGCGCTCAGGTGGGATATTGCAAATACGCCGGGCTAACCCATACCGGACAAGTGCTTTTCGCGCGCTCTCCGTGTTCGAGGTTACCGCCACGGCCGAGCCGCGGCGGTAAGCATGTGACGTGGTACACATCCACCATGTGATGGTTTTGCCGACATCCTCACCCATCAGCGTTCATCGACCGGTGCTCGGCGGTCGACTCGGACGGCAGCCCCGGTCAGCCGACTGACCAGTCCGACACTCGCCCGAAATTCCGATCGAGACCGTGGCCCGGGCAGCGCTGACGGCCTGATCTTCACAGGTGAAGAGGGGTTTGCCAGAAAATCGGTATGGCGGCACCGTACCGCCATGACGGCCGGCAGTGGACGCCAGCGTCGGGCCGGGGGTCTCGACGGGAAGCGGTGCTCGACGCCGTGGTCGAGGTTCTGGCCGAGCGGCCACCCTCGGTCGCGAGATCGCGCATCGGTGCCGATCGCAAAATCATCGGTATGTTCAGCGCGCCCGCCACCGGGCGAGTGGATCCGCACCACCACCAACTGGCAGGAGCTCAACCTCGGCGAGCGGCACCTGCCCACGGCCCGCGAGCTCGACGCGGCCACCGACCGGCACCCGGTCCTGCTCAAACGCGGCGGGCACAACGACGTCCGCAACTCCTACGCCTGAACCTCGCGGGCATCACCGAGGACACCCCGCAGCCGACCGGCGGGTCATCGAGCGCGACGAAGTCCTGACTTCCCGGCGGCCCAGCCACGGCGTCCGGACGATCGCCGTGGCCGACGACTTCGGCGGCCGCCGCCCCGAGCCCGAGATCCAGGCCGTCGTCGCGGCGGTGGAGCACCTCGCCGCGCGCGGCCACGACGTGCGGAAGCTTCGGTTCCCGGTCGAGGACCTGTACCCGACGCTGGCCACGACCGTGCTCACGGAGAGCTCGGCCGGGCACCGATCGGCGGGCCGCTGGCCTCAGCGGGCCGCGGAGTTCGGCCCGGACGTGCAGTCCCGCTTCGCGCTCGCCGAGCAGGTCACGCAGGACGAGTACCTCGCGGCGCAGCGGGCGCGGGTCGGGTTGCGCAGCCGGGTGGTGGAGCTGTTCGCCGACGTGGACGCGGTGCTGTGCGCCACGTCGTCGGTCCCGCCGATCGCGATCGAGCGCCTCGGCTCGCCCGAGGGCGCGCGGCTCCGGGCCGACGTGATGGAGTTCCCCGCGCTGGCGAGCCGCACCGGCGTCCCCGGCGATGACGGTGCCCGGCGGAACCGCGCCGGACGGTCTGCCGATCGGCGTTCAGCTGATCGGCCGATCCGGCGCGGAACCGCTGCTGCTGAGGCTGGCAGCCGAGAGGTCGGGGATCACGCCGTGGGCGACCCAGCCGTTGCCGCCGATGAGGCTGCCGCCCGGCGCGTGGGCGATCGAGGCGCCCGAGGCGGCCAGCAGCTTGACGTCGTCCGGGGGCAGCCAGCCGATGTGCGCGAGCACGAGCCGCTGATCGAGCACGCCCATCCGGTGGTAGCGCTCGAGATCCGCGTTGCGGCTCGCGTCCGACGGGCGGCCGATGAAGTGGCCGACGATGCCGGCGTCGCGTTCGGACACCCGCTCCAGGACTTCCTCGACCAGCCGATCGCTGACCGCCGGCGGCATGTCCAGGTCGTACCAGACCTTCAGGCGACCGTCGGCGGAGCCGTTGAACCGGTCGTGGGCTTCGTCGGCTTCGGCGAGGCAATCCTCCGCACTCGGCACCTCGCCGCCGAACGGCCCGGCCTGGTCCCCGGACTTCGCCGCGAGCACGCCGCGGATGCCGAGCTCCGTTGCCGCCCGCGCCGTCGCGGCGGTGCGGGGCCCGCCGGCGTCGGCGAAGCAGGTGGTGCCGTGGCGGATCAGCTCGGCGAGGCTCGCCGACGCCGCAACGTAGGCCTCTTCTTCCGTCAGCTGGTCCTCGTGCGGGACCACGATCTCTTTCAGGCGCTTGAGCTGCGGCTGCTCGTCGACGGCGCCGTTGATCAGGAACGCGCCGGCGGCGTGGTGGTGGCAGTCGATCAGGCCCGGGGTGAGCAGGCCGCCCGGCCGGTCGATCAGCTTCGCGGGCGCGTGGGTGGTGAGGATCTCGTCGCGCTTGCCGACCGCGACGATCCGGCTGCCGGCGATGGCGACCGCGCCGTCGCGGATGATCCGGCGGGTCGCGTCCATCGTCGCGATCGCGCCCGCCGTGATCACCAGGTCCACCGAGGCCGGCCTCACCGGGCCACTCCACCGACGTCGTACGTCACGTTCATCGCCTCTCGGGAGACGGCCCTCGGTTCCGGGCCCGCGAACCCACCTTCTTCCGCGCGGACGACCGGGGCCATACCCCTCAGGTGGTATTCACCGGCCGTGCGGTGGTGCGTACCGCCTCGACCCGGGACCGCGCGCCGAGCTTGCGGTAGACGTGCTTGAGGTGCTGCTTCACGGTGTTGAGCGCGATCCCGAGCTCGGCCGCGATCTCGAGGTTCGCCAGGCCGCTCGACACGAGGTCGAGAACCTCGGCCTCCCGCGCGGTGAGCGCCGCGCCGGCCCCCGCCGGGTTCCCGCTGCGCTGTGCCGGCAGCGCGACCCCGACGTTCTCGCTCAGCCGGGTCGTGCGGACCTCCACCGCGCTCGACGCCGTCCTGAGCACCACGGTCTCCTCGAAGCGCGCCGGGCCGGCGGCGGCTTCGTACGCCCGGGCGTTGGTGAGCGCCACCGACACGAACCGCGCCAGCCGATCAGCGACCTGCTGCTCCGGCGTCCCGTACGCCGGCCGGCCGCGACGGCGCGACAACGTGATCATGCCGAAGGCGCGCCCGGCACGCAGCAGCGGCACCGCCAGGCAGTGCTCGAACCCGTACTTGGTGAGCACCCGCCCCTGCGGCGACCGGCGGTGGTCGGCCGCGCTGCGGTGGATCATCACGTCGTGCACCGAGTAGTGCGTGCTCGTCGTCCGCCGCAGGTACTCACACGGCTGGGGGACCTCGTCGAAGTCGTGGACCAGCGACGGCGGGCCGCCGATCGTCGAGACGAGCGTGCGCCGGTCGTGGCGATCGAGCAAATAGACGGCACCGCTGTCGCTGCGCGTCAATCTCGCCAAATCGGGCAGTGCGCGCTGCTGCACTTGAGCGGAGCCGAGGGTGCCGCAGACGAGTTCCGCGAACCGCGCGATCGCCGGCCACTGATCGTCCACTGAATTGCCTCCCGTATCGCTTCGGAGGTCCTGGAAACACTGCCACAGTGCCAGGTTTCACATTAAGCAGTGTACTCGTCACGATCTTGGTCGCGACCCGGCAATGACTGCGCGAGCTCCTTGACAAATTGCGAAATCGGTGAGCAATGGCAATTGCGCCGACGCCCTCGGCGCTCAAAAACGATCACGCAACGGGCCGTAGAAACGCAGGGCCGCATGAACCCATGCCCCTCCCCGCACCCCGATCCGAAGCCTCCTTGCGGCCGCCGAGCCGTTGTCAAGGCATCTTTCCCGCCTTGACAACGGCTCAGCGGCCGTCAACACAATCCAGCTTCGGGGTGCACGACCAACGTGAACCGCCCTGCGAGGACAGCCCTCGACAACCACAACCCACCCCGCCCCGCGCACGCCTCGGCGAAACCAACGCCAACAACGCAGCCGGGGCTAGCCGACCGGCGAGAACACCAGACTGCCGTTGTGCCCACCGAAGCCGAAGCTGTTCGACAGCACCGGTCCCGGCGTCCATGGTGTGGGTTCCCGGGCCACGTCGACGTCGAGTGCGGGGTCCTGGGTGGACAGTCCGAGCGTCGGCGGGACGAGTTCGTGCGCCATCGTCAGCGCCACGGCGACGGCCTCCACCGCGCCGGCCGAGCCGAACGAGTGCCCGGTGGCCCCCTTGATGCTGGTCACCAGCGGCCGCGAGGCACCGAAGACGCGGCGGATGGCGTGGGCCTCGGCGGCGTCGTTGAGGGCGGTCGAGGTGCCGTGGGCGTTGATGTGGGTGATGTCGCGCGGTGTGTAGCCGGCGTCGTCGATCGCCATTCGCATGCAGCGCTCGGCGCCGGCGCCGTCGGGAGCGGGTGCGGTGACGTGGTACGCGTCGGCGGTGGAGGCGGTGCCGTCGATGGTCAGGTAGACGCGCGCGCCGCGCTGCAGGGCGAGCTCCAAGGGCTCCAGCACGAGGACGCCGGCCGCCTCCGAGGCGGCGAGGCCGTCTCTGTCCACATCGAACGGACGCGAGATCCCGCTGCGGCTCAGTGCACGCATGGTGGTGAAGCCGGCCACGCACACGGGCGTGAGGCTGGCGTCGCTGCCGCCCGCGAGCACGACGTCGGCCGCGCCCGAGGCGATGAGCCGGGCGCCCGCGGCGATCGCGTCGGTGCCGGCGGCGCAGGCCGTGGTGATCACCGATGCGCTGCCCTGGAAGCCGTAGCGGATGCTGAGCGCGGCGGCGCCGGCGTTCGGCATCGTCATGGGCACGGTGTGCGGCGACACCCTGCGCTCACCCTGCGCCGCCAGGACTTCGGCCTGTGACTCCAGTGTGGACACCCCGCCGATCCCGGTGCCGAGCGACACGGCGGCGCGGGTGGCGTCGGGCACCGCCACCGTGGGGTCGATCTCGCCGGTGAGCAGCCCCGCGTCGGCCAGCGCCTCGTCGGCGGCCGCGACCGCCATCTGCGTCGCGAGGTCCGCCGTGCGCGCTGCCTTGTGCGACATCCAGCGCCGCGGGTCGAAGCCGGTGAGCCGCCGCACGTTCGCCGTGGCGGCCGGGCGCGACAGCCCGGCCCAGAACTCCTTCACGCCGATTCCGGCCGGCGACACGACACCCACCCCGGTCACCGCGACGCGCCGGTTGAGGACTGGCTTCATGCACGTGCTCCCTCGAAAGAACTGGCCTGGCTGCTACAAGGTCGGGGTCAAGCCGACAGTCACCGCGTCTTCTCCGCGCGAGCACCGGCAGCCCGGTGCCGGACGAACGCCACGGTCGGAACCGCCATCACCACGAGGACGATGCCGCCGACGAGCAGTCCCGAGTGGACCGCGTCGGTGAACGCGGGCGCCGCCGCACGCGTCACCGTGGCTTGCAGGGAAGCCACCGAGGTACTGGCGCCGTGGCTCGCGCCGTCCGCGATTTGCCGCGCGAGGTCCGCCGGGACCCCGGATTCGAGAAGACGGTCGCTCAGGTTCCGCGGGAACTTCGTCGTGACGATCGTGCCCAGCACACTCGGGCCGAGCACACTGCCCAGCTGCCGGAACATGTTCACCGCGGCACTCGCCATCCCCGCCTGCTGCGCCGGAACGCTGTTCACCGCGGCCGCGGTCGAAGGGGCCACCAGCAGCCCGGAACCGATGCCGACGATCAACAGCCCGGGCCACACCTGCCCGAACCCCTGCACCGGTCCCGTGACCAGCAGCAGCAGCGCACCGGCGCCCATGATCACCAGGCCGCCGGTGAGCATGGCCACGAAACCGATGCGCCGCACGAGCCGGGCGGCCAGCGCGCTGACCACGATGTAGGTGCCGAACATGACCAGCATCCGCACACCGGTGCCGAGCGCGTCGAGGTGCTGCACGCGTTCGAGGTAGAGCACGCTCACCAGTGAGATCCCGACGAAACCGAACATCGTGGCGGTCGCGACCCCCATCACGGCCGCGAACGACGGGCTCCTGAACAGCCGCAGGTCCAGCATCGGGTCGGGGTGGCGCAGCTCCACTTGGACGAAAGCCAGGAGCGACCCGGCGAACACCACGTACACCGCGATGATCTGCGCAGCCGCGTAGCCGACCGAGCCCCCTTCGATGATCGCGTAGGTCGCCGACGCGACCACGATCGTGCCCAGCACGACACCGGCCGGGTCGAGCCGGCGCGTCGGGTGCTTGCTCTCCGGGACCAGCACCGGCGTCAGCGCGATCGCCACGACACCCAGCACGACGTTGGTCAGGAACACCGAGTGCCAGCTCGAGTGGTCGAGCAGGATGCCCGCCACCGGCGGCCCGATCGCGAGGCCCAGCCCCGAACAGCTCGCCCAGACGCTGATCGCGCTCGTGCGTTCGCGCGGATCGGCGAAGGAGTGGCTGACGATCGACAGGCTGGCGGGCAGGATCGCCGCACCGCCGACGCCCATCAGCGCCTGGGCCGCGATCAGCAGGCCCGCGCTGTCGGAGAAGTACGCCAGGGCACTGCTCGCGGCGAACACCACCACGCCGCCGAGGAACACGGCACGGCGGCCGATCAGGTCCCCCAGCGTGCCGGCCGTAAGCACCAGGCTCACCACGGCCAGCGTGTACGCGCTGCTGACCCACACCAGCTGGGCCGACGACGTATGCAGGTCGGACTGGATGGCCGGCAGCGCGGAGATCATCGAGGAGACGTTGACGAACGCCATCATCACGCCGAGGCAGACCACCGCCAGGGCCCACCACCGGCCCCGCGCGGGCGCCTCGGGTCTCGCCTGCTGACTTTTCAAAGACATAGTCAGCACCGTAGCAGTCTGACTATGCTTTACGCTAGTCAGGTACAGTGTCTGTCATGGAGCACACACAGGAGCCCGAGGCGGACCGCCCCGTGATGACGCGCGTCGGCGGCTTCGTCGACCGCGACGCGTGGACCGCCGAAGGCTGGTGCAAGATCGAACGCGCGCTGGAGCTCGTCGGCACCCGATCGGCGATGATCCTGCTGCGCGAAGCGTTCTACGGCGGCCGCCGCTTCGACGAGCTCACCCGCCGCACCGGCCTCAGCGACGCCGTCGCGGCGAAACGCCTCAAACAACTCGTCGACGACGGCCTGCTGCGCCAGCAGCCCTACCGCGAGCCGGGGTCGCGCACCCGCCACGAGTACGTGCTGACCGAGCGGGGCCGCACGCTGTTCCCCGTGGTCGTCGCGATGATGAGCTGGGGCGCCACCCTCGACGGCCCGGCCGGCGGCGTCGAACTGGTCCACGCGGGCTGCGGCGAGCTCCTCTCCGCCACCGTGCGCTGCGCCGCCGGCCACGACGTCACCATCGAGGACACCGAAGCCCGCATCTCCCGCGCCACCCGGCGGGCACGGCGGGCGTGACCCCGCCGCGTCCGTCGAGTGTGGACAGTGGCACCGCCCGGGTCACGGAGCGGGAACGAACCGCGGCCCGCTGGTCTCGAACGCGCCACGGTTCTCCCGGACGAACTCCGCGACCGACAACGGCGGCCGCCCGCCGATCTTCTCGACGATGTCGTTGGTGCCGGAGAACACACCGTTGCGGTAGTCGACCGCGACGTTGGCGAGGTGCTGCACGAGGTGCGGGTCCGCGCCCCTCTCCCGCCCCGAGGCGGAGAACTCCTCGACGCTGATCGGCTCGTAGTGCACCGGGTGGCCCAGCTCGGCCGCCATCTCCGCCGCGATGCCGTGGTGGTCGAGCTCCACCGGGCCGTGCAGTGAGTACACCGCGCGGTTGTGCGGCTCGGGCTGCAGCAGCAGGGCGGCGATCACTCGCGACTGGTCGGCCGACGCGATCGGCGCGTGCCGCCCGTCGCCGAAGGGGAGGCGCAGATAGCCCTCGCCGTCGCGCTTCTCCCACCACATCTTGAGCCACTCCGCGAAGAACGTCGGCCGGATGTGGGTGGTGAGCAGATCGGTGCGGTCGAGCAGGCGCTCACTGAGCCAGTGCTGGCGCGCGGCGTTGCTGCCGGCCTCCCGGCGCGCGGAGATCTGGGACATGTTCACCACGGACCTGACCCCGGCCTCCGTCGCCGCCTGGGCGAAGATCACGGTCGACTCCACCAGGCCCGGCAGGATCGGGTGGCAGAAGTACGCACCACCGACCCCCCGCAACGCCGTGGTCATCCCGTCGAGGTCGTGCAGGTCGGCCACGACCACCTCGGCCCCGGCCTCGGCCAGCGCGCGGGAGCGGTCGTCCTCGCGGTGCACCATCGCACGGACGCGGTGGCCGCCGTCGAGCAGCAGCCTGAGCGCGCCGCCGCCGGTCTTGCCGGTCGCGCCGGTCACCAGGAACAGCCTGTCGTCTGAAGACATTTTCAACACCTTTCACGAAAATCGGGAGGAACCGGCGCTTCACCGGCGAACTCCACGGCGAGGTCACTGAAGTCGACGACGTTCCCGTCGTACCTCGCCACACACAGCACCCAGCAGCGTTCCGCGACGACGAGCGCGGGCTGCAGCGCCGCGACTACGTGCCCTACGTGCTGGGCAACTCGCCCGCGGCGCACCACACCGAGGCGCACCGGAGGATCAACACGACGCCGGCCGCGTCTTCGATCGTCACGCGGCGAACACCGTGCGCTGCCGGTGGACGTCGACGGTCAGGTCGAGCCCGGCGGACGTCTTCTCCTGACCCAGCGCCGCCCGCATGGGACCGGCCAGGTGCAGCCGCGCGCGGATCGTGCCGGCTCGGCTCCACCGCTCGCGGCCGCCGTGCGCTGCCAGCACCGAGTCCACCAACCCGGTGCGCCGACCGTCGTTCACCGGTTCAGACCGCGGCCTTGTCGCCGACCACGGTGCCCTTCATCAGCCACACGGGACCCTCGGCGTAGGCGCTCGCCTCGGCGAAGAACGCGCCGAAGTACGGACCCTGGGCGTGGGCGGTGAAGGCGTCGATGTCGGCGTAGGCCTCATTGAGGTAGAAGACGTCCGGGTTCTCCTCGTCCGCGATGACCTCGAACCGGATCGAGCCGGGCTCGTTCGCCAGGGAGTCGGCCCCGGTCTTGCGGGCCACGCGGACGAAGTCGTCGCGGTGGTCCGGCTGAACGGTGAAGGAAACGAGGAACTGGTACATCGCTGGTTCTCCTGAGCTCGTCAGTTCAATGAATGAACCGTAGCACAGGTCGGTTCAGTGAACGAACCAGCGAGGTAGACTGGTGAGCATGGCCCTTCCCAGCACCTACGCGGACCGCAACTGCTCCCTGGCCCGGGCCCTGGAGATCGTCGGCGAGCGGTGGACCCTGCTCATCGTGCGCGACGCCTTCTACGGCGTGCGCCGCTTCGGTGACTTCGCCACCCAGCTCGGCATCCCGCGCGCCGTGCTGACGGCCCGGCTGAAGCTGCTCGTCCGCGAAGGCGTGCTCACGCGCGATGAGAGCGCGGGCGCTGTCGAGTACGTCCTGACCGACAAGGGCGTGGCGCTGTGGCCGATCGTCCGCTCGCTCATCAACTGGGGCGACGACTTCTACTCGCCCGCCGGGGTGAAGCGCGCGCTGCGCCACCACGCGGACGGTGCGCTGCTCGACCACGACGGCCGCTGCGAACAGTGCGGCGAGCTCGTGGCACCCGGCGACACCCGCATCGAACCCGGCCCCGGCTACACCCCGAGCGACGCCGAGCTCGACCCGGTGTCCGCCGCGCTGAACACCTCGCGGCGGCTGCTCCAGCCGCTGCGGACGACGCCGGCCGGCTGATCGCGCCCGTCAGGAAACCCGGTCCAGCCACGCGAGGACCAGCTCCGCCAGCACGTCGCTGTTGTCCTCGCTCATCAGCAGGTGGCCATTGCCCGAATGCGCCGGATCGTCGAGGAACCGGTAGGTGACGTCGGCGCCGCGCGCGGCCAGCCACTCGGCCGTGGCGGCGTCCGCCGCGCGCGGGTGGTCCGTGTCGCGGTCCCCGGTGAGCACCAGCACCGGTTTGCCGTCGAAACGCCCGGGCGCGCGCAGCTGGCTGCCGTGGACGTTCTGGCGCTGCGCCAGCAGCCCGGCGGGAATGGGGCCGAGCTGCCGGCTGAACGTCGCCACGGCGTCGGGCGGAAACCTCGTGCCGGCACCAATCATCTTCGCCCGTGCGAACGAGTCACTCGGCCACCACAGTCCACGTTTCGGCAGCCGCCAGCGCAGCGCCAAGCCTTGGATCTCGACGTCGTCTTCGGTCTCCTCCAGCACCGCCGGCTCCGGCTGGATGTCGCCGGGCGGGCCGGGCGCGAGCGCGACCAACGCGGCGATGCGATTCCCGTGCGTGCCCAGCAGCCGGAACCCGAACGGCCCCGACATCGAGTGCACGACCAGGGCCACCGGCTCGTCCTGCGCCTCCAGCAACGCGCCGAGTGCCGCGCAGACCACCTCGCCCGTGACCTCGTCGGGCGGGAGCGTGGTGCTCCGTCCGGCGCCCGGCCAATCCGGCACCAGCACCCGGTGCCCGCGCTCGACGAAGGCGTGGGCCCAGCCGGGACGACCGTCCGGAGTGGACAGGTAGCACGCCCCGGTGACGCTCCCACCGTGCACGAGCACAACCGTCCGGGCCGGCTCTTGGTCCGGTCGCAGCTCGTCGTAGTACAGCGGAGCCAGGAACCCGGCGCGGTGCTTCACGCGGTGGCCTCCAATAGGGTGTTCGCGAGTTCCCGCAGGTGCGGACTCTCCTGTGGACAATCTCAAGTGGACAACAACGGCTCCCGCAACCCCTTCGGCAGCGCCCGCACCTTCCCCACGTCCACCGGACCCGCCGAGGTCCCCAGGTAGTGCCGGCTCACGTCCTCGTCGGCGAGCAGCGCCGCGGCGGTGTCGGCGCGGGTGAGGGTGCCGTTCTCCATCACCACGCCGTGATCGGCGATGGCGAGGGCGGCGGCGGCGTTCTGCTCGGCGAGCAGGATCGTCACACCGTCGCGCGCGAGCTGCTGCAGCACGCCCAGGATCTCGGTCACCAGCAGGGGCGCGATGCCCAGCGAAGGTTCGTCGAGCAGCAGCACCTCCGGCTCCCGCACGAGCGCCCGCGCGATGGCCAGCATCTGCTGCTGCCCGCCGGACAGCAGACCGGACTGGCGACCGGCGAACTCGCGCAGGATCGGGAACAGGTCGTAGACCCGGGCCAGCCGCCCGGCCACCGCGGCGCTGCCCCGCACGCCCGTGCCGTGCAGGCCCACCTGCAGGTTCTCGGCGACGGTCAGGTCGCCGAACAGCTGGCGCCCCGCCGGCACGAGGCACACGCCGCGGCGCGCGACCTGGTGCGCGGCGAGGCCCGCGACGGGCACGTCGCCCAGCGTGATCTCTCCCGCAACCGGCCGGTGCAGCCCGGCGACGCACTTGAGCAGTGTGGTCTTCCCGGCACCGTTGGCGCCGATCATCGCGACCATCGAGCCGTCGGGAACCTCGCAGGACACGTCGTGCAGCACGCGCGTGGAGCCGTAGCGGGCGGACAGGCCGCGAACGGTGAGTTTCATGGCTTCACTCCCAGGTAGGCCTCGATCACGGCGGGGTCGGCCTGCACGCGCTGCGGCACGTCGTCGGCGATCACGCGGCCGGCGTCGAGCACGGTGACGTGGTCGCTCACGGTCATCACGAGCTCGATGTTGTGCTCGATCACCACCAGCGAGATGCCGCCGGCGCACACCGCGCGCAACGCGGCCGCCAGCTCGCCGGTCTCGGTGTCGTCGAGGCCCGCCGCCGGTTCGTCCAGCAGCAGCAACGTCGGCCCGCCCGCGAGCCCCCGCGCGACCTCGACCAGCCGCTGGGCGCCCGCGGGCAGCTCACCGGCGAGGCGATCGGCGAACGCGCCGAGCTCCAGGAACTCCAGCAGCTCGTCGGCGCGGCGGCCGAGCGCGCGTTCCTCACGCCGGGTGCGCGGCAGGCGCAGGCCGTCGGACAGGAACCGCGCGCGGGTGAAGCGGTAGCCGCCGAGCATCACGTTTTCGCGCACGGTCAGTGTGCCCACCAGCCGCGCGGACTGGAAGGTGCGCGCGAGGCCGAGCGCGGGCAGCCGGTGCGGCCGCACGCCGGTGATGTCCTGCCCGGCGAACTCCACGCGGCCGGCGTCGGGCGCGGTGAAGCCGGTCATCAGGTCGAGCAGGGTCGTCTTGCCGGCACCGTTGGGGCCGATGATCGCGCGCACGGTGCCGGGCGCGACGGAGAAGCTCACGTCGTCGACCGCGGTCACGCCGCCGAAGCGGCGGGTCAGCCCGTGCACGGCCAGCAGAGGGGTCATCGCTGCACCGCTTTCTTGACCGCGCCCCAGATCCCGCGCGGCAGGTAGGTGATCACGAGGATGAGCACGACCCCGGCCACGAACGGCGACCAGGACGCGAAACTCTGGCCGACCTCCGGCAGCCCCTGGATCACCAGCGCGCCCAGCAGCGGCCCGACGATCGTGCGCGCGCCGCCGAGCGCGAGCATGATCACGATGCTCAGCGCCACCGTCACCCCGACCACTTCCGGCGAGATGAACCGCAGGTAGAACGCATACAGGCTGCCGCCGAGCGAGGCGTAGACGGCGGAGACCACGAACGCGCTGGTCTTGTAGCGGGCGGCGTTGATGCCGAGCATCGTCGCGGCCGCGGGGTCGGCGGCGATGGCCGACAGCGCGCGCCCGGTCTGAGACCGCTGCAAGTTGCCGACGAACCACGCGCCGAGCCCGCACACCACGAGCAGCAGGTAGTAGTTGGCCTGGTCGCTGAACACGTCGAAGGTGCCCAGCCGCAGGCTCGGCACACCGACCAGCCCCGAGGGCCCACCGGTGAACCCGGTGAGCCCCGACGCGAGCGATTCGGTGATCACGGCGAGACCGAGGGTGGCGAGCGCGAGGTAGTAGCCGCGCAGCCGCAGGAACACCGTGCCGAGCCCGGCCGCGACGCCCGCGGACACCACGGCCATCACGATCATCGCCACGAGCGTCGGCCAGTGCCAGCGCAGCGTGAGCAGGCCCGCGCCGTAGCCGCCGATCGCCATGAACAGCGTCTGTCCCAGCGAAACCTGGCCCGCGAACCCCATGAGCAGGTTGAGCCCGAGCACGATCAGGAAGAAGATCCCGGCGATCACGAGCAGCCCCAGCCATCCCGGCACCAGCAGGGGCAGCACGAGGGCGACGACCACCGCGACGGCCGCGATCACGAGCCGCTGCGGTGACCGCTGCGAACGCGGCGGCGCGGTCGTCGTGACGGGAGTGAGTTGTTCCTGCGTCGTCATCGCCGCACCTCGCTCGTCTTGCCCAGCAGCCCGGTCGGTCGCACGAGCAGGAGCACGATGAGCACGGCCATCGCGATCACCTGCGCGAGGTCACCACTGGTGTAGCGACTGAAAAGTCCTTGCAGCAGACCGAGAACCAGCCCGCCGACAACCGCGCCGGCCGAGCTGCCGAGGCCGCCGGCCACCGCCGCGATGAACCCGGCGACGGCGTACGGCGTCACCGTGGAGAACTGCAGGAACGTCGCCGGGATCACCGTCGTGCCGGCCAGCGCCGCCATGGCGCCGGCGAGGCTGAACGCGATCAGCCGCACGCGGCCGACGTTGATCCCTTGCAGCGCGGCGGCTTCCGGGTTGCTCGCCGTGGCGCGCATCGTGAGGCCGAGGCTCGTGCGCTGCACCAGGAACCACAGCGCGGCCACCGTCACCACGAGCGCGCCGATGATCCACAGGTACTGCGAAACGATCCGCACGCCGCCGATCGTCACCGCCGTGTCGCCGCTGAAGGGCTGCATCGTGTACGGCAGGTTGCCCCACACGAGCAGCAGCAGCCCGCCGATGGCCTGCAGCACGCCGACGGTGACCAGCAGCATCCGGTCCGGCGTCGCCCGGGCGGCGGCCGGTGCCATGACCAGCCGTTCCACGCCCGCCATGAGCAGCGCGAACAGCGGCACCACGATCACCACGGTCACCAGCGGCGGCACGCCCAGCCACTGCTGGATCGACACCGCGAGCAGCGCCGCGAACACCACGAACCCGCCCTGGGCGAGGTTGATGATGCGGCTGATCGAGTAGACGAGCGAGACGCCCAGCGCGATCAGCGCGTACACACCCCCGTCGGCGAGGCCGCCGATGAGGACCTGGATCAGTCCGGACACGGGCTCATCTCCCCACGAAGGTCAGCCGGCCACCGCTCGCGCGCACGATGCCGACGTCGTCGGCGCCGATCCCGCGGTGGTTGTCCCGGGCGAACGAATAAGTGCCGACGACACCGGAGACGCCCCGCAGGCTCTCCAGCGCGTCGCGGGTTCCGGCGACGTCGCCGTGCGCCTTCTCCAGCGCCTGCGCCACGAGCAGCACACCGTCGTAGGCGACGCCGGGGCCGAAGTCGGGGTCGGCACCGTAGCGGGCGCGGAACTCGTCGTGGTAACCGCGTTCGAGCTGCTGCACCTGGGTGCTGGTGCGCTGCTGCTGGAACCAGAAGTCGCGGGTCGCCGGGATGAGCAGCGTCTGCGGGGTGTAGTCGGCGATGCGGCGCAGGAACGCGTAGGTGAGGTTTCCGTCGGTCGTCGCCACGGGAAGCTCGAGTCCCATCTGGTCGATGCCCTTGAACGCGACCCCGGCGGCCGCACCGCTGCTCCAGACCACCAACGCCTGCGGTTTGCCCGAAGTGGCGGCCTGCAGCTGCGAGGTGACCGACACCGCGGTCGGGCTGTAGCTGGCCTGCCCCACGAGGGCAACGCCGGTGTGCGCGGCGGCCGTCTGGAGAGCGTGCGCGCCGTCGAGACCACTCGCGTCGGTGGTGTTGATGAGCCCGACGCGGGTGATGCCCTGGCTCTTCCAGTACGCCAGCAGGCGCTCGGCGAGCGTGTCGGTCGGCGCACTGGCCGACCACTGGTACGAACCCGGTTTCGGCTTCACCCCGGGGGAAAGGCAGTAGTCGACCAGCTTCGCGCTGGACGCCAGCGGGATCACGGCCTGGCACGGACCCGACAGTGAAGGCCCGACGAGCGCGTCGACGCTGCCGAGCATCTTGCGCGTCTGCAGCACGGCCTGCGCGGGGTTGCTCTGGTCGTCGGCGGTGCGCAGCCGCAACGGCTTGCCGTTGACGCCGCCGCGCGCGTTGATCTGGTCCACCGCCAGCTGCGCACCCTGCAGCTCGCCGACGCCGAGCTGGCTGCCGGTGCCGGTCTGGCTGGTGATGAGGCCGAGGGTGTAGCCGTCACTCGATGCAGCGGAAGCGGAACAGCCGGCCGTGGCGAGCGCGAGAGCCGCGACCACGAATCCGAAGCGACGCCGGGGTGGGGACGGTCTCGGCGGAGGGGAGAACTGAGTCATGGTTCACCAGTCTTCTGCGATGAAGAAGTGCGCTCTGTCTAACAGAGGTAGAGACCGGGGTCAAGGCACAGGTTCGCCGTGCTTTCCCGCGCTCGGGGACGGTTGCGCTCAGCGGTTTCCGCTGTGCGCACAGTCGGGTTCTTGGCTGCCGGCCAGGGGTTCCCGGCGCGCGCCAGCCGGCCCGTGGCGATCACCGCGGGCCGCCGGGTTCACGACTTGCCGTACGATTCTGCTATGAAGAAGCCCGCTCTCGACCCCTCCGGCGCCCACTCGCCCGCGCCGCAGTACCCGATCGATTCGGTCGACAAGGCGCTTCGGATCCTGTTGCTCCTGGGGGATCGCCCCGAGCTGCGGATGACGGACGTGGCCGAGTACCTGGGCGTCGCGTCCTCCACCGCCCACCGGCTGCTGGCGATGCTGCAGTACCGCGGCTTCATCCGGCAGGACGCGCGGACGAAGGCCTACCGGCCGGGCACGTCGCTCACGGCCGTCGCGTTCGCGATCCTGCAGCGCTTCGACGTGCGCGAGACACTGCGGCCGTTCCTGGAGAAGCTCAACACGGAGTTCGCCGAGACCGTGCACCTCGCGATCCTCGACGGCACCACCGTGCGGTTCATCGAGGCCATCGAAAGCCCTCGCGCCGTGCGCGTCGCCTCGCGCCTCGGCCAGGCGATGCCCGCCAACTGCACGTCGACCGGCAAGGCGCTGCTCGCCGAGCTGTCCACCGAGGACCTGCACCGCATGTACCCGGACGAGCAGCTGGAGACGCTCACCCCCAACTCCATCGGCACGCGCGGCGAGCTGGAGCTGGAGATCGAGAGCGTGCGCCGGCGCGGGTACGCGACCAGCAGCGAGGAGAGCGAGGAAGGCGTGGCGTCGGTCGCCGTCGCCTTCCCCGCCGGCAACCTCCCGGCGCGCCTCGCGCTGAACGTCTCCCTGCCCGTCGGGCGCCTGTCCCGCGCCGAGGTGCGCGAGATCGGCGAACGCCTCAAGGAGACGGTCGCCGAAGCCACGCCACTGCTGCACTGACGGAGCCGGGCGATTTCGTGGCGCCCCGCCCTTGCTGAAGGCAGGGCCTCGGCACCACCGCCTCCCGCGCGCTAACCGAGCCGGGCGAGCTCGTGCCGCCACGCCACGCCCTCGTTGAACGCCGGCCCCAGATCCGGCAGCTCCGCCAGATCCTCCGGCGGCAGATCGACCAGCCGCCCACCGGCACTCACCACCGCCAGCGCCATCCGCGCGAGTGCGTCCACCGACACCGCCCGCAGCACGGCCTCCTGCACCGACCCGCCGCGACTCGTGAGCCCGTGTCCCCGCAGCACGACGACCGGCCGCGAGCCCATCGCCGCCACCATCTCCTGCGCCAGCCCGCGGTTGCGCACCAGCACCCCGCGCGGGTACACCGGCACCCCGCCGGCCGCGAGCTTGGCGCCCGGGATGTCGTAGGCGCCCACGATGGGCCGGATCGCGAGCCCCGCCAGGTCGGCGGCGACGACGGACGGCGGGTGCGCGTGCACCACGGCCTCCGCGGTGGGATCGGTGCGCAGGACCTCGGTGTGCAGCGGCAGTTCGTTGGGCACCGACCAGCCGTCGAGCTCACCGTCGGCCGCGGCGGCGCCGTCGAGGTCGACCAGGCGGATGTCCTCGGGTGTGGTCCACGCGAGGCCCCGCTCGCGTGGCCCGCGGCAGCGGACGAGGATCCGCTGCTCGTCCACGCGCAGGGAAACGTGGCCGAGGAAACCCTCCGCCAGGCCGCGCGCGGCGAGCACGCGGCAGGCGTCGGACACCAGCCGCCGCTGCGGCTCGAAGTCCGTCATGCCGCGCTCACCGGCGAGATCACCTTGTCCAGCATGGAAAGTCCTTCCTTGTAAGGGGTCCCGGCGGTGACGAGCCGGCGCGCGGCGACGAGCAGCCGCGGCCAGTTCACCGTGACGACCGCGGACAGCCGGCCATCGTCCGCGCGGTAGAGGGCGGCGAAACGCGGCGGGTCGGCGGCGGGATCACCCACCAGCTCGAACCCGCTCGCGCGGTCCGGCCGGCCGGCGATCTGGATCTTCCAGTCGTACTGGTCGCTCCACGCGTATTCGGTGGGCCGGTACTCGACCGGCGCGCCGGGGTGCGTGATGTTGTGCGCCACGCAAGCCGCCTGCTCGACCGCGTTGGTCCAGTGCTCCACACGCACGTGCTCGCCGTGGCCGGCGTGGAACCAGCGCGCGACGTCACCGACGCCGAAAATCTCGGGATGCCCGGTGGCGCGGCAGAACTCGTCGCACACCAGGCCGTTGTCCAGCTCCAGCCCGGATCCGGCGAGCCACTCGACGGCCGGCACCGCGCCGATGCCGACCACGACCGTGCCCGCGGGCAGCACGGTCCCGTCGGTGAGGGTCACCTCCAGCGCCCCCACCCGGCCGGACACCGCCCGCACGCCGGTGCCGAAGCGCGTCTCGACGCCGTGGCGCCGGTGCACGTCGCCGACCAGGCGGCCCACCTCGTCGCCGAGCACGCGCGCGATCGGCGCGGGCAGCGGGTCGACGATGGTCACCGCGCGTCCGGCGGCGTGCGCGGTGGCGGCGACCTCGGCGCCGATGAACCCGCCGCCGACGACCACGAGCGGCCCCGGCTCGGCGAGCGCGGCCCGCAGGCCTGTGCCGTCGGCCAGCGTCCGCAGCACGTGCACGCCGGAGGCCGCCCACGGCGAGGGCCGTGCGCCGGCGCCGGTGGCGATCACCAGGGTGTCGTAACCGACGGCACCACCGTCGGCCAGCTCGACGGTGCGCGCGGCCGGGTCGAGCCCCGTCGCGGCGACGCCGAGCCGCAGCTCGATCCGCTGCTCGGCGGCCTCGGCCGAGGTGAGCAACGCGAGCCGGTCGTGCTCCCACGCGCCGGCGAGGAACTGCTTGGACAGCGGCGGTTTGTCGTAGGGCAGGTGCGGCTCGGCTCCGATGAGGACGATCCGGCCGTCGTGGCCCTGCGCCCGCAGCGCCTGCGCCGTGCGGACGCCGCCCACGGACGCCCCGACGATCACGACCGTGCTCATCCGTCCACCACACCCAGTGCCTTGACCGGGCAGCTGCGCGCGGCCGCTTCCACGCGGACGCGGTCGGCCTCGGGGACCGTTTCGGTCAGCAGGACCACTTTGCCGTCGTCGTCGATGTCGTAGACGTCGGCGGCGGTGGTGAGGCAGTTGCCGTACCCCTGGCAGAGGTCGGTGTCGGCGGTGAGCTTGGCCATGAGGTATCTCCGTTCAGGATCGTCGGCGGAGCCGTTCAGGATCGTTTGCGGGGTGCGGAAACGCCGATGCCGCCGTCGGGGTGCACGGCGTGCCCGGTGATGCCGCGGGCACGGTCGGAGGCGAGGAACACGTAGCTCCACGCGTGGTCCTCGCCGCTGAGCGCCACGTGCAGCGGCACGCGGGCGGCGAGCTCCTCGGCCCGCCGCGGCGCATCGCCGAGGCTGCGCTCGGCCGTGCCCAGGCTGGGCAGGCCACGCAGGTCGGTGCCGAGCGTGCCGCCCGGCGCGACGCCGTTCACGCGGATCTCCGGCGCGAGGTCGTGCGCGAGCGCGGTGACGAGCCCGCGCACGGCGAACTTCGACGACAGGTACAGCACCCCGCCCCGGCCCGGGTAGTACGACGACGTCGATTCGGTCAGCAGCACCACGCCGTGGCCCGAGCGCTTCAGCTCCGGCAGCGCGGCCTTCACCGAGTGCAGGTGGCTCTTGACGTTCGTGCGGAACATCTCGTCGAACGCGTCGTCGAGCACGTCGGCGTCGAGGTCCTCGACGCTGCGGTAGAAGTCGAACACGCCCACGCAGTTGACGAGCACGTCGAGCCCGCCGAACGCGGCCACGGCGGCGGCGACCGCGGTGTCGTTGGCCGCCCGGGTGGTGGCGTCGCCGACCGTCACCGGCACATCCGGGGCCTCGGCTTCGAGTGCCTTCGCCTTGGCCGCGTCGCGTTCAAGCACGGCGACTCGGGCGCCTTCCGAGCGGAACGCGTCGACCACGGCCCGGCCGATGCCGGACCCGGCGCCGACGACCAGCGCGCGCCGGCCCGCCAGCCAGCCGGTCACGAGTCCTCCTCCTCGGCGGGCACGAGCGGGCCGAACGGGTGGCCGATCATGGCGGAGAACGTCTCGGTGTTCTGCCAGGTCAGCGCCTCCAGCTCCAGCGGGCACAACGCCACCCACTGCCCCGATTTCGGCGACTCGATCAGCAGCCGGGCCCCGTTGCGCGTGTCGACGCGCCGCACCAGGATCTCGGCGAACTCGTTGCCGACCCGCAGCACCTCGCCCGTCGTGTGGGCGACCAGCTCGTCGTGTTCCGCGGCAGCCGCGGCCGCCGCGCGGGCGTCCTCGGCCTCGCCTTCCCACTGCAGGTTCACAGGAAGATCGCCAGGTTCTGCATCCGGATCACCGAATCGTCGACGAGGATCGTGCGCCGCGCGAGCTGCCAGCCGTCGGGTGTTTGGCGCAGCAGGTCCTCGCGCCCGGCGGAGACGATCGAGCCGGGCAGCACGTCGCCGCGGCTGCGGAACAGCAGCGTCGCCGAGTCCACGACGAGGTGGTTTTCGTCCTCGGTCGCGAAGGTGCGCACGTTGGACAGGTGGTGGCGCAGCCGCGAAGGCGGGTCCTCCGTCCAGGCGTGCTCGGTCAGGAACCGCGCGACGCGCCGGGAAAGCGAGTACTTGTCCTCGTCGAAGTGCGCCATGCCGGGCGCGGTGTCGAAGCCGGCGCCCAGCGCGGTGGTCACCCGCACCGGCATCAGGTAGTGGATGTCCTCGGCGAGTGTGGTCAGCCACTGCTCGTAGTCCTGCGCGTCGAGCAGCCAGGCCTCGTCGACCAGCCACTGGTGCGCCTGCCGGTGGCGGTCGTCGTCGAACGGCAGGGGCCGGCCGGTGCGCTGGATGCGCGACGCGTGGGCACCGAGCGCCGAGCGGCTGGAGTGCGTTCCGGTGCTCATGCCTGCACCGCCCCGACCTCCAGCGCGGTGGCCGTCTTGACCGGCTGTTCGAGGTGGTCGGCCCAGCGGTTGAGCAGCTCACGCTGGTTGTACTCGCCGTAACCGGTGTGCGCGACACCCGGGCCGTGGAACTGCTCCGGCGTGAGCGCCGGCACCACCTCGGTGTCGTCTTCGAGGATTCCCATGCGGCTGTTGAGCTTCAGCCGCCGCGCCATCGAGCCGGCGGCGGTGTTGGTGAGCGAGACCCAGTTCTCCACGTCGTCCTGCTCGAACATGCCGGTGGAGCCGAAGCACATCAGATAAGCCTTGTACGACAGGGCTTTGTACTCCTCGGGCGCCTCGGCGTCGACCGCGAACCAGGACAGCACCTCGGTCTCGTTCTCGCTGATCGGCTGCCACTGGCGAACGGAGATGAACGGCAGCACGTCGTCCGAATCCGCGACCCGCGGCCAGTTGTGCACGAACGAGAGGTTCGGGAACACCGACGCGGCGGAGATCATGAAGCCGTCCTCGCCGATCATCTGCTGCTGCGCCTGGGAGAACGTGGTCTTCATCCGGTCGACCATCTCCTGCGGGTAGCCGACGTAGCGCGTGCGCTCGTCGAACCCGCCCGGCGGCAGCTTGTACGTGGTGCCCCCGCCGTTGCCGGCCCAGTAGGTGGCGCCGTCCTTGCGTTTCTCCGCCTTGGGCTCGCGGAACAGGCCGATCTCCACGACGGACGTGTGCGTCTGCGGCGTGTGGTACATGTCGCCGGCGAAGTTCTCCGCGCCGATCTTCCAGTTGGCCTTCACGCGCCAGCGCTGCGGGCCGCGCAGCTCGATCCCGCTCGGGCTCTGCTTGGTGTAGAAGTCGAGGTAGAAGCGGAAATCCCCGAGGAAGTCCACCAGCGGCCCGGCGTCCGGGTCGAGCGAGATGAAGATCATCCCGTTGTAGGTGTCGAGGTTCGGCGCCGGCAGCAGCCGCTGGCCCTTGCGCTTGAACCCGGCCTCGCCGCCGTAGGCTTCCTGGTGGAACGGCAGCCCGACGATCCGGCCGTCGTTGCGGTAGGACCAGCCGTGGTAGGGGCAGCGAAAGTGCGACGCGTTGCCCATCTCCGCACGGCAGACCTGCATCCCGCGGTGCAGACACATGTTGAAGTGCGCCCGGATCTCACCCTTCTCGTCGCGGGTGACGATGAACGAGTCGTCCAGCACGCGGCGCACCACGTAGTCCCCGGGCTTGGCGATCTCCGACTCGTGGGCCACGAACAGCCACGCCCGGCCGAACACGCGCTCCTTCTCCAGCTCGAAGATCTCCCGGTCGTTGTAGATGTGCGCCGGGATCATCCCCCGCCGCACGTCGGACAGGGTGCCGGACTGATCGGTCATCGTCGCGTCTCCTCGAACCCGAAAACTCTGTAGAGCAGAACTAACCTCTGAACAGTAGAGCAGACGCAGAGTTCGGGCGTCAATCGGCACAACCGGCCTTGACAGTTGAGTTACGAAATGTAAGCTACGTCTCGTAACTTAGCGTGTGCGCGAGGGCATCGCGGGGGTCGCCCTGCGCACGGACGACACCGCGGCGGTGGCCGCGCAGTGGCGGGCAGCGGGCTTCGCCACCACGGACCCCCATGCCGTGCGGCGCCCGGTCGAACTGTCCGACGGCACCGAGGTCGAGGCAGCCTTCTCGATCGCCCGGCTCACCGACGTCGCCGGGTACCTCCACCTGTTCTCCAACGAGATTCACACGCCCGAGTACACCTGGATCCCGGCGCTGATGAAGCACCCGAACACGGCGTGGGGCCTCGACCACGTCGGGATCGTCGCCGGGGACGCGACGACGTGCGCCGCCGAGGTCGCCCGCGTGTTCGCGACCGAACCCGAGCGTCCCACGCCTGGGACCTTCGAGGTACCCACCGGTGGCAACCCGATCGTCTACCTGACCCCCGCCGCGTTCACCACGACCTACCCCGGCATCGACCTGCCGCCGACCGGGCTGACGGTGCTGGCGGTCAAGGTGTCCGACCAGGACACCGCGGCTGCGCACCTGTGCTCAGCCGATGTTCCTTTCACGACAACGGAGCGCGGTCTGGTGGTGGCACCCGAACACGCGAACGGGGTCCTGCTGGTCCTGCGCGCTGCCGCACATCCCAAGGAGAACGCATGAAGTCGTCGAACTACAAGCAGCGCACCGTGGGCGACCGCACGCTGCGTCCGGAAACGCTCATGATGGGGTTCGGATATTCACCCGCGTTGTCCGAGGGCTCACTCAAGCCACCGGTGTTCCTCACCTCGACGTTCGTGTTCGAATCCGCACAACAGGGCAAGGACCAGTTCGACCTCACGGCCGGCCGGCGTGAGGCCCGTGACGGCGAGCAGGCCGGCCTCGTCTACTCCCGCTTCAACAACCCGAACTTCGAGATCCTGGAAGACCGCGTCGCCGTGTGGGACGACGCCGAACGCGGTGCCGTCTTCGCCTCGGGCATGGCGGCGATCGCCACGACGTTGCTCACGTTCTGCCGGCCCGGCGACGTCGTGCTCCACTCGCGCCCGCTCTACGGCGGCACCGAAACCCTGATCCGCAACACGCTCTCCGCGTTCGGGATCGGTTCGGCGGGCTTCACCGACGGCACCGACCAGGCCCACGTGGAGGCCGCCGCCCGAGCGGCGATGGAGCAGGGCACCGTCAGCGTGCTCTTCGCCGAGACCCCGGCCAACCCGACTGGCGGGCTGATCGACCTCAAGGTGCTCGCCGACGTCGCGGACCTGATCGGCACGCAGCAGGACCGGCGCCCGCTCGTGGTCGTCGACAACACGCTGCTGGGCCCCATGTTCCAGCAGCCGCTGCGCCACGGCGCCGACCTCGCCGTCTACTCGCTGACCAAGTACGCCGGCGGCCACAGCGACCTCATCGCGGGCGGCCTCACCGGCAGTGCCGAGCACGTCGGCCAGGTGAAGCAGACCCGCAGCGCCCTCGGGACCCAACTGGACCCGAACACGTGCTGGATGCTGCTGCGGTCGCTGGAAACTCTGCAGATCCGGGCCGAGCGCGCGGCCGACAACGCCCTGCGGCTGGCCGAGTTCCTGCGCGACCACGACCGGATCGCCCGGGTCGACTACCTCGGTTTCCTCTCCGCCGACGACCCGCGCAAGGCCGTGTTCGACCGCCAGAGCACCTCGCCGGGCTCCACGTTCTCGTTCTACGTCAAGGGCGGCGAGCCCGAGGCGTTCGCGTTCCTGGACCGCCTGCAGCTGTGCAAGCTGGCCGTAAGCCTCGGCGGCACCGAGACGTTGATCTGCCACCCCTCGTCCACCACGCACTCGGGCGTCCCGGCGCAGCTGCGTGAGGAGATCGGGCTGACGGACTCGCTCGTGCGGATCTCGGTGGGCATCGAGAACGCCGACGACCTCATCGCCGACCTCACCCAGGCGCTGGACTTCTGATGGCGCGCGCCACAGCCGGAGACTGCGAGCTGGAGTACGACACCGTCGGCCCGGAGTCCGGCGAACCGCTCGTGCTCGTGCAGGGCCTCGGTGACCAGCTGACCAAATGGGCAGACGGTTTCCCGCAGGCCCTGGCCGCGCGCGGGTTCTTCGTGATCCGCTTCGACAACCGGGACACCGGCCTGTCCACCCACTTCGCGGAAGCCGGCGTTCCCGACCCGAGCGGGACGTCGGCACTGCCCTACCGCCTGGAGGACATGGCCGCCGACGTCGTGGCGGTGCTGGACGCGGCAGGGGTGAACCGCGCGCACGTCGTCGGCGCCTCGATGGGCGGCATGATCGCACAGCTCGTGGCTACCGACCATCCACATCGGACACTGTCGCTGACGTCCATCATGTCCTCCAGCGGAAACCCGGCACTGCCTCCTCCGACACCGGAAGCGCTCGCCGCGCTGACCGCTCCGGCAGCCGATCCGGCGGACGAGGAGGCCTATGTGGACCACGCCGCCGCGGCGGCGCGCGCGCTGGGCAGCCCGGCGTACCCCTACGACGACGCCGAACTGCGCGCGACGCTGCTGTCCACAGTGCACCGCGACCACGACCCGGCGGGCATGCAGCGCCAGCTCGCCGCTCTGCTGAGCAACGGTGACCGCCGCGAGAAACTCCGGCACATCGTGGTGCCCACGCTGGTCGTCCACGGCGCCGACGACCCACTGATCCCCGCAACCGGGCGCCGAGGACACCGCGGGGGCCATCCCCGGCGCCCGGTTGCTCGTGATCCCCGGCATGGGGCACAACCTGCCGCGCGCGCTGTACGACCGCGTCGCCGACGCGATCGCCCAGCTCGCCTCCACCCCAGCCTGACCGGCCGCCCGCACTCACCCGCGCGGGCGGCTTCAGCTGTCCCGGGCCACGGCCAGGATGATGCGCTCCACCGCGTCGATCGCCTGTGGTCCGGGCAGCCGTCCCGCGATCGCCTCCCGCGACAGGGACTCCGCCGCGCCGATGACCCCCAGCATCACGGTCCGATCCAGCTCGCCCGGCAGGAACCGGTGCAGGGCTTCGAGATACAGGTCCACGTACCGCTCGCGCCCGGCGTGCAGGACCTCCGCCACGTCCGGTCCGGTCGACAACGCCGCCGTGATGGCGCCGTACTCCTGCCCGATGTGCAGCACACAGCCCACGTACGCCTCGGCCAGCAGCGTGGCCGTCTCCTCCAGCGTGCGGGCCTTCGTCTCGAACGCCACCCGGATGGCTTCGGACTGCTGTTCGTCGACTCGTTCGTACAACGCCCGCACCAGCCCGGCGCGGGTCTCGAAGTGCCCGTAGACGATCGGCTTCGTCACACCCGCCTGCTCGGCCACGCGCGCCAGCGTCAGCGCGTCGGCACCTTCCTCGCGCACCACCGCCGCGGCCGTGTCGAGCAGCTGGCCGTGCCGTTCGTCATAGGACATCCGCCGTCCGGCCACAAACCCTCCAGCCCGCAGTAAGTTACGAGAAGTATCTTACGCCATCGCGGGCCTCGTCCACTGTGGTCGTCGTCGTGCCGCGGCCACTCAGCCCTGGGCGAAGACGGCCAGCGGGTCGGTGTGCCGCGGGCGCCAGCCCAGCTCACGCTGCGCCTTGGCCGACGTGAGCCGCTGGTCGAGCGCGAACGCGTCGGCGATCGGGCCCATCTCGGCCCGCGCCTGCTCCAGGGGGATCGACGCGGTCCGGCCGGCCAGCCCCGCGCCCCGCGCACACGCCTCGGCGACCTCCTTCGCGGTCGGGTTGACGCCCCCGACGCCCACGTAGACCGACCCGGCCGCCGCGGACAGCGCGGCGACGTACAGCCGGGCGAGGTCGTCGACGTGGATGAGCGCCCAGTGGTTGGCGCCGTCGCCGAGGTAGGGGATCGCGCCGTTCTTCTTGCCGGGCTGCACGAAGAAGATGTCGATCAGCCGGTTGTCACCGCCGTAGAGCAGCCCGGGCTGCACGATCACGGGACGCCCGCCGTGCGCCAGCACCGCGTCCTCCACCGGCTTGCGCCACGCCACCGCCGCCGGCGGGTTCCAGGGCGCGGTCTCGTCCACGACGCCGTCGGTGTCGCCGTAGACCCAGGTCCCGCCGGTGTGCACGTAGGTGCCGGCTCCGACACCGTCCTGCATCGCCGTGGCCGCGGCGAGGTCCTCGTCGCCCGATTCGGCCTGCGCGAGGTGGATCACGGCTTCGGCGCGGGCCGCCGCGTCCTTCAGCACGGCCGGCTCGGTGAGCCCGCCGCGCACCGCCGTCGCACCGGCGCCCACCACCGTCGCCTCCGCGCGATCACTGCGGGCGAGCGCCGCCACGGCGTGCCCCTGCTTCACCAGCTCAGCGATCGTCGCCTGTCCGATGTAGCCGGACCCGCCGGTCAAGAAGACCCTCATGCCAACTCCCTTGCGCTCACAGTGCATACGGACCCACTGTGCGCCGGGGCCGCGGCGCACGTCCAAGACCTGTTCGAGCCGCTGTGATATCCCAAGGGCATCAGCGAACGAAAAAAGAGTGCTCCGCTCGGTGACCGGCGGAACACCGCGGCGGGATCCGGAGTTGACCGTGACATGAGCCAACTCGTGGACCGCACGATCACCGCCCTGCGCGCCGAGCACGACACCCTCGCCGCCCTCGTCCGCAGCCTCACCGACGAGCAGCTGGCCACGACCAGCGGCGCTGCCGAATGGACCGTCGCGCAAGCCCTGTCCCACCTCGGCAGCGGCGCGGAGATCGGCCGCGCGCCGATCGCGCGCGCCGCCGGCGAAACGGTGGCGGCCGAGGACAACCCGACGATCTGGGCCCGCTGGGACGCCTCCGCTCCGCGCGCGCAGGCCGAAGGGTTCCTGGAGCACAACGCCCGCTGGCTCGACACCGTCGAAGCCCTCACGCCCGAGAAACGCTCGTCGCTGACCGTCGATCTCGGCTTCCTGCCGGAGCCGGTCTCGCTGCTGACCGCCCTCGGCATGCGCCTGAACGAGGTCGCCAACCACTCGTGGGACGTCCGCGTGGCCTTCGACCCCCAGGCCGGCGTCGCGGCCGCCTCAGCGGAGGTCCTCGTCGAGCTGCTGGCCGGCCCGGTCGGCTTCATGCTGGGCTTCCTGGGCAAGCCGGCCGAACTCGGCAAGCCGGCGTCGGTCGCCATCCCGGGTGGCGGCCTGGTGATCGACGAATCCGTCACGGTGGTCGATCACCTCGAGTCACCGTCGGCAACGTTCGACGGCCCGGCCGAAGCCTTCATCCGCCTGATCAACGGCCGCCTCAAGGCGCCCTACGACACCGGCGTCAGCGTCGGCGGCGCGCTGTCCCTCGACGACCTCCGCCGCGTCTTCCCCGGCTTCTGACCGACGTGGCGACGGGCTGACCGAGTTCGAACACGGTCAGCCCGTTTTCCGGCCACTTCTCAAGCCCGCTCCGCGACCCTGCTCACGCGCTGCGCCGTCCTCGGGATCCACGTCCACAGCGCGCCGGCCGCCGCGAAGCCGACCAGGCCGCTGGCGACGATCCCCGCCCCGAGCCCGGCCAGCGCGGTCGCCCCGGCCAGCAGCAGCGGGCCCAGGCCCGAACCGATGTCGCCCAGCTCGTTCCAGATGCCGAGGTGCGTCGGGCGGCCGACGGCCGGCGAAACGTCGGCGCCGAGCGTCATCACGATGCCCGAGCCGATGCCGTTGCCGAAACCCATCACCATGGCCACGACGGTGAGCAGAACCGCCCCGTGCGTGAACGGCATGAGCACGAAGGAGGCGCCGAGCACGAACGCGGATGGCACCGCGACCCACCGCCGCCCCCGGCGGTCCATCACCTTGCCCGCCGGGTAGAAGACCAGGGCGTCGAGCGCGCCGGCGAACCCGTAGACGAGCGAGCTGACCGTGGGCGACAGACCGAGGTGCGCGGCCCACAGGGGCACCACGGTCTGTCGCGTCTGCCGGATCCCCGACAGCAGCAGGATGCCGACACCGAGCGTCGCGTACACCCGCCACTTCTGCTTGACCATCCCCCATGTCGTGATCGCCGCCGCGGCCGCGCGGTGCTCCTCGGTCGTCTCGAGGTCCGGCACCCGGTACACCACGATCCCGGCACCCAGCACCGCGACGAGGCTCAGGTAGTACGCGCCGGCCTGCCCCCACACCTGCATCGCGGCGGCCCCGGCGAACGGCCCCAGGAACAGCCCGACACGCATCGTCCCGCCCAGCGTCGACAACGCCCGCGCCCGCATGTGCAGCGGCACCCGCTCCGTCAGGTACGACTGCCGCGCGAGGCCGTACACCGCACTCGCGGCACCGATCAGCAGCACGCCGGTGCCGTACAGCACCAACGCCCCCTGGCCCGCCCCGACGTCGACCAGGCACAACACGAGCCCGACGGCCGTCACCCCCGCCGCCACCAGCATCGACTTCCGCTCACCGACGCGCGTCGCGAGGATGCCTGCCGGGATGTTCGTGATCAGCGACCCGATCCCGATCAGCGCGCCGATCAGCGCCGCCACCGACGTCGTGGCCCCCCGGTCGATCGCACTCAACGCCACGACCGGCAGCATCGATCCCTCGGCCAGCCCGAACAACGCGGCGGGCCCGTACACCGCCACGGCCACCGACCGCAGCCTGAACTCCTCAGCCACGCCGGGCTCCCCCGCGCCGGCCGGACCCGTCCGCTCTCGGAGCGCGCGGGTGCCGCTGAGCGAGGAGTCCTGGTATGTCGGTGACGAGAAGTCCTGAGCTCACGCAAGGATCTTCGCAAGCCCGCCCACGTCACCGGCTCCCTCGTGGCGAGTCCCACACCGATGCGCTCGATCGCCTCGTGTTCGGAAGCGTCCACAGTGGTCTTCGCGGATGACGGGATGCTGCGCGCCGCGCGGAAGTTCCCCTGGCTTCGTCCGCCGACGTCGGGAATGTAACGAAGGAGGTGAATGCCGCGATCGAGTGATCGGTTTCCGCGGATCCTCAAGGAGCAGCCCGTGTCGGCACGTGCCATCGTCACGATCGTCAGCCTGCTCGCCATCGGCGTCGGGGCCTATCTGGCGTTTCGCGACGTCAACGCGGCACCTCAGTTCGTCACCTCCGCCGGTGCGGCGTGCGATCCCGCGATCGAGTGGCAGGACTACGACCTCGGTGACTGCCTGCCCGCGGAGTACCGACCGTCGGCGGGCGTGGGACTCGCGCCGCTCGGGCTCCTCGGGTTGATCTACGCGCGTCTCCAGATGAGCCCGCCGCCGAAGGCTTAGCCTGCCGCGCAAACGCGTCCCAGGAAGTCGCGGATCAGCTCAGCCACCTCGTCGACCGCGGTCTCGAGCAGGAAGTGGCCACCGTCCAGCAGGTGAACCTCCGCGGCGGGCACATCCGCCTTGAAAGCCGTCGCGCCCTCCGGGCCGAAGATCGGGTCGTTCTTGCCCCACACCGCGAGCACCGGGGGCTGCTGCGCACGCAGGTACTCGTGCAGCGCCGGGTACAGCGGCGGGTTCGTGGCGTAGTCACGGAACAGGGCGAGCTGGATCTCGTCGTTGCCCGGCCGGGAAAGCAGCGCGAAGTCGTGGTTCCACGCGTCCGGGCTGACGAGCGACTCGTCCGGCGCGCCGGCGAGGTACTGCCACTTCGTGAGGTCCAGGCTGAGGGCGCCGCGGATGTTCGCCTCCGTCTCGGCGTTCTGCTCGGCCTGGTAGTCCCACACGGTCTTCCAGAAGCCCTCGACGAAGCCGGCCTCGTAGCCGTTGCCGTTCTGCGTGACGATCGCGGTGATGGCACCCGGGTCGGCGAGCGCGAGGCGCCAGCCGATGGGGGCGCCGTAGTCCTGCACGTAGATCGCGTAGCGGGTGATGTCGAGCTGACGCAGCAGACCGGCCGTGAGGTCGGCCAGCGCGTCGAAGGTGTAGTCGAACTCGTCGGCCGAAGGCGCGTCGGACAGGCCGAAGCCCAGGTGGTCGGGCGCGATCACGCGGTAACGGTCGGCGAGGGCGGGGATCAGGGTGCGGAACATGAACGAGCTGGTCGGGAATCCGTGCAGCAGCACGATCACCGGGGCGTCGGCCGGGCCGGCCTCGCGGTAGAAGAGCTGCCGGCCGTCGACGGTCGCGTAGCGGTGGTGAACAGCGGTCATGGCTTTAACTCCTAACGTGGTGTTTGATGGTTAGAACTGAAACAGAGGCCATCTAACTTGTCAACCCCGACTTTGCCGGTTAGCCTGGCGTGGTGACCGACGAGAAGCTGCTGCTCGATCTCCTGAACACCACCCCGGTGGTCGACGGGACACCGCACGACGAGCTCGCGAACGCCGAGCTGGGCCGGGGCTGGCTGGCGGCCCACGGGCAGCCGGCGTCGCCGCAGGAGTGGCGGGCGCTGGTCGACGTGCGGGCGGCGTTGCAGGACGTGGTGCGCGGCGCGGCGGGGCCCGAGGCCCTCGCGCCGTTCGTCGAAGGCATGAGCTACCGCGCGGTTTTCGACGGCAGCGGCATCAAGTGGGACCTCGACACCGCGTCCGGTCGTGCGGCCGCCTCGCGCGCCGTGCTGGCCTGGGACACGCTGCGGCACGAGAGCCCCGGCCGGCTGCGGCCGTGCGCGAACCCGGAGTGCCGCCTTTTTCTCATCGACCACAGCAAGCCGAACACCGCCCGCTGGTGCTCGATGGCCGTGTGCGGCAACCGGATGAAGGCCCGTCGCCACTACCAGCGCACCCGCCAGGCCGGCGCGAGCCCTGATCATGGGTGACGACGGTGAGGACGACCGCCCGATCGCGGGAAAACCGCGGCTGCGCGGCCGCACGCTCGCCCGTCTCGCCAAGCTGACGGGCATCTCCGCCGGGCACCGGGGGCACAACACGTCCGCGCGTCCCGCGCGGGTGCTCATCTCGCCGGCGGTGCACCATCCCGTCGCCGGTCACCAGTGAAGGAGACAGTCGTGCGTGTGCTCACCCTGCGGCGTTACCCGGTGAAATCGATGCTCGGCGAAGACGTGAGCGAGGCCCGCGTCGACGCCACCGGGCTCGACGGCGATCGCGCGCTCGCGCTGATCGACACCCGCACCGGGCTCGTCGCCACCGCGAAACACCCGCGGTTGTGGCGCCGGCTGCTGGAGTTCGCCGCCGAGACCGACGGCCACATCGTCATCACCTTCCCCGACGGCACCCGGCTACCCGCCGAAGCCCCCGAGGCCGGCTCGCGCCTGTCGCAGCTGCTGGGCCGCGCGGTCACCGTGTCCGGCACCCGCCCCGACGGCGCGTCCGTCGAACGCCCGGCCCCCGAAGACGTGCTCGACCACGGCGTGAGCGCGATCGTTCCGGCCCAGACGCTGGAGATCGGCCAGGGCACCACCGGCCGCAACTTCGTGGACCACTCCCCGATCCACCTCATCAGCACCGCGACGCTGGAGCACCTCGACACCGAAGCCGTCCGCTATCGGCCCAACCTGGTGATCGCGACCCCGCCCGGCACCGAGCCGTTCGTCGAGAACCACTGGCTGGGCAGGGAAATCCAGGTCGGTGACACCGGCGCCACGCTGCGGGTCACCCTGCCCACCCCGCGGTGCGCCGTGCCGTCGCTCGCCCACGGCACGCTGCCGCGCAACCCACAGGCCGTGCGGGCGGTGCTGGAGGGCAACCGCGTGGACGTCGCCGGGCTCGGCAAGGCCATGCCGTGCGCGGGCGCGTACGCCGAGGTCGTGCGCCCGGGCACCCTGCACCTCGACGATCCGATCACGCTCGCCTGATCAGTCCCCCACGAACACCAGCGCTTCCGACAAGGGCTTGCGCGTGAGGTCCGGTACCTCACAGTCGTCGGCCGGATAGCCGACGGGGAAGAGGATGTACGGCCGCTCGCTCGCCGGGCGGCGGAGCACGCGGCCCAGGAACGCCATCGGGTTGGGCGTGTGCGTCAGCGTCGCGAGTCCCATCGAGTGCAGCGCCGCGATGAAAAACCCACACGCGATGCCGACACTCTCCGACGTGTAGTACGTCTTCTGCGGCTGATCGTTTCCCACCAGCCGGTGTTTCTGCGCGAACACGACCACCAGCCACGGCGCGACCTCGAGGAACTCCTTGTGTTCGCTGGTTTCCAGCGGCGCGAGCGCGGCGCGCCATTCGGGGATCTCGCGCTCCCGGTAGAACTTGCGCTCTTCCTGTTCAGCCGCGAAGCGGATCCGCTGTTTCACCACCGGATCCTGGGTGGCCACGAACGTCCACGGCTGCTGGTGCGCACCACTGGGCGCGGTGTTGGCCGCCCGCACCGCGAGCTCGATCGCCTCGACCGGCACGGGGTCCGGTGAGAACCAGCGCACGGAACGCCGCCGCTCGAGGTGCCGGTGGAACTCGGCGCCGCGGCGCAGCCCTTCGTCGACGGGTAGCCGTGGCGGCGAATACGGCACGAACGGGTGGCGGTGCTGGCGCTGCTCGGTCACTCCGACAACACTGCCAACCAGCGATTACCAAGTCCAGCTCGACAAATTGAAGTCAGTTATATGATGAGCTCATGAATCTGCCGAACGTGACGATCCGGCAGCTCGAATACCTGATCGCCGTCGCCGAAACCGGCTCGCTCACGACCGCGGCCACGCGATGCCACGTGTCCCAGGGCGCGATTTCCCTGGCGCTCACGGAGGTGGAACGCGCACTCGGCGTGCGCCTGCTCATCCGCTCGCCCCGCCGCGGCGCCTCGCTCACGGCAGCCGGCAAACAGGTACTCGCCGACGCGAGGCGGGTGGTGGGAGCGATGAGCGACCTCGGCGTCGAGGCCCGCGGCCTCGGCCTGCAGGTGAGCGGCACGCTGGTCGTCGGCTGCTACGGCCCCATCGCGCCCTTCCACCTCCCTGCGGCGATCGCGACGTTCGAAAACGAACACCCGGACGTCTCAGTGCGGTTTCTTGAGGGCACCCTGCCGGAGATCCAGGACCACCTGCTCGACGGTCGATGTGAGATCGCGTTCCTCTACGAACAGGACGTGTACCCCGGAATCACCTTCCACACCTTGTACGACCAGCAGCCGGCCGTACTCCTGCCCGGTGCGCACCGCCTCGCCACCCGCGCATCAGTCGGTCTGGACGAACTCGCCGGCGAGCCCTTCATCCTGCTCGACGTGCCCCCGAGCGAACGCTACTTCCGCACCGTCTTCTCTTCCGCCGGCCTCGAAATGGCACCGACGCATCGAGCGCGCAGCTTCGAGCTCGCGCGATCACTCGTCGCCCGCGACCTCGGCTATTCGATGACCGTGCAGCAACCGGCCCTGACCCGCTCGTACGAAGGCCTGGAGCTCGTGACCCTTCCCCTGCGCGACAAGGCACCCTCGACCCCCGTCGTCCTGGGCTGGCCCACCGGTGGCCCGCTCACGCATCGCGCGCAGGCGTTCCTCGACCACTGCGAAAACCTGTTCGGAAACTGACGCTCACCGTTCCGAAGCGAACGCCCGATCCAGTCCCCTCTTCGGCCCGCCCCGGCCGATGGTGTCGTGCAACCGCCGGCCGTCGAGGTGCACCGCCACCTTGTTCGGATCGAACGCGACAAAACCCGCGACGGCCGCCGATTCGGCCTTCGCGTCCACATAGGACCACGCCACCCCGGAGTGCCCGCCCACCGCGTAGTAGGTCGCGACCCCCTTGTACGGGCACACCGTCCGCAAAGTCTCCTCACGCAACGCGGTCTCGTCGACATCACCCCGCGGCAAGTACCACTGCGGCTCCCGGTCGGACTCGTACAGCACCCGGGGTCGGCCGGACTTCGCGATCACCCGGCCTGCCACCGAAACCACGACCTCCCGCGAGGTGTTGCGCACGTCGACGCGGTGGTACGGATCCGCCGCGTGGGCCGTGACGCGCTCGTCCTCCTCCTGGAACCCGTCCATCGCCCGCCACGAGAACGCCACGAGGTTCGCGAACTCCGCCGCGTGCGCCGGCGGCCGCACGTGCTGCCAGGCCGCGCCCTCGTGCACACGATCCCCCACCCGCACGGCGAACCACGCCGTGCGGCCGAGGTCCGGGTGCACCGTGGTCCGCTGCCGGAACTCGAGCACCTCGACCCGCACGTCGCCGGCCGGGAAGTACGCGACCGGGAACCGGCCCGGGGTGTGCAGGAGAACCACGTGCTCGCTGTCGGCGATCCACTCCCCGCCGAACCGCACCCGCAGTCGGCGCCGCAGCGGCTCCTGGTACGAAAGCCGCTCCGGCAACCCGCCGGGCACGAGGAACTTGCCCCGGAACACGTCCGGCACCGGTGCGTGCAGCCACGGCAGCGGCATCACCGACCTCCTTCCGATCCCGTCGCGACGGCATCACACCAGCGGCTCGCCGCCGTCGACACCGAGGGACACACCCGTCACGAAACCGTTGGTCAGCGCGAAGAGCACCGCGTCCGCGATGTCCTCGGACGTCCCGATCCGCCGCGCCGGGTTGCTCGCCGAACGCTGCGCGAAGAGCGCCGCCTTCTTCTCGTCACCGAGCGCGTCGTAGGCACCCGTGTCGATCGTGCCCGGCGACACGGCGTTGACACGGATCGGTGCCAGCTCGACCGCGAGCGCCTTGGTCAGCGAGTCGACCGCGCCGTTGGTCGCCGCGACCGCCAGCATGCCGATCGACGGCTTGCGCGCGGTCGCACCGGAGAAGATCACCATCGAGCCGTCGGCGGGCATCTTCGGCGCCAGGTGCTTCGCCAGCAGGATCGGGCCGATGACCTTGGTCTCGAACGAAAGCGCGATCGTGCCCTGCGCGAGATCGCCCACGAGGCCACGGGCGCGAGCCGACGCCGTGCACACAACGTGGTCGACCTGCCCGAGCCGCTGTGCGAGCGCGGCCACGCTGGTTTCGTCGGTGAGGTCCACCGTTTCCACCGAGATCCCCGGATCGTCGTACGCACCCTTGAGCTTCTCCTCGTCGCGCCCGGCCACCACGACCTCCGCGCCGGCACCACGCACCGCGAGCACCACCGCCCGGGCGATGCCGCTGCCCCGGCCGACGACGAGAACCTTGCGCCCCTTGAGGGATTCGGACATGGCTGTCTCCTTTGAACAGTAACCGCCAGGCGGGAGTTCCCCCACTCGGCTAATGCCTGTCAAGAAGATATACCCATTAGCTAGTCAGGAGCAAGCTCAACGCCACACATTCACGAAACCTCCGCCGGCCAGCCGGAACATCGATGGCTTCGCGGAGCCCGGACCGTACGGTGGAAGAGTCCACAGAGGAGCACGGGAGGCCCGGGACGTGGAGACGGCCCCGTGATGCTCGCCAAGCACTTCGCGCCCCACCTGGCCGAAGGCGGTTCCTTCACGCTCTTCTCCGGCGTGGCCGCGTTCAAGCCCGCGGTCGGTTTCCTCGGCGTCGCGATCACCAACGGCGCGGCCGACTTCCTCACGCGCTCGCTGTCACTGGAGCTCGCGCCGATCCGCGTCAACTCCATCTCGCCGGGCGTGATCGACACCGGCATCTGGGACGCCATGGGCGAAGAAGGCAAAGCCGCCTACTTCGAACACTTCCGGACGCACAACCCGGCCCGCCGCATCGGCACCGTCGGCGACATCGCGAAGGCCGTGCTCTTCGCCATGACGAACCCGTTCCTCACCGGCGTGACCCTGCGCGTCGACGGCGGCGAACCCCTGACCTGACCCCGACGGTGGCCTCGGTTCCGCGGGGAATCGAGGCCACCCGCACGTCAACGCGAAGCGTCCCGTCCCAGGCGCACCGGAAGTGCCACGTGCCCGTTGGACAGGAACGAGCTCATCGGCGCCAGCGGCCCCTCGGCGAACGCCAGGTCCGGGAACCGCTCGAACAACGCCCGCAACGCCGTGGTCGCCTCGAGCCGGGCCAGCGGAGCACCCAGGCAGTGGTGGATCCCGTGCCCGAACGCCAGGTGCTGCTTGACTCCCCGCGTGATGTCGAACTCGCTCGCGGTCTCGCCGTACTCCGCCTCATCGCGCCCGGCCGCGGCGTAGGCGGCGAGGATCGCGTCGCCCTCGGGGATCACGACGTCACCCAGGTCGATGTCCGACACCGCGTACCGCAGCGGCAGATAGGCCACCGGTGCCTGCCACCGCAGGGTTTCCTCGACGACGTCGCTCCACGAGCACTCCGCCGACCGCACGAGCGCGAGCTGCTCGGGGTGTGTGAGCATCGCCGTCACGGCCTGGTCGAGCAGGTTCACGGTGGTCTCGTGGCCGGCGGTGAGCATGAGGATCAACGTGTCGACGACCTCGGCGTCGGTGAGCCGGCCGAAACGTTCGGAGTCGGCCTGGATGATCGCGCTCGTGAGGTCGTCGCCGGGCCGCGCGCGCTTCTGCTCGGCCAGCCCGGTGAGGATCCGGTACATCTCCTCCGCGTTGGCCTGCGCGGCTTCCGGGGTGGTCGTGGTGTCGAACACGGAGTCGACGACCCGGCGCAGGCCGGCCCGCTGCGAATCGTCCACTCCGAACAGCCGGCAGATCACCTCGACCGGGAGCTGGTAGGCGAAAGCCGCGCGCAGGTCGACCACCTCGCCCGACCGGCCCTGCTCGGCCACGTCGTCGAGCAGCGTCTGGGTGATGCGTTCGATCCAGGGCTTGAGCTCCATGGTCCGCTTGGCCGTGAAGCCCGACGCGACCAGCGAACGCAACCGCCGGTGGTCGCTCCCGTAGGCGGTGAACATGTTCCGCACCGACACCCACAGGCGCAGCGGCCAGTCGGCGGCGATGCGGTTTTCCTTCCAGGCGGCCCAATGCTGCTGCGGATCCTTCGACACCCGGCTGTCGGTGAGCAGCGCCTTCAGCGTGCCGGCGTGGCCGACGGCCCACGCGCGGACCCCGCCCGGCAGCTCCACCACCACCGCCGAGCCGCCGGCCCGCAGCCGCGCGCCCTCCCCGGGGATGTCGGTCCCGTCGACGTCGAGTACATAAGGTTGGGTCACGAGTGCGCTTCTTCCGTGTTCAGGGGAACGCGCACCGGAAACCGTCGCGGGAGCGGGGAATCGCCACCCGTCTTGCGTTCCCCGGTCGACAACCAGGTCGAGCGCCACGCTAGCTCCGCGCGATGATCCACAGCGCGATTCGCCGCCACTGAAAGAATTCCGTCACACCCTCAGTTCGCGCGGGCCATCCGTCCGCCCGGCAACCCCCGGCGCCGCAGATCGTCCACGAACAGTCCGGCGAGTGAATCCGAGGGCGCCGCGACGACCACCACGATCTCCCGCTCCACCAGCGGATCCAGCCGGCGCACCACACCGGGCGGGCGGGCCGGCAGCGCGGACACGGGCACGATCGTCACGCCCATGCCGGCGGCGGCGAGCTGCGCGGCCGTCCGGGGACTTCTGGTGCGCAGCACGGGATCCAGCACCACCCCGTGCTCGGCGGCGAGCTGGTCGACCCACACGGACAACCCGTTTTCGCTCACGAAGTGCACGAACGGCTCCGCTGCGAGATCCCCGAACGGCACGGAAAGGCGTTCGGCGAACGGATGTCCGGCCGGCGCGACGACCACCACTTCCTCATCACCGAGAACTTCGAGGTGCTCGGCCGTCTCCGACGGGCGCGGCCCCACGGCGACGTCGACCTCCCCCGAGGTCACGAGGTCCACCATCCGGTCGGAGCTCGTGTGCTCGCTGAGCTCGATGAGCACCTCGGCCCGGCGAGCCCGCCAATGTCGCAGCACCGGCACGAGCAGCCACGCCGTCATCGTCTCCGCGCAGGCGATCCGCAGCCGGCCGGAGCCGCCCGAGCCGATCCGGCGGCCCACCCGCACCGCGCGTTCGGACGCTTTCAGCGCCGCCCGCGCTTCCTCCGCGACGGCGTGGCCCGCCGCCGTCACCCGCACGCCCCGACCCATTTTCTGGACCATCGGCGTGCCGATCTCGCGTTCGAGCGAGGCGAGTTGGTGCGAAAGCGCGGGCTGCGACATCTGCAGGGAGGCCGCGGCCCGCGTCACCGAACCCTCTTCCACGAGGGCGACCAGGCATTCCAGGGCGCGCAGCGTTGTCATTCGGGAAATCTAACAACATCCTCCGGAGGATTCACATTACGTGTTCATTTCCGATCACTCGAAGAGTGGGGTTGTTCGAGGAAGCTCAATGTCTGTGATTCACCGGCCACGCAGGCGTGGCGACACCAGCCCGGCGATCGACGCGATCGCCAGCACCCCACCGAGCACGGCCACCACGACTTCCAGCGCGGGTTCCCCGACGCTCCCGGTGTTCAGCACCACCACCGCCTGCACCGCCAGCGCAAGACCGACCACGAGCCACAGCACGCACAGCCCCGCGGTTCGCGGTACGACGTGCCACCGAGTGCCAGCCGGCATGAGAACTTCCCTTCGTCCGGGTCGGTTCCTGGCTACCCGTCACCCCCTCCGGTGAACCGGGCACACACCGGACTTGACCGGACAGACCGAAATCGGTGGTCGGATGGTCAGCGCCTCGTCGCGAACCCGGCCGTGCCGAGCGCCAGCGCCACCACCGCCGCGAGCACCCCCAACGCCACCGGCAGCCGCGCCGCAAACACCGCCGTGTTCAGAATCGCCCCCAGCACCGCTACCGACATCAACGCGCCCGCCTGCCGGCTCGTGTTCTGCACCCCGGACGCGACCCCCGACTGGTTCACCGGCACGCTCGGCACCAGCAGCGACGTGAGCGCGGAGAACGCGATGGTGCTCGACACCCCGACCAGCAACAGGCCGGCCGCGAGCGGCACGTACCCCGCGGCCCGCGTGAACACCAGCAACACCACGACACCCGACGCGCAGCACGCGAACCCCGTCAACAACGCCGCCGGATCGCCCCACCGCCGCGCCAACGGCCGGTACAGCACCAGCGACCCGATCGTCGAGCCGACCGTGAGCGGCAGCAGCACGACCCCGGCCGTCCCCGCCGACCATCCGCGCACCTCCTGGAAATAAAGCGACATCACGAACAACGTGCCGTAGAACAGGAACCCCATGAACGCCGCGCTCGCCACCGCGACCGAGCGCACCCGCACCGAGAAGAACTCCGGCGGCAGCATCGGCGAAGCGACCCGGTGCTCGACGACCCAGAACGCGATGGCAGCCACCACGCCCCCGGCCAGCAGGCCGGCGCTGAGCGGATCCGTCCAGCCGGCGCTACCGCTCACGATCACCCCGGCGGTGACCAGCCCGAGCGCGGCCACGGCCGTGAGCTGACCGGCGTGGTCGACCTCGCGCCGGTGCCGCGGCGCCTCCGTGATCCCGGCCCTGGCCAGCAGGATCGCGGCGACACCGATCGGCAGGTTGATCAGGAAGATGCTGCGCCAGCCGAACGCGTCGATGAGCAGCCCGCCCACCATCGGCCCCACCGCGGTGGCGATCGCACCGGTCGACACCCAGACGGTCGTGGCCCGGGCGCGCTCGCCGTCGTCGGTGAACAGGGTGCGGATCAACGCCAACGTCGCCGGCAACAGCGCCGCCGCGCCCACCCCCTGCACGACGCGGGCCGCGATGAGCACGTGCACCGACGGCGCGAGCGAGCAGGCCAGCGAGGCGGCGGTGAAGATCGCGGTGCCCCAGAGGAAACACCGGCGCAGGCCCCAGCGGTCGCCCAGCGCCCCCGCCGTGAGCAGGAGCGCGGCGAGGCACAGGGTGTACGCGTTGATCACCCACTGGACCGAGGCCAGGGACGTGTTCAGGTCGTGGCGCAGCGCCGGCACGGCGATGTTGAGCACGCTGCCGTCGAGGATGATCGCGAAATACCCCAGGCAGATGCCGGCGAAGCCTGCCTGCCGGGAACCGAACCGGGCCGGTGCGGCCATGCCTGGCTCCTTTCCCGCGTCGTCCCCGAAACGTCACCGTCGCCACCGGACAGCAGCGGCCCGGTCCATTCCTCCAGCGAATGATAATGATTCCTGATCCGAATTCATCCCCCGCGCGGAACCGACGATATACGGCGCGCTCACGCTGCACGTCCCGTGAGAGCCGGGGTGTTGTGGTGTGTGAATCCACCACAACAACAGACTCATTCGTCCCGTCTGCGCGCCGCCACCGAATCTCGAATGTGACCGAACCCTTGCGAACCCCGTTCACCGCCTGTTCGCTCAGTATCTTCGGGGGAAGAAAAACACCACCGGAGGGAGGATTCGCCGTGCCGTCCTGCTCGCCAGGCGCGACGAGGCCGAGCCGGTCGCTCACCGAGGTCGCCGTCACGGTCCTCGGACCCGACCCGCTCACGACCGAAGCCATCCGGAAACTTTTGGGCGCCGAAGGACCGCGCCCGGCCCAGAGCGACCGCCCCGACGTCACCGTCGTCATCGACGAGCGCTTCTCCCCCGCCACGATGCGCCGGGTGCAGGCGGCGGCGGTCCTGTCCGCACCGATCGTGCTGCTGACCACCGACGTCCGCGAGCATTCCCTGCTCTCGCTGGTGAGCCACGGTGTCGCCGCCGTGCTCGACCGCGCGACGACCACCGGCGCCGACCTCGCCGACGCCGTGCTCGCGAGTGCCAACGGTTCGGCCGTGCTGTCACCGCGGTTGCTCGGCAGCCTCGTCGCGCAGGTCCGTGGGCTGCAGAGAGACGTTCTGGAGCCACTGGGTTACACGGGCCCCGGACTGTCCACTCGGGAGGTCGAGATCCTCCGCATGCTCGCCGAAGGTGTCGAGACGAGGGAAATCGCCAAGGTCCTGGCCTACTCGGAAAGCACGGTGAAGAAGGACCTGGCGTCGATCATCGGCCGGTTCAACCTGCGCAACCGCACGCAAGCGGTGGCGTTCGCGCTCCGCGCCGGCGTGCTGTGAGTCCCTGAAGACCGGCGGCGGCCCCGGCAGCGGCAACCGGGGCCGCCGCGGTCAGCTCACCGGCAGGGTGATGCTCGTCAGGTCGGGCTGACGGCCACCCGTGAGCACCGGCGGCCGCGGGGTGCCGATCGAACCGTCGGGTGCCAAGGGGTAGCTGGTGACGCTGCCCTCGCCGTTCGTGTTGAAGTTGGCGTTGTAGAGGGTCCGGCCGTCGGGTGAAAGCGCGATGCCCTCGGCGCCGTTGCCACCGGTCGCGACAGCCGGACCGGCCGAGCGGAGCCCGGTGGGGGTCACCGTGAACGTGGTGATGTGGCCGGGCCCGGTGCCGTTCGCGAAATTGGCGACGTATGCGCGGTCGCCCCGGCCGGTGAGGACGATGCCACGGGGTTCGTCGGCCGGGTTGGGCGTCGTGCTGACCAGCGTGGGCCGGGAATCCGGGCCCAGCCGGAGAAAACTGACGCTGTCGGCCAGTGAGTTCGTGACGAGCGCGTGAGCGCTGTCCGGCGTGATGGCCGCGAAGAACGCGCCCTTGCCCGTCGCCACGGTCGTCACCCAGGTGAGGCTGCCGTCGGCGGCGACGGAGAACGCCGAGACGTCGCCGGAAGCGCTGTTGGCCGTGAGCACCGTGCGGCCGTCGGATGACACCGCGAGCGCGGTGGTGCCACGGCCGTGAGCGGGCACCGTGGCGACACCGTGCGGCAGCCCGTCGGTGGAAACGCGGTAGTGCGAAACGGTTCCGTCGCCGCCATTGCCGAAGTTGGCCGTGTAGAGGTTCTTGCCGTCCGGGCTCAGCGCGATGCCCGACGGTGTCACGGGTTCCGGCGCCGGCCCGTGCTCCGCGGGGAACGCGGTCAGGTGGCCGTCGGGTTCGATCCGGAAGGGAGTGACGTCACGGGTGCCCCAGTTGCCGACGTAGAGCCATTTTCCGTCGTGCGAACGGATCGACGCCTGCGGGTGCGTGGCGCCAGTGCCCACGGACAGCGAAATCGCCGGAGTCTTCAAGGAACCGTCGGCGTCGAGCCCGAACTCGGCGATGGTGTCGGACGCCCAGTTGGTGACGTAGACCGCGCGCGGTCCCGGGGCCGTGGCGGGCTCCTCGGCCGAACAAGCCGTGAGCCCGGCCGCGACCACGAGGCCGGCCACCCAACGATTCGCCATCGACGTTCCCCACCTCGAGCCTGCTGATCGGAACCAGGCTAACCGGCGGCTGGCGGGAACGAGTAGTTTCCGATTCCTTACGGAGCCGGGTCACTCCACTTCGGACTCATCGGCGCGCGAGCGCGGTCGGTGCGTCCTCCTCGGTCTCGGCCAGCGGCTCGAACTCGTTCACGCCCGCGAGGTCGGCCCCCATCGAGATGTTCGTGACGCGCTCGAGGATGACCTCCACGATCACCGGCACGCGGTACTCCGCCGCCAGCTGCCGGGCCTTCTCGAACCCCGCGTGCAGGTCCTCGGGCCGGTGCACGCGGATCGCCTTGCAGCCCAGGCCTTCGGCCACCTTCACGTGGTCCACGCCGTAGCCGGCCGTCTCGGGCGAGTTGACGTTCTCGAAGCCGAGCTGCACGTGGTAGTCCATGTCGAACGCCCGCTGCGCCTGCCGGATCAGCCCGAGGTAGGAGTTGTTCACCAGCACGTGGACATACGGCCGGTTGAACTGCGCACCGACGGCCAGCTCCTCGATCATGAACTGGAAGTCGTAGTCGCCGCTGATTGCCACGACCTCGGTGTCGGGGTCGGCGCTGGCCACCCCGAGCGCCGCCGGCACCGTCCACCCGAGCGGGCCGGCCTGGCCGCAGTTGATCCAGTGCCGCGGCCGGTACACGTGCAGGAACTGCGCCGCGGCGATCTGCGAGAGCCCGATGGCCGAGACGTAGCGGGTGTCCGGGCCGAACACCCGGTTCATCTCCTCGTACACGCGCTGGGGCTTGATCGGCACCTCGTCGAAGTGGGTCTTGCGCTGCATCGTGGACTTCCGCCGCGCGCAGTCCTCGGCCCACGCCGAACGGTCGGCCAGCGACCCGGCGGCCTTGCGCTCTCGCACGGCGGCGACGAACTGTTCGAGCGCGGCTTTCGCGTCGGACACGATGCCGTAGTGCGGCGCGAACACGCGGCCGATCTGGGTCGGTTCGATGTCGACGTGGACGAAGGTGCGCTCACCGCGGTAGACGTCGAGGTCACCGGTGTGCCGGTTGGCCCAGCGGTTGCCGATGCCCAGCACGAAGTCGGCTTCGAGCATGGTGGCGTTGGCACCGCGGTGGCTCGTCTGGATGCCCGCCATGCCGGCCATCAGGGGGTGGTCGTCGGGGATCGTGCCCCAGCCCATGAGGGTCGGGATCACCGGCACACCGGTCAGCTCGGCGAATTCGACCAGCAGGTCGGCCGCGTCGGCGTTGATGATCCCGCCGCCGGCCACGATCACCGGCCGCTCGGCCGCCGCCAGCAGGTCCAGCGCCCGGTCGACCTGGCCGCGGGTCGCGGCCGGCTTGGCGACGGGCAGGGGCTCGTAGGAGTCGATGTCGAACTCGATCTCGGCCTGCTGCACGTCGATCGGCAGGTCGACGAGCACGGGGCCGGGGCGGCCGGTGCGCATGAGCCAGAAGGCCTTCTGGATCGTGCCCGGGACCTGTGCGGGTTCCATCACCGTCACGGCCCACTTGGTGACCGGCGCCGCGATGGCGGCGATGTCGACGGCCTGGAAGTCTTCCTTGTGCAGCTTCGCCACCGGCGCTTGTCCGGTGATGCACAGGATGGGGATGGAATCCGCACTCGCCGAGTACAGCCCGGTGATCATGTCGGTACCCGCGGGGCCTGATGTGCCGATGCAGACACCGATGTTGCCCGGCTGGGTGCGCGTGTACCCCTCGGCCATGTGCGAGGCGCCCTCGACGTGGCGGGCGAGCGTGTGGGCGATGTTCCCGTCGCGGCGAAGCGCGGCGTAGAACGGGTTGATGGCGGCTCCTGGCAATCCGAACGCCTGCGTGATGCCTTCGCGGCGCAGCACGGCAACTGCGGCGTCGGCCGCGGTCATCCTGGGCATGGTTCCACTCCTGACTGAGGAACAGCTAGTGGGTCCGGCCGGCCAGCTCTTCGGTGAGCTTGAACAGACCGGAGTGGTCGAGGCCGCCGTCGCCGCGGGCGACGAGGGCGGCGATCAGCTGGGCGACCGCGCTGCCGAGGGGGATCGCCACCCCGGCTTCGCGTGCGGCCGCCGCGACGATGCCCATGTCCTTGTGGTGCAAGGACAGGCGGAAACCGGGGGTGAAGTCGCGTTTGAGCATGCCGGCGGACTTGCGCTCCAGCACGGTCGACCCGGCCAGCCCGCCGCCGAGCACCTCGACGGCGACCGCCGGATCCACATCGGACGCTTCGGCGAGCACGAGCGCCTCCGCGAGCAGCTGGAGGTGCCCGGCGACCATCAGCTGGTTGGCGGCCTTCACCGTCTGGCCCGCCCCGTGGGGCCCCACGTGCACGACGGTCCGGCCGACAGCATCGAACACCGGCTTCGCCTCGGCGAAATCCTCCACCGCACCACCGACCATGATGGACAGTGCGGCTTCGACGGCACCGGACTCCCCGCCGGACACGGGTGCGTCGAGCACCCGGACCCCGGCTTTCGCGCCGGCTTCGGCGACCGCACGGGCCGTCGCCGGCTCGATCGTGCTCATGTCGATGAACAGTTGTCCCGCGTGTGCGTTGTCGAACACCCCTCCCTCGCCCATCGCCACGGCAACGACATCCGGGGAATCCGGCACCATCGTGATCACGAAATCGGCACCCCGCACCGCTTCCGCGACGCTCGCCGCGCCACGGCCACCCGCGGCGACCAGTGCCTCGACCCGCCGCGGACCGCGGTTGTGACCGACGACGTCGAACCCCGCCTTGACCAGGTTCTCGGCCATCGGCAGGCCCATGATGCCCAGCCCGATGAAACCCACCGTGCTCATGTGGAAACTCCTTGGGAAACCGACGCTCAGGAAAGCGTCACGAGTGGATCGACGCCGCGGATCGACGCGTCCAGAAGCTGGCTCGGGGCGGGACGCGCAGCTTCGTGGTCCCGAACCGCTCACACAGGGCTGTGACCTGCTCGAACCGCTCGTCGACCTCCGCTTGCGGGCCGTCGGAGTTCTCCGCGACGTTGCCGCCGATCGGGCACACCTGCTGCGACGACGGGTCCGGCGCGAAGTACCGCCCGTACGGCACCGCCGCCCGGCTGATGTCCACATTGGTCACCCCGGGCACGACGACCGCGCGCCGGTTCACCACGTCGATCTCCACGGCGGAAGGCAGGCGCCGCAACGCGATCACCACACCGTCGGCCACCGGCAGTGCACCGCCGGACAACCCGCTGCCGGTACCACGCGCGACGAACGACACCCCCGTGCTTCGCGCAGACCCGCACCACGGCCTCAGCGCCCACGGCCCTGACGAAGCCAGCGTGCAAGTGCTTCGGCACCGTCGCCACCTCCATCAGGTCGAGGGCTGGAACAGGACTGCGACACAAGTCGTGGCCCCGCCAACGCTAACCCTCAGCCCACGGCGTCACAAGGCTTGACGGCCAAAAACTTCCACAAAGTGCAATCTATCTTCCGCATAGTGAAATTTAACGACCGTGCCGGGCCGCCCGCAACCGGGCCGCGAGGTCGGTGAAACTCGCCGCCCCGAGGTCGCTGTCCGTGGTCTCGGCGGCATCGGCCGCGCGGTCGGGCCCCTTCTCCCCCGGCCGTTCGACAAACGCGGTGCGGAACCCGGCGTCACGGGCACCGTGGATGTCCCACGTGTGGGCGGCGACCATCAGGACGTTGCCCGGCTGCACGTCCAGCAGCTTCGCGGCGTTGACGTACGCCCGGCGGTCCGGCTTGTACGCGCCGACGTTCTCGGCCGACAGGATCGCGTCGAAGCCGAGGCCGGCACCCTTCACCACGTTCGTGAGCTGGGCGAACCCGCCGTTGGACAACGCCACCACCACGAAGTCACGACGCAGCTCGGCCAGCCCCTCGGCGGCGTCGGGCCACGGCGGCAGCGCGTGCCAGGCGCGGACCATGCGGTCACGGGCCTCGTCGGAGACCTTCTCGGCGACGCCGAGGTCCGCGAGGCAGGCGTCCAGCGCCTCACGGTGCACGGCGTCGAGGTTCGCCCACTCGCGAGCACCGCTGTTGATCCGCTCGACCGCGGGCAGGTAGCGCTCACGCCAGGCATCCACGAGCGCGGCGCAGTCGAAGTCGTTCTCGTGGTGGGCGCGCAGGCCCTCGAGCACACCGCGGCGCCAGTCCACAGTGGTCCCGAAGACGTCGACGGCGACCACCGTCACCTCGCTGACCTCGAACATCTCACTCCGTTCTCCGGTGAACCCGTTCACCCGGACCGACCCCGAGCCACGCGTGCAGCTCCCGGCGGCCCGCGTCGGTGAGGTCGACGGCCCGGCTCGCCTCGATCAGGTCGATCCAGCCCAGGTCGAGCAACCGGCTCTTCACCGCGGCACCGAGGCTGCCGGCGAGGTGGTAGCGGCGTTCGCTCCAGTCCATGCACGGCCGGGCCAACGGCCGGGGCCGCCCGCTCAGCCGGTCGACGTCGATCCCGCGCGCTGCCAGCTCCGCGCGCCCTTCGGCGGAGACGCGGTAGGAATCGCGGTCCTCGACCAGAAATCCCTTGCCCAGGAAGGCATCGTTGATCGCGACGCCCACACCGCCGGCGAGGTGGTCGTAACACACCCTGGCCTCACGCAGCTTGCGGCCACGGGTGACCTCCCGCAACGACTTCGCGGGTCCCGGTGGCGCGAGCAGCAACAGGCCTTCGATCGCGTCGGCGACGGGGCTCGCGAGGCGGTAAAGCCGCTGCCGGCCGGACACCTCCACGACGACCAGGCCGCCGTCCTTGAGCTTGCGCAGGTGCGTGCTCGCGAGTGACGCCGAGATGCCGACCTCGGCCATCAGCGCCGAGACCGGCTGAGGCCGCCCGTCGAGCAGCAGCAACAGCATCGCCGCGCGGTTGCGGTCGGACAGGAGAAATCCGAGCCGGGCGAGATCCGCGTCACCTGCCATGAACCCACGATAGCTCCGGAACACTTGAGCCCCGGTTGAACAATGGCGCCCCTGCCATGAGGATCAGCGGCGACCGTTCACAGTGGACTGTGCGCCGTCACCGATCCGTACCCACCGTGAGTTCGGCCCACACCGTCTTCCCGGTCTCGGTCACCTGCTGGCCCCACGCGGCGCACACGGCCGCGATGAGGTGCAGGCCACGGCCGCCGTGGTCGTCCGGCGGCCGGGGCGTCGCGCGCTCAGGTGTGCTGTCGTCGACCTCCACCCGCACCAGCCCCGGCAACCGCAGCAGCCGTACGCAGCGCGGCGGCCCGCCGTGGGCGACGGCGTTGGCGGCCAGCTCGTCGACCACCTGCACCACGTCCATCAGCACATCGGGCGCGACGTCGGCCAGGTGCTCACGCGTCCAGCGCCGCACCTGGTGCAGCTCAGCTCCGGCGCCGCTCAGCGGCAGGGCCGTCATCGCCGCATCCGGCTCGAGGGCGCAGGAAAGTCCACCAGCGGTCAGGGCTCCTTCGGCAACTCAGGCTCGATCAGCGTCTTCATACCCCGAACGGAGCCACTTCAAGCATCCGAGGTGAACATTCGGGGAATCGTCCGCCCGAGCACATTGCCCCCTCATCACACCGCGGACTGTGCACCCAGCCCAAACCGGACGTGCGGGTCAGGCCAGCCGCAGCGCCATGAGCAGTGTGGCGCGGACGCGGCCGTCCTGCAGGTCGAGCGCGAGAAGCTCGCGGATGCGCTTGAGGCGGTAGGCGAGGGTGTTGCGGTGGATGAACAGCTCCGCGCAGATCGCGGGCGTCGCGCCGCTGTGGCGGAGGTAGCACTCGAGGGTGGTCAGCAGCGTGCGGTCCTCGGAGCGGGACAGGGGCGCGACGAGGCGCTGGGCCAGGCTGATCGCCCCGGGGTGACGCAGGGTGTCGATCACCGCGTCGAAGTCCAGGCTCGGCGCCGCGTGCACCCCCGGCTCACCCAGCGCGCGGCGGCACATCCGCAGGACCAGGCCCAGTTCCGCCGCGTTCTCAGCCGTGGCGACGACCGCCGACACCGATCGCGCGGGCCCGAGGGCGTCGCGCGTCGCCGTGACGAGGTGGCCGGGGTCGAGGGCCTCGCTCTGCAGCAGGATGGTCGACAGGTCCGGCTCCTCGACGAACCGCATGGCCGAGAACTCGCCGGCGAGGACCACGCGGGCCCGCCACGACACCGTGCGCAGGTAGGTCGTGGACATCCCGGCCTCGGCCTGCAGCACGACGACGCCGGTGCGCTGGTAGGGCTCCAGTTCGGCGTCGCGGGCCAGGGCGATGAGCTCGGCGGTGGGCACGGCGTCGTTGCCGTAGACCGCCTCGGTGAGCCGCCCGGCGTTGCGCGAGTGCGCGACGCCGGCCGAGCCGAGCGTGGTGCTCAGCTGCATGGACACGACGGCGGCCACCGGTGCGAGCAACGTGCGGATCGCGGGCTGGGCCACGGTCTCCTCGACCACGAGCCGGAAGCGGTCGCGGTTGTTGCCGGGCAGGGTGAACTCGGTGCGAGTGGCGAACCCGCCCTGGTCGCCGGCCGACAGCAGCGTCGCGCCCGTCGAGTCCTGAATGGACACCCGGGCGCCCGCGGCCTCGCTGATCCGGTGCAGCACGTCCTGCATCGTGCCCTGGTCGGCGGCGATGCGCGTGCAGTCGTCGGCGAGCTCGGAGCCGCGGCGCAGGGCTTCGTAGCGTTCGGCGGAAAGGCGGTCCTGCACGTCGCGCTGGACCAGCACGAACGGCATGTCGTCCGGCACGACCAGCAGCGGCACGCCGTGGTTGCGGCACGCCACCACCAGGCCTTCGGGCAGCGTCGCGTGCGCGAGCCCGAGGCCGAAGGCGAGCGCGGCGATGGGGACGTCGGCGAGCCGTTCCACGTACGCGTCCCAGATCCGGACGTCGGTCACGTTGAGCGCCATCCCGGACGTCAGCATCACCGCGCCCGGGGTGAGGAACGGCGACGGGTCGATCGACTCGGTCGGCGCGCACCACGTGATCGGCCGCTCCAGCGCCCCGGGCGGCCCGGCGACGCTGACCTCGATGCGACGCCGGCGGTCCTCGATCACGTCCCCCTCGAGCACGGGGTCTTCGAGCAGGTCGGCGACACGCACGCGTCGAGCTTAAAGCACTTCGCACAACCGCGGGCAGACGTTTGGGTCACTCTGACCAATGTGCCGGGCGCCACTCGATGCCTAGGGTGACCAACCATGACCGCGACCCTGAATTCCGACATGGGCGAAGGACTCGGCCTGCACAGCTTCGGCAACGACGAAGCGCTGCTCGATCTCGTCGACGTGATCAACCTGGCCTGCGGCTTCCACGCGGGCGACCCGGACGTCATGGACGCCACCGTCGCGGCCGCGGTCGCACACGACGTGCGCATCGGCGCACACCCCGGCCTGCCCGACCTCACCGGCTTCGGTCGGCGGCGCATGGTCCTGACCGCCGAAGAGGTCGAGACGATCATGCTCTACCAGGTCGGCGCCCTCACCGCGTTCCTCGGCAAACACGGCGCACCACTCAACCACGTCAAACCCCACGGCGCCCTCTACGGGATGCTCGCCGGCGACCCGGCGCTCATGACCGGCGCGGCGCGCGTGGCCAAGCAGTACGGGGTGCCGTTCTTCGGCATCCCCGGCAGCGCACACGAAACGGTGTGCGCCGAGCTCGGCGTGGACTTCGTGGCCGAGCTCTACGTCGACCTCGACTACGACGGCGAAGGGAATCTGATCATCCTGCGCCGCCCCGCGCGCACCGATCCCGCGGCGGCGGCCGACCGGGTCGCCCGGGCGGCGGAGGGCAAACCGGTGCTCGCCGCCGACGGCACCGAGCTCGACCTGCGGTTCGACAGCGTCTGCGTGCACTCCGACGCTCCCAACTCCCCCGAAGTGGCCGCGGCCGTCCGTGCCGTGCTCGACCGTCAACGCTGAGGAAGGCAGGTCCGTGTCCGACATCCTCTCCCCGCTCCCGGGCATCTTCTACACCCGGCCCGGGCCCGACAAGGAACCCTTCGTGCAGCCCGGCGACCGCATCGAGGCCGGTGCCGCCGTCGGCATCGTCGAGGTGATGAAGCAGTTCACCGAGATCCGCGCGGAGTCCGCGGGCACGGTCGTGTCGATCAACGTCGCGGACGGAGGCACCGTCACCCCGGGCGAAGTCCTCGTCGTGGTGGAGGACTAGTGCGGAAACTGCTCATCGCCAACCGGGGTGAGATCGCCGTGCGGATCCTGCGCACCGCGCACGCCCTGGACCTGGCCACCGTCGTCGTGTGCAGCGAGGCCGACCGCGATTCGCTCGCGGCGCGGACCGCGGGTGAGGCCGTGGTCATCGGGCCGCCGCCCGCGCGGGACAGCTACCTCAACGGTCCCGCCGTCGTGCAGGCGGCGCTGGACACCGGCGCCGACGCCGTGCACCCGGGCTTCGGTTTCCTCTCGGAGAACGCCGAGTTCGCGCAACTCGTGCTCGACGCCGGGCTGACGTGGGTCGGGCCGGATCCGTCCGCGATCCGGCTGATGGGCGACAAAGTGGCGGCGCGCGAAGCGGCGCGGGCGGCCGGGGTGCCGGTGCTCGCCGGGTCGGACGGTCCGTTGGACGTGGCGGGCGACCCGCTCGCGGTGGCGCGGGCGGTCGGTTTTCCGTTGGTGCTCAAGGCTTCCGCCGGCGGTGGCGGGCGGGGCATCCGGCTCGTCACCGGTCCCGCGGACTTCCTCGCCGCGCTCGACGTCACGCGTTCGGAGGCGCGGGCGAGCTTCGGCGACGACACGATGTACCTGGAGCGTTTCGTCGAACGCGCCCGCCACGTCGAGGTGCAGGTGCTCGGCGACGGCGAGCGCGTGATCCACCTGGGCGACCGCGACTGTTCGATGCAGCGGCGGTCGCAGAAGGTGCTGGAGGAGGCGCCGGCGCCCTCGCTGCCCGACGCGGTGCGGGACCGGATCCGCGGCTCGTCGGTCGATCTCGCCCGGGCCTGCGCCTACCGCGGGGTGGGCACGGTGGAGTTCCTGTACGACCCGGTGCGCGAAGAGGCGGCGTTCATCGAGATGAACACGCGGCTGCAGGTGGAGCACCCCGTGACGGAGCTGGTGACGGGGATCGATCTCGTCGAGCAGCAGCTGCGGATCGCGCGGGGTGAGCCGTTGGGGCTGGCGCAGGAGGACGTGACGTTTTCCGGGCACGCGTTCGAGTCGCGGATCAACGCCGAGGACCCGGATCGGGGTTTTCTGCCCAGTCCCGGCACGATCTCGGCGTTGACGTGGCCAACGGGGCCCGGCGTGCGCGTGGACAGCGGGGTGGCCGCGGGAGACGCGGTGGCGCCGTACTACGACTCGATGATCGCGAAGCTGATCGTGCACGGTCCTGATCGGACTGTCGCGATCGGACGAATGGCGGAAGCGCTGCGGGGTGTCGGGATCACCGGCATCGCGACGACCGTCGGGCTGCAGCTGGACCTGTTCGCGCGGCCCGAGCTCGCCGCGGTGGAGCACCACACGAAGTTCATCGAGACGACTCCCGGACTGCTGAAGGAGACGGCGTGAGCGCACCGCAGACCCTGCCCGCCACGGCCCGCTACACCTGGGGCGGCGACGAGTTCCTGTTCGTGGAGATCTCCGAGGAGATGAGCCTGCCGGGCAACCTGCGGGCCATGGGCATCGCCCGCGGCCTCGCCGCCGCGGCGCTCGACGGGATCGTGGACATCTGCCCGGCCAACGCGTCGCTGCTCATCCGCTTCGACCCGGACGTGCTGGCGCCGGCGGAGCTGGAGCGCACGGTGCGCGAGCTGGAAGTGCGAACCCGGGAAGAAACCAAAACCGTGTTGTCGACCCGGATCGTGGAAGTGCCGGTGTGGTACGACGATCCGTACACGCGCGAGGTCGGGGCCCGGTTCCGCGAGGGTTACCACCAGGACCCCAGCGGCACCGACCTCGACTACGCGGCGCGGATCAACGGCCTGTCCGACGCCGCGGAGTTCATCCACCGCCACCACACGCAGCCGTGGATCGTGTCGATGGTGGGGTTCGTCGCCGGGTTGCCGTTCCTGTTCCAGCTGGTCGAACGTTCGCAGCAGCTGGAAGTGCCGAAGTACCTGAGTCCCCGCACGGACACCCCGAAGCTGACCGTGGGGCACGGCGGGTGTTTCGCCTGCATCTACTCCGTGCGCGGGGCCGGTGGCTACCAGATGTTCGGCATCGCGGCGGCGCCGATTTTCGACCCGGCGCGGAAGCTGCCGGATTTCGCGGAGTCCCTGGTGTTCTTCCGACCCGGTGACATCGTGAAGTTCACCCCGGTGTCGGAAGAGGAGTACCACCGGATCTCGGCGGAGGTCTCCTCGGGCACGTTCCGCTACCGGATCGTGCCGGTCGAGTTCGACACCGAACGGGCCGTGGCCGACCCCGAGGCCTACAACGCCACCCTGCTGGAGGTGCTCCGTGGCGAGTGAGCGCGCGATCGAGATCGGCAAGCCCGGGTTGGCGACCACGGTGCAGGACCGCGGGCGGATCGGGTACTACGACCTCGGCATCCCCCAGGGCGGGGCGCTGGACCAGTACTCGGCCGAGCTGGCGAACGCGCTGGTGGGCAACGTCTCCGGCGAAGCCCTGCTCGAATGCACTTACCTGGGCCCGGTGCTGCGCGCGCTGGCGCCGGTGTCCGTCGCGGTCACCGGCGCTCCGGTTCCGGTGCAGGTCAACGGCGTCGATCGTCCACAGTGGACCCGTCTGTCCCTGGCTGCGGGCGACGAGCTCTCCTTCGGCTACATACAGGGCGGCTCCCGCTACTACCTGGCGTTCGCCGGCGGGATCGACGTGCCGGCCGTGCTGGGCAGCCGCTCGACCTACGTCCTGGGTGCCCTCGGCGGCTTCCAGGGCCGCAAACTCGAGGCGGGGGACGTGGTGCCGATCGGTGTTCCCGCTTCGGAGGAACCGGCCGGCTCGGTGGTGGATCCCGAACACCGCCCGGTGTTTTCCCCGCACCAGGATGTTCGCGTCCTGCTCGGCCTCTACGACCACCGCCTCACCGAACGCGGCCTCGCGAACCTCGTCGAGGAGGAATGGACCCTGACGCCGGTCGCCGACCGCGCGGGCCTGCGCTACGACGGCCCGGGCGTCGAATGGCGCGACCGCGTCCAGCCCTTCGGCGCCGGCTCCGACCCCTCCAACATCGTGGACGCGGGCTACGCCGTCGGCTCCATCCAGATCCCCGGCGGCACCCAACCCATCGTCCTGCACCGCGACGCCGTCTCGGGCGGCGGCTACGCCATGGTCGCCACCGTCATCAGCGCCGACATGGACCTCGTGGCCCGCGCCGCGCCGGGCACCAGAACCCACTTCCGTCCGGTCGACCTGGACACGGCACTGCTGGCGCGCAAGGACCGCAACCAGAGGTTGGCGAAGGCTCTCGCTTCGCTGGTCTGAGGTTCGAGGAGGCTCGGTCGTAAGCCGTGGTGACCGCCGCCCGGCACGGCCGATTGCCACAGCTGACTCCGCCGTCCGGTGTGGCCGCGGCACCGGCTGTCGCGACGCGGCCGACTACGGCAACCGGCCGAGCCCGCACTCCCACACCCCACCACGGCCGTGTGATCCCCATCGCGAGCCCCCAACCGGCGCGATCAGGCCAGTAAGGTCCGTCGTCATGGGGTTTCGGCGGGGGTTGGCGCTGCTCGTGGCCGCCACTCTCTTCATGGAGATCGTCGACGCGACGATCATCGCGCCCGCGGCGCCGGCGATGGCGGCGGACCTCGGGGTGAGCTCGGTGGACGTGAACGTCACCATCACGGCCTACGTCCTCACCCTCGGCGTCCTCATCCCGATCAGCGGCTGGCTCACCGACCGCTTCGGCGCGCGCCGGGTGTTCGCGACCGCACTCGTCCTGTTCACGTTGTCGTCACTGGCCTGCGCTTTCGCACCCAACCTTGTGCTGCTGACAACAGCCCGTGTGGTGCAAGGCATCGGCGGAGCGATGATGGTGCCCGTCGGCCGGCTCGTGGTGCTCCGTGGCACGCCGAAGAAGGACCTGGTGCGCGCGGTCGCCTACCTGACGTGGCCGGCGTTGCTCGCACCGGTGGTGGCGCCGGTCGTCGGGGGGTTGCTGGCGCAGTACGCGTCGTGGCGGTGGATCTTCGTGATCAACCTGCCGCTGGGCCTCGCGGCGCTCGTCGTGGCGTGGGCGATCGTGCCCGATCTGCGCGCGGAGAAGCCCGCGCCGTTCGACCGCGCCGGGTTCGCCTGGGTCGCCGTGGGCACGGCCGCGCTCGTCGTCGCGCTCGAAGGCCTCGGTTCGGGCTTCGGTCCGGTGACCGCCGTGGCCCTGGCGGTGGCAGCCGTCGGTCTCGGCTGGGCGATCCGCCACCTGCTGCGCGCCCCCAATCCCCTGCTCGACCTGCGGATCCTGCGCGTCGCGACCTACCGCATCACCGCGGCCACGGGCTCGATCTACCGCGGTGTGATCACCGCCATCCCCTTCGTCCTGCCCCTGTTCTTCCAGCTCGGCTTCGGCTGGACCGCCGCGCGCGCCGGCCTGGTCGTGATCGCGCTGTTCGTCGGCAACGTCGGCATCAAACCCGCCACCACACCCCTCATGCGCGCCTTCGGCATCCGCACGGTGCTGCTCGCGTCGATCGTCGTCGGCGCCGCGTGCCTCGTCGGCCTGGCCTTCGTGCGGGCAGACACCCCGCTGCCGGAGCTGCTCACCCTCCTGCTCGTCAGCGGCATCGCCCGTTCCACCGGCTTCACGGCTTACAACAGCGTCGCCTTCGCCGACGTCGACGCGCCCCTCATGAACCACGCCAACACCCTGCTGTCCACCCTCCAGGAACTCGGCGCCGGCCTCGGGGTGGCCATCGGCGCCCTCCTCATCCGCGCCGGCGGCCTGTTCACCACCGACGCGCCCGGCCCGTTCCGCGTGGCGCTCGTCCTGCTGGCCGTGCTGCTGGTGATCCCCTTCGTCGCCGCCATCCGGCTGTCGCACACCGCCGGCAACGCCGTCACCGGCCGCGAACGGTGAGCCCTACCGCGGTTCGCGGCCGCTGAGCATCCGACCCCCGTTCCGACTCCGGAAACCGCTCCAGCATCGTCCTCAGCTCCGCAATGTCCACATCGGCCCCGAACGTCTCCGCACCCGGCTCGAGCCGCACGCCGTCGGCCAGACCACCAGCCGCCAGTGGATCGAAGCCGAGTGCGTCGACCACAGTGGACACGGCCTTGACGTCCGCGGGGTCGTCGCCCGCGACGGCGATGGCCTTGCGGCCGCGCGTGCCGGCGGGGCGGGCCTCGTCCTCCAGGTCGTGGTAACCCATGTGGTTGAAGGCCTTCACGACGCGCGCGCCGGGCAGGAACCGTTGCACCGTCTCACTCGTGGACACTTCCAGGTCGGCGCGACGCCCGTCGACCTCCCACCAGTAGTTCATGGCGTCGATCACGAGTTTGCCGTCGAGCTGCGCCGCGCGGATGGTGCGGTACTTGCCCAGCGGCAGGGCCAGGACCACGATGTCGGCCGAAGCCGCCTCGGCCTGCGTCGTGGCGATGGCGCCGGGTGCGAGGACTTCCCCGGTGAGCTCCGGCGCGCCCGAACCCGCGAACGTGGGAAGACCCGCACCGGAACGTCGGAACCGAGCACGGTGACACCCGAGGACAGGTGGATCCGCGACGTGCGGGTGGCGATGCCGGCCAGCACCGTCTCCAGGGTGGTGATCGAGTACTCGGGCCGGTGGTGCTCGCCGAGCGCGATCACGTCCACGCCGATCTCAAACGGTCGAGGCGCAGGTCACGCGCCACGGTCGCGTGCCGTTCCCCGCGGTGCGGACCCTCCGTCACCGGCTTCGATGCGCCGGGTGATCTTGTCCGCGACCGCGCGAAGGGTGCGCAGCTCATCGTCGGACAACACGTCGTACACCAGCTCGCGCACGCGCGCGACGTGGCCGGGAGCGGATTCGAGCACGTGCGCGTAGCCGGCGTCGGTCATCACGGCACGGGTGTAGCGGCCGTCCGCGGGGTCGGGCTCGCGGTGCAGGAACCCGCGCTTCTCCAGCCGGCTGATGAGGTGCGACAGGCGCGACAGCTCCGCGTTGGTCAGGATCGCCAGCTCGCTCAGGCGCATGCGCCGGTCGGGTGCTTCCGACAGCGCCGCCAGCACGTAGTACTCGACGTAGCCGAGCTGGGCGTCGTCGCGCAGCTGTTTCTCCAGCGCGGTCGGCAGCAGGTGCAGCAGGTAGGTGAACGAGCGCCACGTCTGCAGCTCTTCCGAGTCCAGCCAGCGCGGAGCGGCCTGCCGGGGCGTCATGCGTGCCAGCCTACCGCATGACTTGAAAATTCAAGTCCTCGTTGCCGACCTGGAATTTTCCACCCGACCGAACGTCTACATTGGACGGACAATGGGCCCTGATCACCGGTGTTGGCAGCTGGGGTAACTCCAGGTTTACGCTCACGGGCATGCGATTCGCCATCAAGACTTCCCCGCAGAACACCGTCTGGCAGGACATGCTCGCGGTCTGGCAGGCGGCCGACGAGATCGAGCTGTTCGAGTCCGGCTGGACTTTCGACCACTTCTATCCCATTTTCTCCGATTCGACCGGCCCCTGCATGGAGGGCTGGGTCACACTGACCGCGCTCGCGCAGGCCACCAAGCGGCTGCGGCTGGGCACGCTCGTCAGCGGCATGCACTACCGGCACCCCGCCCTGCTCGCGAACATGGCCGCGACGCTCGACATCGTCTCCGGTGGCCGGCTGGAGATCGGCATCGGCGCCGGGTGGAACGAAGAGGAGTCCGGCGCGTACGGCATGGAGCTCGGCACCATCAAGGAGCGCAGTGACCGCTTCGAGGAAGGGTGTGAAGTGCTCCTCAGCCTGCTGACGCAGGAAACCACCACGTTCAAGGGCACGCACTACGAGCTCACCGACGCCCGCAACGAGCCGAAGGGCGTGCAGAAGCCCCACCCGCCCATCTGCATCGGCGGCAGTGGTGAAAAGCGCACGCTGCGCACCGCCGCGAAGTACGCCCACCACTGGAACTTCACCGGCGGCACGCCCGAGGAGTTCGCCCACAAGGTCTCGGTCCTGCACCGCCACTGCGCCGACATCGGCCGCGACCCGAAGGAGATCACGCTCTCCTCGCACGTGCGCCTCGGGCCCGACCTGGACTACGCCTCGGTCGCCAAGCAGGCCGAAGGCCTCGGCGAGGCCGGCCTCGACCTCGCGATCGTCTACCTGCCGCCACCCCACACCCCCGCGGTGCTGGAGCCGCTGGCGAAGGCGCTCGAACCGCTGCGCTGACCCCGGCCGCGGGCCGCGCGACCGCCCCACCACGGCGTCGCGCGGCCCCGCGCAGGGCAGCGACAACCGTCCGAATTCGACCACGCGCTGGTAAAATTCGGGCATGCCCGCGAGCGAAAACCCGCAGCCCTCCCCCGAGGATCTCCAGAGCCGAGCCCGCACCGTCATGGCGGACCTGGCCCGCGAAGGCAACACCGAAGAACTCGCGGACTTCATCGACCACGGCCTGGACGTGAACTCACTCGACGAGTCCGGCAACTCGCTCCTGATGCTCGCCGCCTACCACGGCCGCACCGACACGGTGACCTACTTGCTCGACCACGGCGCCGACCCCGACATCTGCAACGCCCGCAACCAATCCCCGATCGCGGGCGCCCTGTTCAAGGGCGAGACGGAGATCGTGGCGGCCCTGAAAAAGGCCGGCGCGGACCTGGACGCCGGAACCCCGAGCGCGCGCGAAGCCGCGAAGATGTTCGGCCAGACCCTCTGACGCTCGAGGGCACCACACCGAGGGCTCGCGCCGCCGAACGGGAACGCGAAACAGTCTGCCCCGCCGCATTGTTCGCGGCGGGGCAGACTGCAAAGGGACTCACCACAAAGGACTACAGAGCGCCCAGTGCCTCGCAGGCCTTCTGAACACCTTCACCGTAAGCCGGGTCGGCCTGGGCGCAGTTGGCGATGTGGCGCTGAACGGTTTCCTTGCGCGCACCCTTGATCGCGCGAGCGGTGTTCTCGAACAGGCGCTGCTGCTCCTCAGCCGACAGCAGGCGGAAGAGGTTACCTGGCTGGGTGAAGTAGTCGTGGTCGTCTTCGCGGAAGTCGAAGTGGTCCGCGGTCGAGCCGATGGCCTGCGCCGGGTCGGCGTAGGAAGGCTGTTCCTGCCAGCGTCCGAAGTTGTTCGGCTCGACGCCGGGCACGCCGCCCTGGTTGCCGTCGACGCGCATGGCACCGTCGCGGTGGTAAGTGTTGACCACCTTCGCACCGCGGGGGTAGTTGACCGGGATCTGGTGGTGGTTCACGCCCACGCGGTAACGCGCGGCGTCACCGTAGGAGAACAGGCGGCCCTGCAGCATCTTGTCCGGGCTGAACGAGATGCCGGGGATCAGGTTCGCCGGGGTGAAGGCGGCCTGCTCGACGTCGGCGAAGTAGTTGTCCGGGTTGCGGTTCAGCTCGAACTCGCCGACCTCGATCAGCGGGTAGTCCTTCTTGCTCCACACCTTCGTGAGGTCGAACGGGTGGAACCGGTACGTCGCGGCGTCGGCCTCCGGCATGATCTGCACGAACAGCTTCCACTTCGGGAAGTCGCCGCGCTCGATGGCGTCGAAGAGGTCGCGCTGGTTCGACTCGCGGTCCGCCGCGATGACGGCGCCCGCCTCCTCGTCGGTCAGGTTCTCGATGCCCTGCTGGGTGCGGAAGTGGAACTTGACCCAGTTCCGCTCGCCGGCGGCGTTGATGAAGCTGTAGGTGTGTGAGCCGAAACCGTGCATGTGCCGGTAGGACTTGGGGATGCCGCGGTCGGACATGACGATCGTGACCTGGTGCAGGGACTCAGGCAGGTTCGTCCAGTAACCCCAGTTGTTCTCCGGGTCCCGCAGATTGGTGCGCGGGTCGCGCTTCACCGCGCGGTTGAGGTCGGGAAACTTCAGCGGGTCGCGGTGGAAGAACACCGGGGTGTTGTTGCCGACGACGTCCCAGTTGCCCTCTTCGGTGTAGAACCGCAGCGCGAAACCACGGATGTCGCGCTCGGCGTCGGCCGCGCCACGCTCACCCGCGACGCTCGAGAACCGTGCGAACATCTCGCACTCGTTGCCGACCTCGGCGAAGATCGCGGCCTTCGTGTACCGCGAAATGTCGTGTGTGACCCGGAAAGTGCCCCAAGCGCCGGATCCCTTGGCGTGCATGCGCCGCTCCGGGATCACCTCGCGGTCGAAGTGCGCGAGCTTTTCGATGAGCCACAGGTCCTGCAGCAGCACCGGGCCGCGGGGGCCGGCGGTGACGCTGTTCTGGTTGTCCACGACCGGCGCACCCGCCGCCGTCGTCAGCGGTTTGGTGTTCTCTTCGAAAGGCACTATGTCTCCTTGCGGGTGGTGGACAGTCGGTGTCGGTGCCGGCGAGGCTCATCAGTCGGCCGGCACGAGGGCATCAGACCATGCTTTCTTGAACGTGTCCAGACTAGAGGGTGGACCCGTTCAAGTGAATCGACGCGCGCGGCAAGGTCGACCGAGTGGCACCAGCACCAGCCTGACCAGCGCGGACAACAAGCCGGCGGACAGTGCACGGCGAGACCGACCGCTCAGCACGGTCGCGTTCTCGCATCCAGTGAGATGGTAGTCACAAAGATGATCACGGGTGAACGCTGACCGCGCTTGCCCGACCACAACCACACCAAGTGATGACCGCCGCCGGGTGTATTCGGCTAGGCCGGTGTGCACGAAGCGCCCTTCCCGGTCAGCCGGCGTTCGGCGACTCCCATCGCCCACGTCAGGAAAGCCGCGGGCACGGCGTCGCGATGCGGGTGCACGGTCACGGTCGCGCCGGCGAACGGGTGGTCACGGGGCAGGGACACGACAAGGACGAACGCGTCCTCGTGCCAGGTCGGCGCGGGGAACGAGACGGCCCGCTCACCCGCGGTCACGGCGTCGACCTCGATCAGCTTGATCTCGCTACCGTTGAGTGATTCCGTCGTCGCGCGCACCGGCCGAGCCGCACGGGAGCTCTCGGTCCGCGCCGGCCGCGGTGGGTGCTCGACCCCTTCGGCGGCGTCGAGCAGGAACGACGGCAACTTGCTGCGAGCGCCCAGCACCTCGATGCCCAGAACGCGGCCGTCGGCCAGGAAGTCGAGGTTGATCGTGCCGCTCACCTCGACGGGGTCACACGGGTAGGTGTGCACGGACCGCGGCTCGGTCGCCGGGTCGGCGAAGTACACGTAGGCGGCGTTCGCCACCTCGTCGTACGCGATCTTGAGGTTCACCATGAGCGGGTCACGGCTGGGAGGACGCTGGTGCCGTGCAGGGAGAACGTGGGCTGCTCCGTGAACGTCTGCACGGACTCCGCGCCGCCGAGCCGGCCGTAGCCCGAGGCCGCCAGCCCGCCGAAGGGGACGTGGGGCTCGTCGCCCACGGAAGGTGCGTTCACGTGCACCGCGCCGCAGCGGAGCCGGCGGGCGAAATCCCACGCACGGGACGGGTCGCCGGCCACGACGGAAGCGGTGAGGCCACAAGCGCTGTCGGTGGCGGCCGCGACGAGGGCCGCGTCATCGGGGTGGGCCTCGATGCTGACGACCGCCGCGAAGGCTTCCTCGGCAGACAGCCGGCAACTCGGGGAAACACCGGTCAGCACGGTCGGTTTCGCGGAGCGGCCGTCGGCCGTGCCGCTGGTGAGGACACGGGCGCCGTGCGCTGATGCGTCGGAGATCAGGTCGGCGAAGCGGGCCGCGGAAGCGTCGGTGATGAGGGGTCCCACGGCGACGTCGTCGTGCCGCGGGTCGCCCACCGGCAGGGCCGCGGCCCGTGCGACAAGCCGTTCGGTCAGTGCGTCGAACAGCGGGGCCGCGACGAGGACGCGGTCGGTCACCATGCAGACCTGGCCCGAGTTGGCGAAGGCGGCGAACGCGATCTGGTCGGCCGCGACGTCGAGGTCGGTGTCGGAGAGGACGAGGGTGGCGTGTCACCTCAAGCGCGACGGCGACGGCCACGCCTGGCTGCCGACCGACCTGGAGCTCGACCTGCCCGCTCGCTGACCACGGAAGGACCCACCATGACCGCCGCGCACGTGGACCTGCACGCCCACTACGTGCCCGAGTTCTAACGCGAGGCCCTGATCGCCGCCGGGATCACCCGGCCCGATGGCATCAAGGCCATTCCCGAGTGGAGCGAGGACCTCGCACTGTCCACGATGGACCGGCTCGGCGTGCGGACGTCGATGCTGTCCATCTCCACCCCCGGTGTCCACTTCGGAGACGACGTCCGCGCCGCGGAACTCGCCCGACTGGTGAACGAAGAAGCCGTCCGGCTAGGGGAAACCACCCCGGACGGTTCGGGTTCTTCGCGAGCCTGCCGTTGCCCGACATCGACGCGTCGGTGACCGCGTTGTCACAGGGTTGTGATGGTCCGATCGCGGTCCACGCACACAGAGTGAGCACCCTGGGCGGGGTTCCGTAGTCCTCGAGCGAGAGGGATCCCGTTGAAACTCCGAAGTGTGGCGGCCGTGGTGGTGGCCGCGTTGTCCGTGACGGCGTTGGGTGTTGCTCCGGCAACAGCGATTGTCGGCGGGGCCCCAGCGCCGCGTGCGTATCCGTTCACCGGGTCGCTCAACCGGCCGGCCGATTCGCCCCGGCCAGACGGGCACGTGTGCGGGGTGACGCTGGTGGCGCCGCAGTGGGTGGTGACGGCGTCGCACTGCGCGCGCAACGATCTCGAGACCCAGGTCGGGTACCCGCACGACTGGTCGGTGCGGCTGGGTTCGGTGAGCGCCTCGTCGGGTGGCGAGGTGATCCCGGTCGAGAAGTTCGTGCGCCGTTCGAACGGCATCCTGCCGAACATCTTCGGCAAGGACATCGCACTGCTGAAGCTGGCCCGACCTTCGAAGGCCACGCCGATCAAAATCGCTTCCCAGGTCCCGGCGCCGGGCACCGGCGCGCGCATCATGGGCTGGGGAGTGACGTGTGACCAGGCCGCGCCGCAGTGTTACCCCGACCACCTGCGCGAGGCCGACACGACGGTGCAGCCGTCGTCGACGTGCCCGGTTTCGCTCAGCGACCTGTGCATCGGCGCCCTCGACGGCAAGATCGCGCCGACCAACATGGACTCCGGCGGCCCGGCGCTCGTGAAGGAAGGCGGCCGGTGGACGCTGGCCGGCGTCGTCAGCGGTGGCGACGGCCCCTCGCCGGGCATCTACACCAACGTGCCCGCCTACGCCGACTGGGTCCGCGAGACGATCACCGAACGCCACCCGACCCTGGAGGGCGCGGTGAACCTCGGCTCGTGCGCCGGTTCGCTGGTCCGCAAGGCCGGCGCCCGCCCGGACGACCCGGGCCTGCTGCTCACCAACGGCCACTGCATCGCCGGCGACCACCCCGCCGTCGGCTCCGCGGTGACCGACCGCGCGGAGGCCCGCGACGTCGCGGTGCTGACCGCCGCGGGCACGGTGAAGACGAGCCTGCACACCACCAAACTCCTGTACGCCACCATGACCGGCACCGACATCGCCCTGTACCAGGTCGACAAGACGTACGCCCAGCTCGCGGTCGCCGGTGCGAAGGTCTTCGAACTCGCCACGCACGAACCCCAGCAGGCCGACCAGATCGACGTGCTCTCGGGCACGCACCGCAAGGCCTGGTCGTGCGCCGTGGCGAACATCATCCCGGAGCTCCGCGAAGGCGGCTACACCCAGCAGCACGCGATCCAGTACAACGAGGCCTGCCTCCCCAGCAGCGGTGACTCAGGCTCCCCCGTGCTCGACCCGCACACGGGCCAGGTGGTGGGCATCCACAACACGTCGAACGATCTCGGCGGGGTGTGCACCGCGAGCAACCCTTGCGAGGTCGACGACCGCGGGGTGGTGACCGTCCACATGGGACGTGCCTACGGTCAGCAGACCGCCGGGATCCCCGCTTGCCTCACGGCCGGGTCGACGGTGGACCTTTCGCTGGCGGGTTGTGGGCTGACGAAGCCGAAGGCCTGACCACGCGGGTGATCCAGGCCTCCCGACGCGAGGCCTGGATCACCCCGGCGTGCACATTTCGCGACAAGATTGCATAAAACGGGTGATTCGGATGATCACGAGTGAGTTTCCGAGACCGGGATCCAGCGGAATGTCGGGCAGGATGCGGGGCATGCTCTTGCCCGGAAGACTCATCGCCGCCGCCTTCGTGGTGGCGGCTGCCGCGGGGTGCTCGGTCCCCGCGGCGACGGAACCCGCTGCGGCCGCGATCACGGTGCGCGAACCGGTCACGGCGGAGGCGGCAACGGAGACCAGTGCCCCGCCGACGACGGCATCGACGTTCGTGCCGGCGGCATCACCGGCGAAGTTGAGTGCGGCGTGTCCGTTCTTGGACCTCGACGAGTACAAGCAGGCGTTCGTCGTACCCCAGGAATTGGCCACGAGGGAAGAACCACCGGGCCACAGCGACGGCACCTCCTGGTACACGTGCACCTTCCTCTTCGCCAGCAGCCACCAGACGAAGTCCGGCCAGCTGGAGGTTGCCGCGTCGCCCGCGGGGACGTCCGCGAAGACTTGGCTCACGAGCGCGGTCCAGGGCTGCGCCGACAAGCCGAAGTACCTCAGCGGCAACGCTTTCTACTGCACAGAAAACGCGGACACGCTCAAGAACACGTACCTGGTGGTCACCAAGGTCTCGCACGGTCAGCCGCGGTTCGCGGCAGTGACCGCGGGGCCGCCGCCCGATTTCACGCATCCGGAGGCCTACGCCGCCATCGCGAAAACCCTCTCGGACCGGCTGTGAGGAATCAGAACTTGCACTGGCCCGGAAGACTCATCGCCGCCGCCTTCGTGGTGGCGGCTGCCGCGGGGTGCTCGGTCCCCGCGGCGACAGAACCCGTTGTCACTGCCGGCACGCTGCGTGAACCGGTCGGTGCCCACGCGAATACGGGGGCCAGTGCCCCGCCGTCGACCGCCTCGACGTTCGTGCCGGCGGCGTCCCCCGCGAAGCTGAGTTCCGCGTGTCCGTTCCTGGACATCGCCGAGTACCAGCGGACGTTCGACGTGAACCAGGATTTGGTCACGAAGGAAGAGCCGCCGGACCACAGCAACGGCATCACCTCGTACACGTGCGACTTCCTTTTCACCAGCAGCCACTCGACGGCCTCGGCGTACCTCTACGTCTTCGCGACAGGGGAGACGTCGGTGAAGGCATCACTCGAGGTCTCGGCGAAATCGTGCAGCGCCAAGCCGCATTACCTCGGTGACAACGCGTACTACTGCATCGACGCAGCGAACAACAGCGACGGCACCGACCTCGTGGTCACCAAACTCAGCCACCGGCAGATGCGCATCGCGATCGTGTCGTCGGGAATGCCAGTTGACGTCGACCACCCCGACGGTTACGCCACTCTCGCGAAGACGATCTTCGACCGGCTGTGAGCTCCGCGCCCGTCGTTGTGATCACCGCAGTGCCGGGGCCAGCGACACCAGCTGGTCGATCCCCGGGCCGCACTCCGTACCCACCGGAAGCAGCAGGGTGACGTGGTCGGCTCCGGCGTCGAGGTGGGATTGGACGGCGGCGGCGACGGCGTCCGGGCCGGCGAAGGGAACCAGAGCGCGCACCAGGTCGTCGGTGGGTTCCGTGGGATGGCCGAGGGCCGTGAGGATCGTGCGGAACGCCGCGCGGTCGAGCCAGGTCGAGACGGTGTGGCGGGCCGTCTCGAGCGAGTCGGCGATGGGCTGGGCGACGACGAGCAGCTTGTCCGGGCCGAGCACCCGGCGAGCGAACGCCGTGTGCTCGGGCGGCAGGCCGGCGGGCAGGGCACCGTCTGCCCGCTCGGCGCCGAGGGCGAGCATCTTGGGGCCGTTGGCACCCAGGATGACCGGGTACGGCACGTCCGGTGCGGGCGGCCGGGTTTCCGCCGCCATTCCGTCCAGATAGGACCTCATGGTGGCCAGCGGAGTCCCGAAGGGACGGTCCACACTCGACGCCTGCTGCGGGTAACCGACCCCGAGGCCGAGAGTGAACCGGCCGGGGAACGCCTGCGCCAGGAAGGCCGCCGCGGCGTGGGCGGTCTGGGGTGGCCGGGCCCAGATGTTGGCGACGCAGGTGCCGAACGCCAACGTCTCGGTCGCGCCCAGGAGCACGGCGAGTTGCGCGAGCGCGTCTTTGCCGATGACCTCGTTGGTCCACACCGCGCCGAACCCGGCGCTCTCCAGTCTGCGGGCGGCGGTGCGTTGGTCGTCCGCCGAGGGGGTGCTGGTGAAGGTGACCGGCAGGCACACACCGAGCGGACCGGCGGGGGACGCGGCCATCAGCGGGCGAAGTAGTGGCCGGCGTCCAAATCGGACAGCAGGCCGGGGTGGGCCGGCCGCCAGTCCATCAGGTCCTGGGTGCGGGCGCTCGACGCCGGCATGTCCGCGGCGAAGATCGGCCCCAGCCAGCCGAAGTGCTCGGCGGCCCGCTCGACGGGGATCGACTCGATCGGCAGGCCGAGGTTCTTGCCGATGCGTTCGGCGATCTCGCGCACGGGGATGCCCTCGTCGCCGACGGCGTGCAGGCGGGTGCCGGCCGGCGCGTGTTCCAGGGCCAGGCGGTAGAGCCGCGCGGCGTCGAGGCCGTGGACGGCGGGCCAGGCGTTCGCGCCGTCACCGGGGTAGGCCGAGACGCCGTGTTTGCGGGCGGTTTCGATGAGCAGTGGGACGAAGCCGTGCCGGTCTTCGGCGCTGTGGACCGAACGCGGCAGGCGCACGACGGAGCCGCGGACCCGCCGTGGTGCCAGCGCCACCACGACGTCTTCGGTGGCGATGCGCCCGGCGGCGAGCGAACCGGCCTCGGGCACGGTGTCTTCCGTCGCGACGGCTCCTGGCGCGCCCGGGGTGCCCGAGGTGATCACGAAGGGACGGCCGGTGCCGGCCAGGGCTTCGCCGAGGGTCTCGACCGCGAGGCGGTCGGCGCCGACCGAGCGGGCGAAGTCGCTGAAGTCGTGGATGAACGCGGTGTGGATCACGCCGTCGGCCGTGGCGGCGCCGGCGCGGAGGCTGTCGAGGTCTTCGAGGCTGCCGCGGTGGACGTCGGCGCCGAGGGCCGCGAGCTTGGCGGCGGAAGCGTCCGAGCGTGCGAGACCCGACACTTGGTGGCCGAATTCGAGCAGCTCGCGCACGACCGCGGCGCCGACGAATCCGGTCGCACCGGTGACAAACACACGCATGATGGTGATCCTCCAACAAGGGATGTTCTGGTTCTTTCAGCCTGCCGCCGGATCCCGCACCCTCGCCAATGAAACCTTCGTATCGCGCAATACGTTTCGCGCATCACCGCAGCTAGGATTGTCGACATGCCCGAACAGTCCGTCGATCTCGACCTCCGGCTGGTGCACTGCTTCACGGTCGTCGCGGAGCACCGGCACTTCGGCCGCGCGGCCGAGGCCCTGCACGTGACGCAGCCTTCGCTGAGCCGCCAGATCCGCCGGCTCGAGCAGCAGCTCGGCGCGCGGCTGCTGGATCGCACCCCGCAGGGCAGCCGGCTCACGGAGGCCGGCGAGGTGTTCCTGCCGCAGGCCAAGGCGTTGCTGCGGACGGCGGCGCAGGCAATCGGCCGGACGCGGGCGGCCGCGCAGCCCAGCCGGCTGGCCGTCGGGTACGCGGGCGGGCTCATCGTCACGCCGGCCGTGCGCGAGATGCGCCACCGCTTCCCGGACGCCGAGGTGCAGACGCTGCACGTGGCCTTCGACGACGTACCGGCCTCGCTGCTGGAGCACCGCCTCGACGCCGTGGTGAGCCGGCTGCCGTTTCCGACCGACGGCCTGCACGTCACGGTGCTCTACGACCAACCGCGGGTGGTCATTCTCCCCCTCGATCACCGGCTGGCGGGCAAGGAGTCGGTGAGCATCAACGACATCGCCGACGAGCCACTGCCTCGTATGCGCGACTCCGATCCGGCGTGGAGCGCGTACTGGCGCGTCGAGCCGCGACCCGACGGCCGGCCGATCCCCGACGGGCCCGTGATCGACGCGCTGGAGGACAAGTTCGAGGTCGTCGCCGCCGGGCAGGCCGTGGTCATCTCCGCCGGTCACGACGTGCGGTTCCTGCGCCCGGACCTCACTTCGGTGGTACTGGAGGACGTCGAACCGGCGCACGTCGTGCTCGCCACCCGCGCCGACGATCGCGGCCGTCTGGTCACGGCTTTCCGCAAGGTGGCGCAGACTCACCTCACCGGCCGGTAAAGTGAACGGGAGTTGAACGAAAGGGTTGCCACCGTGCGCTGACATCCCGTTCTCGCGGCCGCACCGCCGCTCTCGCGACACGCCCTGTTCCCGTGCGACCCCGAGGATTCCCGATGAGCACCGACAACAACACCGTGGGGCAGTGGCGCGCGCCGAAAACGGTGGCAGAACTGGCGGCCGGCCCCGCCTGGACGGTCGAGCGCAGCGCCACGACCGGCCAGTGGAGCACCGCCGAATGGCACCACGGCTCCTGGCAGATCGGTCTGACGCCCGTCCGCCACGGAGTCATCGCCGCCATGCTGTGGTCCCAGGACAAGCTGGTCGAACACACCCGCGGCGGCGAGGCCACGATTTGCGCGAAGGTCACCGGGTGGCTGCAGGAGATCGCCCGCAGGGCGTGAGATCCCCCGCCGTCGGCGGCGGGGAACGCCTGCCGGCCCGCGATCCAGAGACCGCGGCGAACCGCGGCAAACCCCCAAGGGTGGCGCAGAGAAACCCCGCGCCACCCCCTGGTCAAGCCGAGGCGCTCAGTAGTCCTCGGGATCGTCGACCACGTGGATGGCCGCTTCCTCCGCCGAAGCCGCGCCGCCGTCGATGCCGATGTCGGTGGCGTACAGCTCGTCGTCGGTGTCCTCGCCGGTGCCCTCGTTGGCGGCGACGAGGCGGCCCGCGCGGAAGTCGCCGAGTTCTTCGTCCAGGAGCTCGCCGTCGGTGTCCTCGGTGTCGCCCAGGTCGTCGCCCTCGTCGGGCCGGACGTCGGGCAGCTCGCGGGACAGGCGGCCCTCCCAGCTCTCGCCCTCGCGTTCCTCCTCGGGCGTGGTGCCGAACTCGTCGACCTCGTACGGCCGCTCCGGCGGCGAGTAACCCTCGTCGTACGGGTCGCCGTCCTCGAGGGTGTCTTCGGGGTCGAGCACGCCGGTGTCGGCGTTGTCCTCGATGTCGTCGTCCACGAACGGCTCCTCTCTCGGGGCGCCCTTAGTCTCGCGCCCGCGCGGGGAAACTACCAGGTGAGCCCGCCGCGCCTTGTTCAGCGCGGCTCAAGGATCCCGGACGAGATCGACGACGCCGTGAGGTGCTTGTAGCCGACGCTCGGGAAGTACACCAGCAGCTCGTGGTCGTCGCGGCTCAGCAGCTGGCCGTCGCCCCACAGGCGGTGGTGGACGGGGGCGCCGCCGGTGACGCTGGCGCGCGAACGTTCGCTGGTGCCCGACGCTCGGTCGTTGTCGCAGTTTTGACAGGGCGGTGTGTAGGTCTCACCGAAATAGGCGAGAAGTTCCGCACGACGGCAACGCGTGCTCTCGGCGTACCCCCGCGCGGCTTCGAGGCGGCTCGTCAGCACGGCCTGCCGGCGCCGATCGAGGTCCACCAACTGGTCGGCGAGCTCGGCCGGCGGGGTGAGTTCCTGTTCGCATTCCACCACACGGTGGTGGCCCGAGCCCGTGACGCCCACGAACCCCAGCTCGGCGAGCTCGTTGACCACCCGCTCGACCGAGTGCACAGGCACTCCCGCCGCGGTGGTCAGGTCCGTGAACGTGGTGTGCCCCGGCGCGTTCTCGATCGCGTCGACGACCGCGTGCACGGTGTCCTCGCCCAGGTGCGTGCGGGCGGCCAGCAGGCGCGGGATCCGGATGGTGCGCGGATCGTGCACCAGCACCGCCACGGCGGGCTCCCCGTCGCGGCCGGCGCGCCCGATCTCCTGGTAGTAGTCGTCGATGCTCGCGGGCACCCCCGCGTGCACGACCGTGCGGATGTCGGACTTGTCGATGCCCATGCCGAACGCGCTCGTGGCCACGACGACGTCCAGCTTCCCCGCGAAGAAATCGTCCTGCACCTGCGCGCGGGCGGCCGCCGTCATCCCGCCGTGGTAGGGCGCCGACCGGAACGCATCGAGCCGCAGCCGTTCGGCCAGCGACTCGCACCGGGCGTGGGTCAGCGCGTAGACCAGCGCCGGGGTCTCGTGCTGGATGAGCACGTCCACGCACCGGTCGTCGACGGCGCGTGACTCGGGCTTGCTGGGCTGCGTCGGCCGCATCGACAGCGCGATGTTGGGCCGGTCGAAATCGGCCACCACCACCTGCGGGTCGCGCATCCCCAGCCGCCGCGTGATGTCGGCCTGCACCGGCGGCGACGCCGTGGCCGTGAGCGCGAGGATGGGCGGCCGGCCGAACTCCTCGATCGCATCGCCGAGGCGCAGGTACTCGGGCCGGAACTCCTGTCCCCATTCGCTCACCAGATGTGCTTCGTCCACCACGAACAACGTCACGTTGCCGATGGCCGCGCGCGTCTCGGCGTTGGTGAGCTGCTCGGGCCCGAGGTAGACGAAGTCGAGCTCGCCCTTCTCCAGCCGGGCCAACGTCTCGCGCCGCTCGTGCACCTTCTGGCTCGAGTTGAGCAACGCGGCGCGGATCGTGCGGTCGCCGAACGCCCGGCCCTCGATCGACCGCAGCTGGTCGCGCTGCAGGGCGATGAGCGGCGAGATGACCAGCGTCAGCCCACCGCGGGCAAGGCCCGCGACCTGGTAGATGGCACTTTTCCCGCTGCCGGTGGGCAGCACCGCCAACGTGTCCCGCCCCGCCGCGACCGCTTCGGCCGCCGCCACCTGTGATGGCCGAAGGGAGAATTCGAACAACGCACCCGCCACCTCGGCGGGAGTCGGACGTGAGCTGGTCATGGCGTCGAAGGTACTGGCCGCCCGGCCGCACGACACGGCCGAGCGGCTCGGAGCCCGCTAGTGGAGCTTCTGGGCCCAGTCGGCCGGCAGCCGGTCGGCCGGCCCGGGCGCGGCCTGGTCGAGCGGGCGGTGCGCCGGGGCGGCCAGCTCGGGGCCGCGTTCGTACATCACTTCCTCGACGTAGTCCCAGAACCACTCCTCGCCCGGTTCGAAGCTGCGGACCAGGCGGTGCCCGGACGCCGCGGCGTGCGCGGTCGCGTGCTGGTTCGGCGACGAGTCGCAGCAGCCGATGTGGCCGCACTGCGCGCAGCGGCGCAAGTGGAACCACCAGCCCTGCGGGCTCGCCGCTTCGCAGTCGGCGCAGCCGGTGCCACTCGGCGCCACGGTGGGGTCGACACCCTCCACGGGTTCCTCCTTTGCGCGAAAGTCCTGTGGCACCAGCTTACTGTGCCGATCGTTACCGATCCGACCACAGTCACGGCCGAATGGCTTCGTGGCAACGGTTACGTGCTGCGTGGGGGTCGGCCTTCTTTGGTCGGATCGGTGATCACAACCGCGGTGCCTGCTCGGCCAGTTGCCACAGGTACCGGCACGCCAGCGTCCGGTAGGGGCGCCACCGCTCGGCCAGCCGCGTGAGCTCGGCTGGCGTCGGGCGCTCGGGCAAGCCGTAGACCTGCGCGACGGTGCGGCGCAGCTCGAGGTCACCGACCGGCAGCACGTCGGGACGGTGGAGGTGAAACATCAGGAACATCTGGGCGGTCCACACGCCGATGCCCTTGACCACGTCGAGCTGCGCGATCACGTCCTCGTCGGGCAGCGCGTCCAGCGCGTCGAGATCGAGCTCACCCGACAGGACGCACTCGGCGAGCGAGCGCAGCGACACCGTCTTCGCGCGCGACAACCCCGCTGCCGGACGCAGCTCCTCGGGATCGTCGGCCAGCAGTTCCTCCGGCGTCGGCACGTGGCCGCCGAAGCGGTCCTTCAGTTTGCGGAAGATCGCGCGCGACGCGTGGATCGAGATGTTCTGGCTGACGATCGCGCGCACGAGCACGCCGTAGTGGTCCTCCGGCACGTCCGGGTCGGCCACCGGCGGCCGGCCGACGACCTCGTCCACCACCCGGCCGAGTATCGGATCGGCCGCCCGCAGGTGCTCCTCGGGCGTCATCCGCGCGATGTTACCCCAGGTCAGCGGGGGCGTCCTACATCGTCTGCGTCATCCCGCCGTCGACCACGACGTCGGTGCCCGTGAGGTTTCCGGCCCGGTCGCTCGCCAGGAACGTGACGAGGTCCGCCACCTCCTCGGGCCGGGTGAACCGCCCCCACCGCGCCACCCACCGTTTCCGCGACGCCACCCTTGCCGAGCCACAGGTCCGTGGCGACCGGCGCCGCCCGCGTGGAGCGCATCGCCTCGGACCGAGCCTAGGCCTCTCGGCGGCCGGCCGGCGCCTGCCGAGCGCGCAGCGGTGCCGTGGACCGGCGGTTGACCAGCTCCACCGGCAACACGATCGACCGCGGCCCGCCGTCGGGGTCCTCGAGCATGTCGACGAGCAGTTTCGCGGCTTCGCGGCCCAGGTCGTACTGCGGGATGCGGATGGTGGTCATCGGCGGGGACACGTGGTCCATGAAAGGCGTGTCGTTGAAGCCGATGATGCTCACGTCGTGGGGGCAGGTCAGGCCGTGTTCGCGCAACGCGTCGTAGCAGCCGAGCGCGATGAGGTCGTTGCCGGCGACGATGGCGGTGAAGTCGACGTCCCCGTCACGCAGGAGTCCACTGAGGACACGATGACCCTCGCGCTGGGACCAGGCTTCGCACTGCGCCACGCGTTCTGGTTCGCGGTCGAGACCGTGATCGGCGAGCCCCTGCACAAAGGCGCGCTTGCGGTGCACACCGGTCGACAGGTCCTGCGGCCCCGCGAGGTGCACGATCCTGCGGTGGCCGGATTCCACGAAGTGGCTGAGCGCGAGCCGGACGCCGTGGTCGTCGTCGGCCGTGACGGAGGGAATGTCGCCGCGGTCGACGGTGCGGTTCACCAGCACGAGCGGGTGGCCCTGGGCGGCCATCTGCTCGGTGGTGCCGTCGTGGAGGCGGGAGCCGGCGGAGATGAAACCGTCGACGCCGCGCGCGAGGAACGCGTCGATCGAGGCGGCGGTGATCTTCGGGTCGTCGTCGGTGTTGGCGATCCACGTGCTGTAGCCGCGTTCGCGCAGGATGTCCTCGGCACCGCGGACGATCGGCGGGAAGATCGGGTTCGTGAGGTCCGGCAGCAGGATGCCGATCGCCATCGACCGGGCGGTGCGGAGCGTGCGGGCGCTGAGGTTGCCCGAGTACCCGAGGTCGGCGGCGGCGCGGAGCACCCGGTCGAGCGTCGCGCTGTTCACCAGGTGGCGGCTGGTCCCGTTGAGGGCCCTCGACGCGGTCGCGACGTGGACCCCGGCGCGCGCGGCCACGTCCTTCAAGGTCGCTCTTCGCACGAGGGCAGTATACGCACGGGTGCGTCTGAGTCCCAGGTCGCAAACGGTTCCGGGCGCCCGCGCGGAGCCTGCCCGACGGCAAACCTGTCACACATCGCGGCGCCGCCTTGTCTCAGCTCGCGGAAGGTCAACCGACGCCCGAAGGAAGCTTATGAGCATGGACCATTCACACCATCTGCCCAACCCCGAATCGTCCGCGCCGCCGCCGAAGATCGAGGTGGTGGGGACGGCGGAGGGGGCTCCGGCGGCGCCCGAGGGTGCCGTGCCGATGACGATCCTGGTCACGCTGCCACCCGGGTGCGACGGCGCGCCGCCGCACCGGCATTCGGGGCCGGCGTTCGGGTACGTGGTCAAAGGCGAGATCGTGTTCGAATTGGAGGGTGACCCGCAGCGGGTCGTGAAGGCCGGGGAATCGTTCTGGGAGCCCGGTTTCGACGTGATCCACTACCAGGACGGCAACAACCTCGACGACGCCGAGTCGCAGTTCGTCGTCACCATGTTCTGCGCGCCGGGCCAGCCGATGCTGATCCCGGTGAGCGACGAGGAGCTCGAGGAACGCAAGCACCTGCGTGCGCCTCGCCCGTGACACAGAGAACGAGTACGGAGGCGGCAAGACCACCGTGCTCGTCCCGGTGAACCGTGGGGCGCACCCGGCCGCCGGGAGCGCCCCACGGCTTCACTCGACCAGCTTGCCTTCCGTGGAAACGTCGCGCATCAGCGCGGCGATCTCGGCCGGCACCGGCGGCAGCGCTTCCCGCTCGATGCGCCCGGGCCCGGACCACACCAGGTTCACCCGCATCGACTCGTCGAGCGCCGGGTGGTCCGACCGGTTGTGGCAGCCCCGCGTCTCGCGGCGTTCCAGGGCGGCCTCGAGCGTCGCCCGGCCGGCCAGCGCCGGGGACTTCAGGTCGAACGCGTGCGCCAGGTCCTGGAACCCGGCGAGATCCGGGTGGACGCCGACGTTTTTCATCCGGTCCTCGAGCTCGTCCAGTTCGGACAGTCCCGCGAGCAGACCCTCCTCGTCGCGGACGACACCCGCGTGTTCGGTCATGGTGTTGCGCAGGGCACGCTGCAGGGCCCGCACGTTCTCGGGCCCGTCGGCCGCCAGCAGCTCGTCGAGCTCGCCGCGCGCCTGCGCCACGGCGGCGGCCGAACGACGTTGCGCGGACAACGAAGCGGAGTATTCGGCCGCGGCCTCGCCGACGATCCGGCCGTACACCAGCAGTTCGATCAGCGAGTTGCCGCCGAGCCGGTTGGCGCCGTGCAGACCGCTCGCGGCCTCGCCGATCGCGTACAAGCCTTCGACGCCCGTGCCGTGGTCGGAAGAACGCACCCAGACACCGCCCATCGAGTAGTGCGCGGTGGGCGCGATCTCGATGGCGCTCTTCGTGATGTCGAGCATCTGCAGTTCAAGCAACGTCTGGTACACCCGCGGCAGCCGCTTCATGATCGTCTCGCGTGGCAGGTGCGACACGTCGAGCCACACGCCACCGTTCGGGGTGCCGCGCCCGGCCTTGATCTCCGTGTACGCGGCGAGCGCCACGCGGTCGCGAGTGGACAGTTCCATCCGTTCCGGGTCGTAGTTCGCCATGAACCGTTCACCGAGCGCGTTGCGCAGCTGCCCACCCTCGCCGCGCGCGGCTTCCGACACCAGCGTGCCCGCCGCGTTCTCCGGTTCGAGCAGCCCGGACGGGTGGAACTGCACCAGCTCCGGGTCCCGGATGCGGCCGCCGGCCAGCACGGCGAGGCGGAACGAGTCGCCCGTGTTCTCATCGCGCCGCGAGGACGTGCGGCGCCAGATGCGCGTGTGGCCGCCGGCGGCGAGGATCACCGCGTCGGCGTGGATCAGGTAGCGGGTGCCGGTGTCGAGGTCGAAGCCGTAGGCGCCGAAAACCACGTTGTCGCGCACCAGGATCCGGGTGAGGTAGACGTTCTCGAGCACCCGGACGTCGAGCTGCGCCGCGCGGTTCACGAGCGTGCGCTGGATCTCGAGTCCGGTGTAGTCACCCGCGAACGCGGTGCGCCGGTAGGTGTGTGCGCCGAAGAAGCGCTGGGAGATCCGGCCGTCGGCCTCGCGGGCGAACGGCATGCCCCAGCGTTCGAGGTCCTCGATGCCCCGCGCGGCGTTCTGCGCCACGACCCGCACGGTGTCGGGGTGCGCGAGGAGGTAGCTCTCCTTGATGGTGTCGGCGGCGTGCTGCTGCCAGCTGTCGGCCGGGTCCATGGTGGACAGTGCGGCGTTGATGCCGCCGGCGGCCAGCGTGGTGTGGGCGTCGGACTTGGCCCGCTTGCCGACCACGAGCACATCGACGCCCCGCTCGGCCAGCTCGATCGCGGCGCGCAACCCGGACCCGCCCGTGCCGATCACCAGTACCGACGTCGCGATCTGCTGTTCTGTCATCGAAATTCCCTTCCGACGCCCGCGGCGCGGGTGGCTCCGGGACCCGGGCCACCCGCTGCGGGAGTCACTTCCTGGGCGGGTTGGCGGGGAGCCAGTCCGCGAACTTGATCTGCCCGAGCTGTGCGCCCTCGTCGGGCAGCAGCCCCTTCGGGCCCGGCTTCTCGCCGAAGTAGCGGGCGTCGGGGTCGACGGTCACCTCACGCGGGTCGTTGCGGAACGCGAGGGCCTCGCGCACCCAGCCGGCCATGGTGAACACCTCGGGGCCGCCGAGCTCGGTCATCCCGTTCAGGGGGGTGCCGGCGGCGACCTTCGCGACGGCCGCGGAGACCTCGGCGGCCGCGATCGGCTGGATGCCGGCGTCGGGCAGCTTCACGACGCCGTCCTCCGTGCCGGCGTCGGCGATCGCGCCGGCGAACTCGAAGAACTGCGTGGCGCGCACGATGGAGTAAGGCAGGCCGGAGGCCTTGATCAGCTCCTCCTGGGCGACCTTCGCGCGCAGGTAACCGGATCCGGGCAGCCGGTCGCTGCCGATCACCGACAGCGCCACGAAGTGGCCTACGCCCGCCTCCTTGCCGGCCTCGGTCAGGTTCGTGGTTGCCGCGCGGAAGAACGCCATCACGTCCTCGTCGGCGAACGACGGCGAGTTCGAGACGTCCACCACCACGTCGGCGCCCTGCAGTACTTCCTTGACACCTTCGCCCGTGACCGTGTTCACGCCGGAGCCGGGCGACGCCGGCACCGCTTCGTGGCCGTGCTCCGTCAGCAGGCTCACGACCCGCGAGCCGATCAGACCGGTACCGCCGATGACGACAATCCTCATGATGCGCCTTTCGCCGAGGGTCCCCGGCCGGCCCGGGGACTTCGCACCAGCCTCGACAAGACGGGCCGCGGATCTGTGACAGAGCCGCCGCGAATCACCTGATCGGGTCGCCACCCGACACGAACGCGTCGCGCGGGTGCTCCACCGACGCGAGCGACACGATGTCGCGGCCGAAGAACGCCGCCGTGAGCCAGATGGCCAGCACGCGCACCTTGCGTTCCCAGCTCGGCACCGCGAGCACGTGGTAGCCGCGGTGCATGAGCCACGCGAGCAGGCCCGTGATCACGATCCGGCGGTACTGGAAGATGCCCTTGCCGATGCCCAGCGTCGCGACCGAACCCAGGCTGTGGTGCACGTACCGCTTCGGTGCGCGGCCACGAACATGTGCTGTGAGATTTCGAGCGAGCAGCTTGCCCTGGCGGACCGCGTGCTGTGCGTTCGGCACCGTTCGCGCACCCGGGACCGGCGACGCGAGGTCGGGTACCGCGGCGTCGTCACCCGCTCCCCACGCGCCCGGCACCGGGTCCGTCTCGGTGCCCACGCGCAGGTCGGCGCGCACGACCAGCAGGCCGCGTTCGTCGATCGGCAGGTCGGTGTGGCTGTGCACCACGGGGTTGGCGGCGTTGCCGGCCGTCCACACGATGAGCGCGGAATCGAACTCCTCGCCGGTCGAGAGCACCACGTGCCCGTCGACGGCCGACTTGAGCTGCGTGTCGAGGTGCACGTGGGCGCCGCGTTGTTCGAGCGAGCGCACCACCCAGCGACCCGGCTCGTCCGTGACCTCGGGCAGGATCCGGCCCGCCGCCTCCACGAGGTGGAAGCTCAGCTCGTCGCGGCTGATCTCCGGGTACGGCTTCAGCAGCGCCGTCGCCAGCGAGAGCAGCTCCGCGAAGCCCTCGACGCCGGAGAAGCCGCCGCCGACGAACGTCACCGTGAGCAGCTTCCGCCGCGCCGGCCCCGGTTCCAGCGCCGACGCGCGGTCGAACGAGGTCAGCAACCGGTCGCGGATCGCGACGGCCTCCTCCACGTGCTTCATCCCGATCGCCTGCTCGGCGATGCCCGGCACGGGGAACTTGCGCGTGACCGCACCGGCCGTGACCACGATCTCGTCGTACTCGAGCTCGAACTCCGGCCCTTCCGCCGGGAGCACCGCCACCTTGCGGTGGGCGTGGTCGACCTCGGTGACCTCCCCGGCCACCACCCGCGTGCGCCGCAGGTGCCGCCGCAACGACACCGCGGCGTGGCGCGCCTCGATCGAACCGGCCGCAACTTCGGGGAGGAACGGCTGGTACGTCATGTACGGCCGCGGATCAACCACGGTCAGCTCGGCCTCCGCCGGCTTCAACCGCTTCTCGAGTCCCCAGGCCGCGTAGAAACCCGCATACCCGCCACCGACCACCAGGATCCTGCGCATTTCGCTCCTCGTTTCCTCGCTTGCACAAGGGAGACAAGACAGCGGCGTGGGATGTGACAGTTCTGTCCGGTTGAGTGGGCGCGGTCACGGGGTCGAACGGGCCTGGCTCGGCGCGGTCGAAAACCTCACGCTCGAGGGGGCGGTGCGACCAGCCCGGCCAGGGCGCCGTCCACGATCGATTGGAGGGTGGCGCGGCCGGGGTTCGTCTTGGCGAGCACGTTCATGCCCTGCACGACGGCCACGAGCAGGGGCGCCGACTCGGGGCCGGCGCCGGGACGGAGCTCACCGGCGGCGCGGGCGCGCGTGAGGGCGCCGGCGAGGCTGGTGCGCAGGTTGGCGAGGTGGTGTTCGAACATCACGGCGAGCGCGGGGTCGCGATCGGTGAGCTCGACGAGCGAATTGGTGACGAGACAGCCCCAGCGGCGGCGGCCGTCCACCATGGCGTCGACGAGGTGGGCGAAGTAGTCGCGCAGGCCCTGCAGGCCGCTCGGGGCGGTGTTGAGGCGTTCGATCGCCTCGGCCGACACCGTTTCCGCGTAGGCACGCAGTGCGGAAACGAACAGGTCGCGTTTGTTTCCGAACGCGGCGTACACACTGCCGGGCTGGAGGTCCATGGCCTGGCACAGCGCCTGGATCGACGTGGCGTCGTAACCACGCTGCCAGAAGGTGTCGAGGGCGACGTCAAGGGCTTCCCCGACGTCGAAAGTGCGTGTTCTTCCCACGACGTAATAGTAGGGTAAGCGTTCAAGAATATCGACGACAATGTGCTCGACGTGGTAGAACTCCACCACACCTAACTTGGACGGGTACTCAATCAAGGAGAGCGCATGCGGGTCGTGGTGATGGGCACCGGCGGAGTGGGCGGCTACTTCGGGGCCCGGTTGGCCCAAGGCGGCCACGACGTGAGCTTCATCGCCCGCGGCAAGCACTTGGAGGCGTTGCGCGCCAACGGGTTGCGGGTCGAGAGCCCGGTCGGCGACGTGCACCTGCCGAAGATCGACGTGACCGACGACCCCACGCGGCTCGCGCCCGCCGACGTCGTGTTGTTCGGTGTGAAGCTGTGGGACACCGAAGCGTCGGCCGAGCTCATCAAACCGTTGCTGACCGAACAGACCGCGGTGGTCTCCTTTCAGAACGGTGTGGTCAAGGACGACATCCTGCGCCGCGTCCTCGGGCCCGAGCACGTGATCGGCGGCGTCTGCTACATCGCCGCGACGATCGCCGAGCCGGGCGTGATCCGCCACACCGGCACGCTGCAGAAGCTGGTGTTCGGCGAGTACGACGGCACCACGTCGGCCCGGGTGCGGGCGTTTCACGACGCGTGTGCGGAAAGCACCATCGACGCGGAAATCAGCAACCGGATCGAGCAGGCGATCTGGGAGAAGTTCGTGTTCCTCGTCGGCCTGTCCGGTACCACGAGCACCGCGCGCACCACGATCGGCCCGATCCGGACCAACCCGCGTTCGCGCGCGTTCCTGCGTGACGTGATGGCCGAGGTGGTCGACGTCGCCCGCGCCCAGGGGGTCGCGCTGCCCGCCGGCTACGCCGACGACCGGCTCGCGTTCACCGACACCGTGCCCGAAGGCATGACGTCCTCGATGCACCACGACCTCGACCGCGGCAACCGGCTCGAGGTCACGTGGCTCAGTGGCGACGTCGTGGAGCGCGGCAAGGCGCTCGGCGTGTTGACGCCGTGCAACCGCGCGATCACCGACATCCTGGCCGTGCACAGCGAGGGCCGCCGCTGATGGGTCTCACGATCCGGTCGGTCGAGGCCACCCTGGTGCTGGTACCGATGCGCCGGCCCCTCGGGACCAGCGCCGCGCGGGTCACCGCCGCGCCGTTGCTGCTGCTCGACCTGCACACCGAGGAAGGCGTGACCGGGCGGGCGTACTCGTTCTGCTATCTCGAAGCCGCCGGGCACGCGACGGCCGCGCTGGTCCGGGAGGCCGACGAGACGCTGGCCGGGACCGCGGCCGATCCGGCGGCCGCGCGGGCGGTGCTCGAGGGCCGGTTCAAGCTGCTGGGCGTGCGCGGCCTCGTCGCCACGGTCCTGTCGCTTGTGGACACCGCGTGCTGGGACGCACTGGCGCTGGCGGCCGGGCTGCCTCTCGCGCGGCTGCTGGGCGCGCCGCTGCGGCCGATCCCCGCGTACAACAGCAACGGCCTCGGGCTGATCGAGCCCGCGGCCGCGGCGGACGAGGCGTGCGAGCTCGTCGCGGAAGGTTTCCGGGCCGTGAAGATGCGGCTCGGGCGCGCCCCGGCGGACGATCTGGCGGCGGTGCGGGCCGTGCGGGCGGCGGTCGGTGCCGACGTCGAGGTGATGTCCGACTACAACCAGGCTCTCTCGTTGCCGGACGCCTTCGTGCGCTGCCGGGCGCTGGATGACGAAGGCCTGGCGTGGATCGAAGAACCGGTGCGCCACGACGACTACGCGGCCGGCGCGCAGCTCACCGCGGTGCTGCGCACGCCCGTTCAGATCGGCGAGAACTTCGAGGGGCCGCGCGCGATGGCCACCGCGCTGGAGGCCGACGCGAGCAACCTGGTGATGCCGGACCTCGACCGCATCGGCGGCGTCAGCGGCTGGCGCGCCGCCGCGGCACTGGCCGACGCTCGGGGTGTTCCGCTGTCGTCACACCTGTTTCCCGAGGTCAGCGTGCACCTGCTGGCCGCATCGCCGACCGCGCACTGGCTCGAGTACGTCGACTGGGCGGCGCCGGTGCTGCGTGAGCCGCTGCCGATCATCGGTGGTCACGCGACGCCGCCCGAGCGACCCGGCAACGGCCTCGAGTGGGATGCCGAAGCGGTCGCCCGGTACCGCGTGGGCTGACTTACCAATCCGACCAGAAGTAGGCCGACCCGCTTGTGGCAGGTAACCGTTGCCACGAAGTCATTCGGCCGTGACTGTGGTCGGATTGGTAACGATCGACACCTTATAGTCCGCTCATGAACATCTGCGTCTTCCTCTCCGCCGCCGACCTCGACGAGCGCTACACCGCACCGGCGCGCGAGTTCGCTCGGCTCGTCGGCAAGGCCGGCCACACGCTGGTGTGGGGCGGATCGGACCGCGGCCTGATGAAGGTCGTGGCCGACGGGGTGCGGGAGTCGGGTGGGCGGCTCGTGGGCATCTCGGTGGAGCTGCTGCGCGGCGCCGCCCGCGAAGATGCCGACGAGATGGTGATCACGGCGGATCTGGCCGAGCGCAAGGCACTGCTGCTGTCGCGCTCCGAGGCCGTGGTGGTGCTGGCCGGCGGTCTCGGCACGCTCGACGAGGTCACCGAGGTGCTCGAGCTGAAGAAGCACGGGCTGCACCACAAGCCGATCGTGCTGCTCAACACCGACGGCTACTACGACGGCCTGATCCTGCAGCTGCGCCGGATGGAGGACGACCGGTTCCTGCCGTTGCCGTTGGCCGATCTCGTGCAGTTCGCCGCGGAACCCGCCGACGTGCTGGACCTGCTGGTGTGAGTCAGACGTCGGCGGCAGTGCGGAAGCCGGTGTTGCCGCTGGAGCTGTCGGGGGTGTTGCCGGTGCGGGCGGCGACGCGGTAGCGGTTGCAGTAGGACTCGTGGCACAGGTAGGAGCCGCCGCGCATGGCGCGGTGCGCGGAATCGAACGCGTCCGCACACCACTCCCAGACGTTGCCGGCCACGTTGTACAGGCCGAATCCGTTGGGCGGGAAGGCGTCGGCGGGTGCGGTGCCGAGGTGGCCGTCTTCTGCGGTGTTGTGGACGGGGAAGCGGCCTTGCCAGATGTTGCAGCGGTGTTCGCCGCCGGGGGTGAGTTCGTCGCCCCACGGGAAGCGGGCCTGGTCGAGCCCGCCGCGCGCCGCGTACTCCCACTCCGCCTCGGTCGGCAACCGGCGGCCGGCCCAGGCGCAGTAGGCGAGGGCGTCGTGCCAGGACACGTGGACGACGGGGTGGTCCCAGCGGTCTTCGACGCTGCTGCCGGGGCCTTCGGGTGCCCGCCAGTACGCCCCGGCCACGCCGCACCACCACGGCGCTTCTTCCGGTCGTGGCGACGTCCGGCGCAGCGGACCCGGGACGAACTTCGCGAACACGTAGGTCCAGCCGAACTCCTCGGCCTCGGTGCGGTGCCCGGTGGCCTCGACGAACTCCGCGAAACTCGCGTTGGTGACCGCCGTCGCCGCGATCGCGAACGGCGCGACGGTCACCTCACGCACCGGCCCCTCCCGATCGTCGGGGAAGCCGTCGGTGTCGTCGGTGCCCATGCGGAACGTGCCGCCGGGGAGGGTGATCAGGCCTTCGGCATCGACCGCCGGTCCGGCCGTGACTTCACGCGCCGCGGGTGCTCGGGAAGACCGCGACGGCTGGCAACAATCGGACACTGTGCGAGAACCTCCTCACGCACACGGTAACTTCCCGCACGGCGTCCGACAGTTCCCCTCACACCCTCAGCCGCGGTACCCGACCTCCTGCACCACCCACGTGTTCCCGTCCGGGTCGGCGAAGTCGAACGCACTCGCGTAGTCGACGCGCTCGGGATGCAGGCCCGGGGCCCAGTCGCCCTGCCAGTCGGCGAGGTTGTCCTTGTGGCGGAAGTCGCCGACCGCCACGCCCCTGGCCGTGAGGTCGCGGTGGGCGGCCGCGAGGTCGGCGACGACGAGGTAGGTGGTGCGCGCCGCGCCGGGGGTGGCGTCCGTGAGGCCGACGCCGAGCTGGATCGAGCACGCCGAGCCGGGCGGGGTCAGCTGGACGACGCGGTAACGCTCGTTGGGGTGGTAGTCGACGTCGAGGGAGAAGCCGAGCTGGTCGGTGTAGAACTTCAGCGATTTGTCGACATCGGTCACAGCCAGGGTGAGGACCTCGAGAGCCCAGTTCATCGGTGGTGTTCCTTTCACATGTCCAGGACGAGATCGGTGTGCGGAGTCGCGCAACACACCAGGGTCTGGCCGGCCGCCGGTGGCTCCAGGGGCGAGGGCGAGTAGTCGACGGAGCCGGACAGCACCGGCGTCACGCACGTGTGGCACACACCGGTGCGGCAAGCCCACCGCGCGGGCACGTCACACGCCTCGGCGAACTCCAGCAGGGTGCCGCCGGGGAACGGCGCGGAGATGCCGCTGCGCGCGAACGTCACGGTGGGGCCGGTTCCGGGCGGACCCGCCGGTGGGTGCGGCGGGCGGGCGACCTGCCCGACCAGGCCGGGGTTGATGGCGTCCAGCGCGCCGAACAGCTCGGTGTGGATGCGCGACGCGTCGAGGCCGGCCGAGGTGAGGGCGGCGGTCATGTCGGTCATGAAGGCCGCCGGGCCGCAGATGTAGGCGGAAGCGTCGGTGGGGACGCCGAGCTGCACCAGCGCGTCCTTCGTGAGCCGCCCCGCGTGGGCGTGCGCGGAGGCGCGTTCGGCGGGCGTCGCGGCGCTGAAGAAGATGTCTGCCCGCCCGGAGGGCAGGGTGGCGAGCAGCTGCCGAGCTTCCTCGGCCAGCGGGTGCTCCGCCGGACCGCGAGCACCGTGGATCCACCACACCGGGCGGGCACTCCCCTGCGCGGCCAGCCGGTGCAGCATCGCCAGCACCGGCGTGACGCCGATCCCGGCGGACACCAGCAGCACCGGGTCCACGCCGTCGCCGAGGACGAAGTCGCCGCGAGGTGCGGCCACGTCGAGCACCGCACCCTCGGCGAGGTGCGTCGTGAGGTACGTGCTGGCCACGCCGTCGCGCTTCACGCTGATGCGGTAGCCGCCGGTGCCCTGCGGCGAAGAGATCGAGTAGCTGCGCACCGGCGCGGGCGTGGCGGCGCCCGGGACCCGGATGGTGAGGTACTGGCCGGGCAGCGCGTCGGGCAGCGCGGCGCCGTCCTCGGCCGCGAAGTACACCGACGTGACCGTGGTGCTCTCGGGCCGCACCGCCGTGACGCGCAGGGGCCGGAACCCCTCCCACGCCGGCGCGGCGTCGGCCGCCGCGGTGCCGAGCAGCTCCTCGAACGACTGCCGCCACCCCGGGCTCAGCGCGGGAATCCCCGCCGCGACCCGCAGTTTCTCCTCGTCCTTGCCCGGGAGGTACAGCAGCGCGTCGGTGTCGGCCACGCTCAGCGCGCCCGGCCCGGTGCGTGTCTTCACGATCGCGTCGCCCGCCGCGACGTGGCCCTCGCGGATGACCCGGAAGTAGAACCCGGGCCGGTGGTGGCTCACGAGCAGCGCGGGCAGCTCCGGCTCCCCGAGCCGGATGCCGACGCGGTAGCACGTGACCCGCGGCTGCGTGACCTCGAACTCGGCCTCGCCGATGCGGTAGCGGTCGCCGATGCAGACCTCGTCGTCGGGCAGGCCGTCGACGGTGAAGTTCTCGCCGAAGGAGCCGTATTCGAGGTCGGCGCGGCCGAAGTGCCGCTCCCAGTGCCGGTAGGAGTCGAGCTGGTAGACGAACACGGCTCGTTGCTCGCCGCCGTGGCCGGCTTTGTCACCCTGGCCGTCGCCGTCGATGTTGAGCCGGCGGACCATGGCCGGGCCCTCGACGGGGTGCTTGAACACTCCCGTGTGGACGGTCTTGCCCTGCCAGGACACGTTCTTGGGCATGCCGACGTTCACGGCCAGAACCGTTGCTGTCATACCTGCACCTCCTGCGGCGTGACGACGTACCACTGTGCCACGATTCCCACCGGATTCCCCGGCTCGAACACGGTCCGTCCACACCGTCTTGGTCGGACGTTCAGACAGTTCGCTTGATCTCGTCGGTGTCGAGGCCACGATCGACCCCGTGGGGGATCACCGTCTGGCCGGGCGCGAGCGCCTGGCGCACACCGTCGAGGTAGACCTCGATCTTGTCCGGTTCGAACGACACCATCCCGGACACGCGCTCGACCTCGGTCCAGGCCTGCTCGTACGACCACGCGGCGCCGGCGTGGGAGCCGATGTCGTAGTAGCTGGCGAGACCCTTGTAGGGGCAGAACGTCTGGCCCTCGACGGGGGTGAGGGCATCCGCGGCGATGTCCTCGCGCGGCACGTACCAGCGCGGCGCGAAACCGGATTCGTACAGCACCACCGGGCGGTGGGTGTCGGCGACGACGCGGTCGCCGTCGCGGACGACGAGGTGGCGCGAGGTGTTCCGGATGTCGTTGCGGTGGTACAGGTCGGCGGCGTGGCCGACGATCCGGTCGTCCTCCTCGTAGAACGCCTCCATCGCCCGCCACGCGAACGCGACGCGGTCCTTCAGCACGTCGGCGTACTCCGGCAGGCCGGTGTACTCCCAGGCCGCCCGCTCGGCCCGGCCCTCACCGGAAGTGACGGTGTACCAGGTGGTGTCGCCCAGCTCGCGGTGCTTCGTCACGCGGTTGCCCGGCTCCAGCACACCGTCGGCGACGGCGCTCTTCGGGAAGTAAGCCACCGGGTAGTGGCCGGGTTCGTGCAGGAGAACCACGTCTTCGCTGTCGACGATCCAGTCGCCACCGAAGCGCACGCGCATCCGCCGGCGCAGCGGCTCGGCGAAGAGCAGCCGCTCGGGCAACGGCTCCGGGGTGAGGAACTTGCCGACCGACCTGGTCGAAAGGGGGCCTTGCTGCCATGCCAGTCCCATGGTGTCCGCCTTCTCTCAGCTAATGAGTAACGAGAATCTATACAAGTTAGCCACCGCGACACAAGTCCCAGTCAAAAGTTTGCTCAAGCTTCTAGCTAATGGGTACACTGGCCGAATGAGCAGTAGCGTCAGCCTGGAGGACATGCAACGGGCCGGCTTCCCCATGGGTGGTGAGCCGCTCGTCGCACTGGACCTCGCCGACACGCTCGAGGCCGAGACGGAGGCGGGCAACGGCGACCTGCTCGCCTCCCCCGAACGCAACGCGGCCTGGTGGGGCCTGGAGCTGTCGCGGCTGCCCGGCGAGGCAGCACCCGACGTCGTGCGCACACGCCGGCTGCGGGCAGCCATCCGTGACCTGCTGGAAGCCCACCTCGACGGACGCGGGCCCGCGCCGGCGTCGCTCGAGGAGGTGAATGCCGTCGCGGCGGCGGTGCCCACGAGCCCGCGGCTCGAGGCACGCGAGGGCTGGGAGACGTCCACCCGCTGGCACAGCGAGCACGGCGGCAACGTCGCGCTCGCGGCCATCGCGCGGGAGACGATCGAGCTGTTCGCCGATCCCGCCCGCCTCGCCCGGCTGCGCCGCTGCGCGAACCCCGACTGCACGATGTTGTTCCTCGCCACGAACCGGCGCCGGCAGTGGTGCGCGGGCAACGTCTGCGGGAACCGCGTGCGCGTCGCCCGTCACTACCGCCGAACCCACGAACAGCAAGCCGGATGAGAGGGCACACCATGACCACCGTCGCCGGGTTCCACAGTGGTGAGCTCAGCGTGCAGCGTCACGCCGGGCTCGAGTCCGAGGCAGCGCGGCTCGTCGGCATGCTCGCGCCCGCACAGCTGAGCCGCGGTGCCGCGGGTTTCCTGGCGCAGCGCGAGTTCGCGGCCGTGACCGCGCGCGACGCCGACGGGACACTGTGGACCTCTCCCCTGCTCGGGCCGGCCGGTTTCCTGGAGGGGTTCGACACGACGCTGGTCGTGCACACCCGCCCCGGCCCCGGGGATCCCTTGCGGGACTTGCCGTCCGGCGAGCCGGTCGGCCTGATCGCCGTCGAATTCGCGACACGGCGAAGGCTGCGTGTGAACGGCACGGTCGTGGCCGCGGCCGAAGGCGGGTTTCTGCTCGACGTGGAACAGGCCTACGGCAACTGCCCGTCGTACATCCAGCAACGGATGGTGGAAATCGACCACGCGCCGGACGCGCCCACCGTCGAACGTTCGGATTCCCTCACCGATTCACACCGCGCCCTCATCCGGCGCGCGGACACGTTTTTCCTCGGCACGAGCCACCCCACGCGCGGCGCCGACACCTCCCACAAGGGCGGCGAGCCCGGCTTCGTCCGGGTCGACGGCGGTGACCTCTGGTGGCCCGACTACGCGGGCAACAACATGTTCAACAGCCTCGGCAACATCACCAGCGCCCCCGAGGCGGCGCTGCTGTTCCTCGACTTCACCACCGGCACCACCCTCCAGCTCACGGGCACCGCCGCGCTCGAATGGGTCACCCCCGGCACCGCCGGGGAGGACGACGCGACGGGTCGGCGCGTGCGTTTCCACCCCGCGCGGGTGGTGGTGCGGGCGGGCGTGCCGGTGCACGCTTCGGGAGTGGTGCCGTCGCCGCACAACCCTCGAGTGACAGATCCACAGTAGACAGTGCTGGTCGCGCTGCGACGGCGTCGAGGGCGGCAACCGCGAGCCTCGACGACACACGTGCCGACGGCGAGGCTCCCCGGCCGACCGCGCGCACCGCAGCGCCGACACGGGCCCACGGGCTCGCGGCGGGTGCAGCGTCTCGATGATCTCACTACGGGTGACCAACAGCGCCCTGGCCACCCCGCGACGACGTGACGGATATCGTGGAGCCCATGACCGCCGGACCGACCCTCGAGGACGTGCAGGCAGCGGGGTTCCCCATGGGCGGCGAGCCGCTCGTGGCCCTCGACCTGGCCGACACCCTCATGACAGCCGTGGACCCCGCCGTCGACCTGATCGAGCCGACGGACGGGTTCGAGACCTGGTGGCGGTTGCAGCTGCCCCGGCTGCCCGAGGCGAGCGTGCCCACCGCGGCGGCGACCCGGCGGCTGCGCGCGGCGATCCGCGAGCTGTTGGAGTCGCACCTGGAGAACCGGGTGCCGCAGGCGGTCTCGGTGGAGGACGTCAACGCGTTCGCTTCGGCCGTGCCGCGCAGCCTGCGCCTGACCGAGGGCGACGGGGGCGTGCTGACCGCCGCCACGCGCTGGCACACCGAGCACGGCGGCAACGCGGCGCTGGCGTCGATCGCCACGGAGACGATCGAGCTGCTGTCGTCGCCGGCGCGGCTGGAGAAACTGCGCCGCTGCGCGAACCCCACGTGCTCGATGCTGTTCGTCGCCGAGACGAAGCGGCGGCAGTGGTGCACCGGCAACATCTGCGGCAACCGGGCGCGGGTCGCGCGCCACTACCGGCGGACGCACGCAGCTTCGTAGGACGAAAAACAGGCCCGGACCAAGCGGTCCGGGCCTGTTTCGGTGTGGCTGGCCGAACTCAGTGACCGAGCAGCGGCAGGTGGCCGAGCGCGTCGGTCGCGGTGTGCAGGTCGAGACCGTGGGTCAGGTCCTGCGCGTGGGACTCGAGGCCACCCAGCGGCGAGCCGGTGTGGGTCGCGTCGGCGACGTCGGCGATCGGGGTGTGCTGGATGCCCGCGGTGTCGGCCTGGCCGACGGTGTCGAGCACGTGGTGCACGGTGTCGCCCACGACCGGGGCCTGCGGCGCGGCGGCCGACAGGGTGTGGGTGACGGAGCCGACGGTGCCGGCCACGTTCGGGACCGCCGGGACGGCGGGCACGGCCGGGACACCCGGGACGGCCGGGAGGGCGGGCAGCGCCGGCACGGCGGCGGCGGCCGGGATGACGTGGTCCAGCGTGTGCGACAGGTCGCCCGCGGCACCGAAGTCGGCGCGCTCGTCGCCGTGGACGCCGACCGGGGTCGAGCCGATGGCGTCGTTCACGTTCGCCAGCAGACCGGCGCCGGTCACGCGGACGTCCTCGACGAGACCGGACGCGGTGCCACCGACGAGCGGCACGTCGTTCAGCGCGGCCACGGCGGCCTTCGGCATGAGGGCGTCGCCCAGGTGGTTGGTGGCGGCGTCGACCGCGGAGCCCACGAGCTTGCCGTCGAAGACGTGGTCGCCCACCGCGCTGACGGTGTTCTCGAGGTCGATCGCACCGGCGGCCACGACCGGGCCCGCGACCGGGACACCGTCGACCGCGACGGCGACGTGGTCGACGACGTCGGAGGCGGTGCCGAGGGTGGAGTGCGTGAGGGTGTTGAGGCCGGTCTCGTCCGCGAAGTCGCTGACGGTCTCGAACACACCGCTCAGGTTCGGCAGGCCACTGGCGATGCCGGTGACGTTCGGCAGGTCGGCGCGCTCGCCGGTCGCGTGGGCGAGCACGTTGCCGAAGACCGGCAGGCTCGGGGCGGCGGCCAGCGGGGCCGTGTCGGCCAGCAGCGGCATGATGTCCTGCACGTCGGCCGGCGACACGTCGGCCAGGCCGGCGGCGTCGAGCAGGCCCTGCGGGTTGGCGGCGTAGGCGGCCGCGGCCTGCGGGTCGCTCAGCAGGGTCATGGCGAATTCGTGCAGGTTCTGCACCGCGTCCATAGTCTGTTGTCTCCTGTGCACTGATTGATTCGGCCGTCGCTGGCATGCCGCGAAGTCGAAGGGGTTCGCCGACGAAGATAGGGCTCGGCCGTTCGGCGGCCATCGGGGGCCACCCCGGGGGTTCGGCACACCGGCATTAGGGATTTCGGCCCCTGCCCCGTTAGGGGGACTAGGGAATTTCCCGTTTCCGCGCCGATCGGCCGTGGTCAGCGCGGTGTGGCCGGTTTCGGCTGCTTCGGCTGTGCGGCGTGGATCCTGGCGGCTGCCGCGCAGACACGCGGTGCGCCGCGGAGTGATCGTCGAATAAACCACCCGTTGGTGTGACAACCGAGCCCGATTTCACGGCCGCCAGACATCGATGGCGAGCTCGCGCATCTGCTCACCGAACTTTCCGGAAGGGCTCGCGACGGCGAGAAGTGCCCGCAATCCGGCTTCGAAAGCGGTGCGCCGGGCGCCGGAGAGGTGCCGTGCGGAACTCGACAAGGAGAACACCGTGGCGACGACGTCGTCGATGTCGCGGACCACGGCCGGGCCGGGCACGGCGATCCGCTCGGGGCCGGTGAACCCGGCGGCCCGGTAGATCTCGCCCTCTCCCCCGGCCGTGCCTTCGGGGAGGACGCCGCGGCCCGCGCGCCGGGTCGAGCCGAGGTAGCGGCGGACGAGCTCGGCGATTTCGTCGTGGGGCGGGGCCGACCCGGCGGGCGCGCCGCGGTGGGTGGCGGCGTGCACGCGGACGCAGGCTCCGCCGTGTTCGAGCACGCCCCGCGGCGACGCGGGGCCGGTCGAGCCAGTGGAACGACTGCGCGAACGTGACGAGCAGGAACGTCCCCAGCCCGACCGGCAGCCGCTCGGCCCGCTCGCGCACCCACGAGGAGGCGGTGACCCCGGCTTCGGCGGCCAGCCGGGCGGCTTCGTCGAGCATGCCCTGGTCGGCGTCGAGGCCGACGGTTGCCGCGAAGTGGGAGGCCAGCAGCAGCGTGAGTGAACCCGGGCCGCAGCCGACGTCGAGCAGGCGGCCGGATCCGTCGAGGTGCAGTGTTTCGGCGAGGCGCCGCGCGAGCTCGGCGGGGTAGGCAACGCGGCCGCGGACGTAGTACGGCGCGCTTCCCGCGTACAGCGAGTCGTCCCATTCCCAGCCGGTCACGGTGGTTGAACCTAGGGATGTGGATCGGTGCCGGACAGGAAAATGTGTGAGCGCTTCGACTGTCATGGGTTTGTGGTGGATGCGCAGGCGGTGGATCGCCAGGCTCGGTTGAGGGTTGGTCCGGAATCAGGCATGGCCCCGGTTCGGGCGTGGTCCGGCTCAGGAATGGTCCGGCTCAGGAATGGTCCGGCTCCGCGATCGAACGCGCCCAGGTCTCGAACCATTCACGCGGCCGCAGACCGACCACGCTCCCACCGCCCGCGACCCAGGCGGGAGTGCCCTGCACGCCATGCTCGGCGGCGCGGAGGGCGGACCGACCCACGGCCCGGTCCGCCTCCCCCGATTCCCAGGCCGCGCGCACCGCCGAGGGGTCGCCGCCGGCTGCCTCGGCGAGTGAGAGGAGCAGCGAACGTGACTCGATGTCCCTGCCTTCGCCGAAGTACGCGTTGAACACCGAGGCGGCGAACCGCTCGGCGACGGCGGTGTCGTCGAGCGACGCGTACGCACCCAGCGCTGGCAGCGAGTACGCGATGCGGTCGGTCCAGGTGAGCGGCAGACCGGCGGCCTCGGCTTCGCGCGCGAGGAAGTCGTACGTCGGCCCGACCCGCGGCCCGACCGGGCTGCCGCCCGGGCCGATCTCGGGGTGGATCTGCAACGGATGTTCGAGAACCACCACACCGTGCTCGCGCAACACCCGGTTCCGGTCCTGAGCGACGTAGCAGAACGGGCACAGGAAATCGAACCAGTGCTCGACGGTCGGGGTGACGGTCATGGTGCTCTCCTCACGCCTGTTTCAATACATTATTGACATGTAACGAAACATCGAGGTTTGTACATTCCCGAACACGCCAAGCGCCGTGGTGACCGGAGGTTCACACCGGACCGCTAGGCCGGCTCCCCCTGGTGGGCCACGGCGGAGTCGTAGAACGTGGTGAACGACGCCACCGGCTCGCGGGTTGTGCGATGTCCACCAAGCCGGTGTGCGTCATCGGCATACCCGAGCGCGATTCCGCACACGACGAGGTGGTCGTCAGGGATCGTGAGGTGGCGGCGCAACACCGGGTGGTAATCGATGAACGAAGCTTGTGCGCAAGTGTGCAGGCCGGCGCCGCGGGCGGCGAGCATGAGGCCCTGGAGGAACAGGCCGGCGTCGACCAGGGCGCCGTGCAGCGGGGCCCGGCTCACGGTGAGCACGAGCCCCACCGGGGCGCCGAAGAAGTCGTAGTTGCGCCGGTGGTGGCCGCGGCGGCCGGCGGCGTCGTCGGGTGCGATGCCGAGCGTCTCGGAGTACAGGCCCTCACCGAAGCGGTGGCGGCGCGTGCGGAACGGCTCGGGCCAGGCGTCCGCCGCCGGCTGGTAAGGGAATTCACCGATGGCGCGACGGCCTTCGTCGTGTGCGCACAACAGGTCCGCCGTCAGCGCGCGTTTGGCGGCACCCGTGAGCACGTGGACCTGCCACGGCTGGCTGTTGGAATTGCTGGCCGAGGACGACGCCAGCGCGAGCAGCCGCTCGACCTCCGCGCGCGGCACGGGCGTCGGCAGGAACGCCCGGCAGCTGCGCCGCGTCGCCATCGCTTCCTCGATCGTGGACGCCGGGTTCATGGCGCGGGGCTCCCGGCTCAGGCCGCGGGCGGCTGGATGTCGTAGGAGATCCGCCCCGCGGGCAGGTAGAACAACGCGATCAGCGCGCCGCCCCTGACCTCCGGGTAGTGGTGGCTGCCGGGGCCAGGCGCCGTCCAGCCCTTGGAGCACCAGCCATTGGGCCCCATCAGCTGCGCGCCCTCGTCGAGCGGCACGACGAGGTTGAGCTCGCCGTACGGGTGCTGGTGGTACTGACCACGGAAGGGCTCGACGCTGTCCATGTACACAGCCGTGATGCTGAAGTAGTTGAGCACGTCCGCCGGGTCGGCGATGCGGCTGCGCCGGTACTTCCGGCCTTCGACCTCGATGTTCGCGGCCCAGCCGGCCTCGACGCCCTCGGTGATCATGCGGGCGAGGTCCCGGTAGAGCTCACTGTCCGGGCCGTAGCGGGTGTTGAGCCAGGTCTCCAGTTCCCCACCCGCTGTGCGGTTCTTGACCTCGTCGAGAAACGGGATGCTGCGGTCGATCAGCTGCTGGGGCGTGGTCATCGTCGACTCCGTTCGGTCCGCTGTGGTTCTTCGACCGTACGACCGCGTTCAATTACAGTCAAGAGCTGTAACGAAACATCCGTTACGGCGACCAGCCGTAATGCCCGGATGACAACACCGTCGTGTAACAGATCCGATATGCTCCGCGCGACGGCACTCTCGGCGAGGTGGAGCCATGGCACGGGCACGCGAAGCGGCAGCGGACGAGCACGTCGAGCCGGCCGGCACCGAAGACGGACCGCGGCCGGGTGGGCGCCCGCGCGACGCCGCCCTCGACGAGGCGATCATCCTCGCGACCCGCCGCCGGCTCGTGCTCGACGGCTATTCCCGCATGACGATCGGCGACATCGCCACCGACGCGAAAGTCAGCCGCCCCACGCTGTACCGGCGGTGGGCCACGAAGTTCGAGCTGGTCGTCGACGCGCTCGACTACGGGTTCCGCAAGCAGCGCGACATGTACGCGTTCGACCTCGGCGGGCTCGAGCCGCGCGAGGCGCTCACGGAGGCGGTGCGCCGGCTCGACCCGGCGTACTTCAACCCCGACGCCATGGTGCTCATGGCCAACTTCGCGGGCGAGGCGATCCGCACCCCCGAACTGCTCGACATCCTGCGCAAGCATTCGGTCGAGCCGCGCATCGAGCTCGTGGAGAGCGTGCTGACCCAGCTGCAGGACCGCGGGGCCGTGCGCGACGACATCGACAAGCACACCATCGCGACGATGTGCTTCGGCAGCTACTTCGCCGCGTTCTACCGCGGGGAAGCCACAACGGAGATCCCCGAGGCCGTCGTTTCCGTGCTCTGGCCGGCGCTGGAGAAGAAGCCCGCGCCGCGGCGGCGGGCGACCACGCGAACCCGGTGATGCGCGCGGCGCAATCGGCGCCATGCCGCCTCGATGGACGGCCGCGAAGCAGCTGCAGCTCGACCAGGCGTCCACTTCGGACAAAGACTGAGCGGACGCGTCAGACCCGGGCGATCAGCTTGATCTCCACGAGCTGCTCGGGGAAGGCGAGCCGCGGCGTGCCGACCAAGGTGCTGGCGACCTGCGGGTCTTCCCGTCCGTAGGCCGCCTTGCGCACGGGACCCGCCACGGCGAAGGCCGCGTCGATGTCGAGCACGTAGAGCACTTCCTCGACGACGTCGGCGAGCGTGGCACCGAAGCGGCCGAGCAGTTCGGCCGCGTTCACGTACGAGCGGCGCATCTGCTCTTCCATGGCCGAGAAGTCCGTGACGGCACCGTCGGCGTTCACGGACGCGGGCGCCACGAGCCGGTCGCCCTCGTGCGACAGCTGGCCGGACACGTAGATGGTGTCGCCGTGTTGCACGGCCTGGACGTAACCGTAGGCGCTCTCCCACGGCACCCCGAAGTTCTCCGTGGACCGCTCGGTCGGCTTGGTCATGAGTTTTCCCTTCCGGCACGTGATCAAGACCGAACACTACGAGCGCGCGCACCCGCCTCACCAGCCGGTTCGATGCCAGATTGGGCAAGGATCGTGCCACGGCGGGGTAGCCTGGCGGCAGGGTTTCAGATTTCGAGGAGAAGGCCGTGTCGCCTGCGCAGCTGGTCGTCGCGTTGCTCGCCGTGCCCCGGGTGATGGGGCTCGACTTCAGCATTCCCGCGCACATCCTCGGTGGGCAGTCCGGATACCGCGTGCTCGTGTGCGGTGCCGAGGCGACCACGGGGTCACCGCTGGGCATCACGCCCACGCACTCGCTGGCCGAGGTGCCGGACGCCGACATCGTGATCGTGCCCGGGTACGACGAACCGGAAGCACCGCTGGACGAGGACTTCCTCGACGCGATCCGGCTGGCCGCCGATCGGGGCGCGCGCGTGGTGGCGATCTGCACCGGCGCGTTCGCGCTCGCGGAGAGCGGCGTGCTCGACGGCCGCAACGCGACCACGCACTGGCGTTACCTCGCCGCGTTGCGCGCGCGGTACCCGTCGGTGCGGGTGCTCGAGAACCAGCTGTTCGTGGAGGACGGAAAAATCCTCACGTCCGCGGGTGCCGGCGCGGGCATCGACGCGTGCCTGCACCTCATCCGCGCCGATTTCGGCGAGGCGGCCGCCTACGCGGCGGGCAAGGAGATCGTCGCCTCCCCCGCCCGCGACGGCGCGCAGCCGCAGTACGTCGACGTGCTCACGGCGCCGCGCACGAACCTGTCGGACACGCGCAGCTGGGTCATGGCGCACATCGGCGACCCGATCACGGTCGGGCGCATGGCCGAGCGCGCCAACCTGCCACGCCGCACGTTCATCCGGCGCTTCGAGCTGGAGACCGGCATGTCGCCGATGCGCTGGGTCGTGAGCCACCGCATCCTCAGCGCGCGGCGGCTGCTGGAAACCTCCGACTGGCCGGTGGAACGCATCGCCTCGGCCACGGGTTTCGGCACGGCGGCGAACTTCCGCGTGATCTTCCGCCGCGAGGTGGGCACGACGCCGACGGGGTACCGGCGGCTGCACGGCTGAGCGGTTCGGGGGCAGGGAAGTCCGGGCGATTCTGTCGGTGGTGGGTGGCAGCATGTGCGCCATGTGGGGACGCAAGCGCAAGAACCCGGCCGCCGACGCTGTTGTTGCCGACGCCGTTGTTGCCGACGCCGTTGCCGACGACACTGTTACTGCCGACACGCTGGCCAACGCCGAGGACTTCGCGCGGACACTGGTACACGGTGGCTTCAGCACGCCCGAAGACGTGGCGGTCGGGATCACGGAGTACCTCGACCCGGGCGCGGTGTCGCTGGATCAGGCGCGGGCCATCGTCGACCGGCTGTGGCAGGAGCGGCTCGACGAGCAACGCACCTGGCCGGCGATCACGGATGCCGATCGGGTGCTGGCCGCGTTTTCGGCCCTGTCCGCGAGTGGCGTGGTCGCGCGGGCGGACTTCACGTGCTGCCAGAACTGCGGGCTGACGGAGATCGGCGCGGAAGCCGCTCCCGGGGATCGGGGGTTCGTGTTCTTCCACAGCCAGGACACGGCTCAGGTCGCAGAGGGTGGAGAGCTGATGCTGTCGTACGGGCCGCGTCGGGGACGGCGGAGGGGACGGCGCAGGGGACGGCGCAGGTGGGGCAGGCGGTGGTCGAGGCGTTGCGGGCGCAGGATCTTTCGGTGACGTGGGACGGGTCGCCGGATGAGCGGATCCGGGTGGAGGTGGACTGGCGGAAGCGGTTGGCGTGAACGGCGCAGATTCTGGCGTTCACGCTGGGCAAGGCGAGGGGGTCAGGTGATCGCTGGTCGCGCTCCGGCGGCTGGACCGAACACCGCGCGAGTCCACAACGGACTCACTCGTCGTCCGGCATCGGAACGCCCTCTCCGGTCACGAGCCACCCGTTCATGCCCAACGGCAAGTCGAGCTTGCTGATCGGCACATCTGCCCGGCGCTCCCCCGCGACGGCATGGGGTCGAGCCCCACGCGCCGCAGTGGTTCGAGCGCGGAGCCGGGCAGGAACGCCATGGAAGTCGGCGCGGTCGTCAGAGGACACCCGGAGCAGCCGGCGGTGGGCCCGGCGGCAGGGGCCCGTCCGGGTCGAGGGTGATGCCGCCGGCGCGCAGGGCGTCGTCGAGGATGTGCCAGGTCCAGCGGGCCAGGAGGGTGGCCAGGGCGGCCTGGTCGAGGCCGCGGGGGTTTTCGAGCCAGCGGGCGGTGCTGGATTCGACGAGGCCGACCAGGGCGAAGGCGATGGTCTCGGCCACGCGGGTGTCCATGGCGTACGCGGCGAGGTAGTGCTCGAACAGCACGGTCAGCTGGCGGGCGATGGCGGTCTTCACGTCGGCGACCACGTCGCGGGCGCCGGGGCGGCCGGAGAGCGAGTGGCGCGTCAGGTAGTGGTAGAGGTGGGCGTGGTCGGCCAGCCAGCGGGTGTGGGCGCCGATCGCGCCGCGGATCATCTGCATGGGGGTGCCGGGCGGGTCCCACAGTGGGGTGAACTCGGCGGTGATCAGTTCGCCCGCGCGGTCAGCGATGGCGCACTGCAAGTCGGTGGCGTCGGCGAAGTGCTTGTACAGGCGGGTGCGCGCGACGCCCGCTTCTTCGGCGATCTGCTCGGTGGACACGTCCGGGCCGTGCCGCGCGATGGCGCGCAGGCCGGCCTCCACGAACTCGCGGCGGCGGCGTTCCCGCTGGCCCGCCCAGCGCGCGGCCCGGCCGTCTGCCTTCTGGGGGGTGCGCGGGGAGGTCATCGGCGGGAAGTGTAGCGCTCGGCGAGTTGTCGGGTACACTTCTGTACCTGTTACTTTGGGTGCCCGTAGAGCACGCAATTGAACACGAAGAGTGTCCACACGACCTGGGGAAACGCGGTGGGGACTGGCGCGGTGAGCGATTCCGGGGACGACGAGCTGCCCGACCCGGTGCTGCTCGCGGCCGTGCGCGCCGGTGATCTTCGCGCGAGCGGGGCGCTCTTCCGCCGCCACGTCGAGCCGATGCGACGCACCGCCGCGCGCTGGCGCCACCAGCCGGCGGAGTGCGAAGACCTCGTCGCGGAGGCGTTCACCCGGGTGATCACCATCGTGCGAGCGGGCGGCGGGCCGCGTGAGGACGCCCGGCCGTACCTGATCGTCACGATGCGGAACCTCGCCGCGCGCTGGAGCCGGCACCACAACCGCGTGGACCTGTGCGAGACGGTGCCCGAGCCGGCCGGTGCGCGGTCGGTGGCCGAGGAAGAGGCGCTGCTGCGATCCGAGGTCGACCTGGTCTGGTCGGCCTACTGCACGTTGCCCGGCCGGTGGCGAACGGTCCTGTGGCGCACCACCGCGGAGGGGGATTCGACCGCGGAAGCCGCGCTGCTGCTGGGCGTCTCGCCGAACGGCGCCGCCGTGCTCGCCGGGCGGGCACGGGAGGGCCTGCGCCAGGCGTACCTGCAGGTGCAGGTGCCGCACGCGGAAGATCCGAACTGCGCCGAAGCGCGCCGCAACCTGGGTGCGTGGGTGCGCGGTGGGCTGTCGCGGCGGCGCTCGACTGTGATCGGCGGGCACGTCGCGACCTGCGCGCCGTGCCGGGTCGTGACGGCCGGGCTCACGGAGGTGAACGACGAACTTCCGGCCTGAGGGGAAGCAGGGGAACACCACGAGGAGGGGAACCGTGAACGAAGAACCACTGGTGCGCGGCCACCGCGTCACCTACCTGCCGGGCAAGCGCAAGCCCGGCCCGCAACGCCTGTGCCGGCGCGGCATCGTGACCGGCCCGCCCGTGCTCGACACCGACACCGACGTCACCTGGGTCCCCGTGCAGGCCGACGGCACGCACGACGCCCTGCCGGAGTGGGTCCGGTCCGACGCGATCATCGACGTGGTGGCGCCGAGATGACCCAGCCGGACACGCCGATCTTCGACACCCTGATCACCGAGACCGGGCTGGACTGGCCCGACGAGCCACCGGCCGACGAACCGTCCTGACGACAGTATCTTCTTGGTGCCCCGCAAGGAGATGCGTCCGGGAGGAACCACTGTGCAGATCGGTCTCGTCGCGCCGCCGGATCTCGACGTCACGCAGTTCGCCTCGTACGCGCAACGGGCCGAGCGCCTCGGGTTCGACGAGCTGTGGCTGGTCGAGGACTGCTTCTTCCGCGGGGGCATCGCGCAGGCGGCGGTGGCGCTGGCGCGAACCGAGCGGATCCGCGTCGGGATCGGGGTGTTGCCGGCAGCGGCACGCAATGTCGCGTTCGCCGGGATGGAGCTGGCGACGCTGGCGGGGATGTTTCCCGGACGGTTGAGTGTCGGCATCGGACACGGGATGCCGGGGTGGCTGCGGCAGGTCGGGGCGTGGCCGGCGAGTCCGTTGACGTTGCTGCGGGAGTACTTCACCACGGTGCGGGCGATCCTCGGTGGCGAGCGCGTGAGTTTCGACGGTGCCGCGGTGCGGCTGAGGGACGTGCAGCTGGAGAGCCCACCCAAAGTGGTGCCGCCGTTGTACGCCGGGGTGCGGGGGCCGAAATCGCTGGCGCTCGCGGCGGAGGTGGCGGACGGGACGATCCTGGCCGAGCCCGTGACACCGGAGTACTTGCGGGCGGTGCGGGAGATCGTGGGGGCTCGGCACGAGCTGGTGGCCTACAACGTCGGGGCGGTCGACGACTCCCCCGAGCGGGCGCGACGGTGGGCGCGGCGGGCGTTGAGCGCGATCGGCGAGCCGGATTGGGCGCCGCACCTCGTACCGTTGCCGTTCGCCGGGGAGCTCGCGCAGCTGCGTAAGGCGGCTGGGTCGCGAGAGGAATTCGCGGCCGCGTTGCCGGATGAGTGGGTGGACCGGCTGGCCCTGATCGGGAAGCCGGCTCGGGTGCGGGCCCGCCTGCGCGAGCTGGCGGAGGCCGGGGCCGGTCAGGTGGTGTTCATCCCGGCCGGTGCGGATCCGGTCAGTGCGGTGGAAGCGCTGGCGCGGGTACTGCGGTAGTTCGTATCGCTGACCGGAACGGAGAGGTCCCGAAAAAGCCTCGGAAACGGTAAAGTGAAGGCAAGCGTGGCATTCCGCCGCGTTCCTACCAGCGGAACATGACTCAGGATTTCGAGGATTACCAGTTTGAGCACCCAGGGTACCGCCGGGCGCAAGCCCGCAGCTTCGACTGACAACGCAGGCACGGAGGCTGCCGCGCGGGTCGCCGATGTGCTGTTGCTGTTCACGGGTGGGCCCCGGTATCTGGGGGTCAGTGCGATCAGCCGGGAGCTCGGGCTGGCCAAGGCCGTCGTGCACCGGATCCTGCAATCGCTGGTGTCCCGGGAGATGTTGGCGACGGATCCGGGGGTGGCCGGGTATCGGCTGGGGCCGGCGGCGGTGGCGTTGGGAGCGAGTGCGTTGCGTCGGTTCGACGCGCGGACGGTCGCCACACCGGTGTTGCGGCGGTTGAGGGATGAGACTGGGGAGACCACGACGCTTTCCGGGCTCGTCGGGGATGAGCGGGTTTATCTTGATCAGTTCGAGAGTCCTCGGGAGATCAAGATGACTGTCGAGATCGGACGTCGGTTTCCGTTGCACGCCGGGTCATCGGGAAAGGTGATCCTCGCGTTTTTGCCGGAGGATCGGCGGGAGGTCTTGTTGGGGAAGCAGTTGTCGGCTTTGACGGAGAAGACGATCACCCGCGCGGATGAGTTGAAGGTGGCCTTGGCGGAGACGGCTCGGGAGGGGGTGGCCGTGTCGTTGGGGGAACGGCAGCCTGGGGCCGGGTCGGTGGCGGCGCCGTTGTTCGGGCCGGATGGGGAGGTACATGGGGCGATCAGTGTTTGTGGGCCGGAGTATCGGTTCACTCCAGAGGTTGTGGGGAGATATCGGAGGTTGGTGCGGGAGGCTGCGGTGGAGATCAGGGGGAGTTGGGAGTGGTTGAGGGAGTCTGGTGGGGATGCTCGGTGAGTTCTTGTGTTCCTCGCAGGGCGTGTCGCGAGGGATTAGCACCCCGAAGCTGGAGTGTGTGAAGGCTTCGGATCGGGGTGCGGGGGTGGGTCTGGCTGTAGTTCCGGTGGTGAGCTCGCTTGGGTTGGTGAGTGGGAAAAGCCGACTTGGGTTGGTCTGCGGGGACAGAGTGCTTTGACGGGTGGGTCTTCCGCGGATGCGGAAGGCCCACCCGTTGTTGTCAGCGGCCGCGTTTGAGGTAGTGGCCGATGGGGGTGCCGGTGATTTTGCCGTCGGCGTAGACGTGGTGGCCGCGGACGAAGGTGTCGGTGACTTGGGCGGTCATGGGGAAGCCTTCGAACGGCGTGTATTCCTGGGTGGACTCCGAATCGGCGGCGTGGACGGTCCAGTCGACGTTCGGGTCGACCAGGGCGAGGTCGGCGTCGTAGCCTTCGGCGATGGTGCCCTTGGTGAGGAGGCCGTAGCGGCGGGCCGGGTTGGTGGAGGTCAGCTGGGCGATGCGCTGCAGGGAAAGGCCGCGTTTTGTGCCCTCGCCGACCAGGCCCGGGAGCAGGTACTCGGCGCCGCCGAAGCCGGATTTGGCGAGGAAGACGTCGTCGCGGTCGGAGCCGAATTTGAGTTCGTCGCGGCAGCAGGCGTGATCGGAGACGACCCAGTCGACTTCGCCGGCGAGGACGTGGCGCCAGAGCGCTTCGACGTCTTCGCGTTCGCGCAGCGGTGGGTTGACCTTGCCGCCGATGCCGGACGCGGTGTCGACGTCGGCGAGGAGGTGGCCGATGGTGACTTCGCGGCGGAAGTCGATGTGGGGGAAGGCCGAGGCCATCGTCAAGGCCGCCGAGAGTGCCTTTTCCGAAGACAGGTGCAGCAAGTTGATGTTCGGCAGGCCGGTCTCGTGCGCGAGGTACGACGCGATGGTGACGGCGAGCCCCTCGGAGTGCGGCGGCCGGGAAGCACTGTAGGCGCGCAGGCCCGAAAGGGAACCGTCCTGCTCGACCAGTTTCGTGTACGCGGTCATGATCTCGGCCGTCTCGCAGTGCAGCGAGAGTGACAGGTGCGGAGCGTACTCGGTGAGGATCTCGCGTGCGTTCTGCACACCGCGCATCACGAACTCGAAGTGCGCGATGTCGTAGCGCTCGTCGGGCGGGATCATGAGGAAGTCGCTCTGGCTGGTCGAGCGGCCGTGCAGGCCGTGGCTTCCGTAGAACATGAAGATCTTGAACGACGTGACGCCGTGTTCCTCGACGAGGTACGGGATCTCCGAGATGTGCGCGGAGCTCATCGGTGCGAGGTGGAACGCGTAGTCCACGTACGCGTTGCCCTGTGAAGCCAAGAGGACCTCGGGGAAGAAGTCGCGGTAGCTGCCGCCCTTGTTGAGGTAGTACTGGCCCGTGCGCATGTAGGTGAGCGACGTCGTCACGCCGCCCTGGGCGCTCGCGCGGCTTTCGGTGCGGGTGTCGGTGGCGAGTTCGTTGTAGATGCCCCAGTGCTGGTGCGCGTCGACGACGCCGGGGAACGCCAGCAGGCCGCGGCCGTCGACCACCCGGGCGGCGTCGTCCTCGGGCAGGTTCGGCGCCACCCGCGTGATCTTGCCGTCCGCGACGGCGATGTCCAGCAGCTCCGGCTGCGACCCCTCGGGGTCGTCGGGCCGGACGACCCGGACGTTCTTCACGAGCAGTTCCGTGGTTGCCATTCTTCTCCTCCGTGCGGTGCAACAACAATCAGTGGTGGCGGCGAGCGACGTCGGTCGCCGCCAAGTAGGCGAGGCCGAACGCGGGCAGCAGGCCGTTGCCCGGCAGATAACCCGCGGCGCCGTGGCCGGAGATGCTCGCGGCCGCGCCGCCGGCGGCGTACAGGCCGCGGATCACGTCACCCCGCGCGTCGAGCACAGCCGCGTTTTCGTCGACCAGCAAGCCACCCTGGGTGTGGAACAGGGCGGGCACGACGCGCACCGCGGCAAGCCGACCCGAGAGTGGGCGTTCCCAGTTGATCCGGCCGAACTCGTCGGCACGCTCACCGCGAGCGATCGCGCCGACGACAGAAATTTCGTCTGTGAGCGCCTCCGCCGGAAGACCCGTGACCCCGGCTAGGCCGGCCGCGTCGTCGGCCCACACCAGTGCGCCCGAGGCGACCGTGTCCCGGAAGTCCTGGAACGGCTGGCACTGCTCGAAAACGGTCTCGTCGAGCACGATCCAGCCAGTCGCGCCGGGACGGGCCGCCAGCTCCGCGGCGTACTCGGAGTAGCCGCGCGTCTCGTCGCCGAACCGGCGGCCGCCGAGGTCGACGAGGAACGCGCCGTGGATGATCGTCGCCCAGCCGACGAGGGTGCCCGCGTTGGCCGCGACCGCGCCGTGGCCCTGGTACGCGTCGAGGAAACCCGTGGCGGCACCGAGCTTTTCGCCGATGCGCAGCGCGTCGCCGAGCGACTGGTCGCTGCCCTGGTACAGTGCGCCCGAGATCTCGGGCAGGTGCTGGGCCACGAGGTCCTTGTCGGCGCCGAAACCGTTGGTGGCCAGCAGCACCGCGCGTGTCGGAATTTCTTCCTCGATCCCGTCCGGATAGCGCACCACGACCGCACGCACACCGTCCGGACCGGACAGCACCTCGATGAGCTTGCCGGGTACCAGAAGCTCGATGTTCTCGTGCTCGGTGACGCGGCGCGCGAGGTGGTCGATCACGCCAGAGCCGTGGCGGCCGGGGATCGAGTGGCAGCGCGTGACGGCGTGGCCGGGGTAGTTGAAGTCCGTGACCAGGTCGAGCGGCAGCCCGGCCGAATCGGCGAGCCACTCGACGAGCGGCGCGCTCACCTCCGCCAGCGTGCGGGCCAAGCGGGGATCGGCCTGGCCCTTCGTCTTGGCCATGATGTCGGCCACGAACTGCTCCGGAGAGTCCTCGACGCCCGCTTCCGCCTGCCAGCGCGAACCCGCGCCCGGGAACATGGCCGTGGACATCGACGTGTTGTTGCCCCGCCGGAAGTGCTCACTCGCCTCGACGACGAGCACGCTCAGCCCCAGCTCGGCCGCCCGCAGCGCACCCGCGAGCCCACCGCCGGCACCGGCGACGACGAGGTCCGGTCCGTCGCTCACCGCTGCGCCTCGACGGCCAGCAGCCGCATCGCCAGCTCCGTCGGGTCGACGACCCGCGCGGCCAGATCGGCCTGCTCGACGTCGACGGCCGAGCAGCCGTTGATCACCGCCGTCGCACCCAGGTCGGCGAGCTCCCGCACGGCCTCGCCCAGCGCGGCGTTCCACACCTCGGTCTCGGCGATCGCGGAGAACGGCAGGTCGAGCACGCGGATCCCGGCGAGGTACTCCCCCAGCCCGTAGGCGGAGATCCGGAGCGCGAACTCGTCCCGGATGGCCTCGTTGCGCACGACCGCACCGAACCGCACGCCCTTGCCGGCCAGGTGCGTCGCCGACAGCTTGAGGATGCCGTGCACCGGCAGAGCCGGCTCGGCGACGGCGTCGGGCACCGCCGGGTCCAGCACGCAGTCCGGGAACGCGAGGTCGAACCCGTCGGCCTCCTTCAGCACCGCGGCGACTTCCCGCTCGGACTCCCGCATCGACGCGGCGGTGTCCAAAGTGGCCGGTGCGGCCGGGCCGACGTTGCGCAGCTCGATCTCGAGGCCCGGCGGCGAGAGCCGGTCGTAGCGGTCCTGACGCCGGATGAGCTCTTCGGGCGGCAGGTGGATGGGCGTCACCGCGAGGGCACGCATCAGTTCAGCTCCTTCTCGTCGGTCCCGGCCAGTTCGCGCAGCGCCGCGCCGACGCGGGGCAGGCCGGGCAGGTCGTGGCCCAGGGCCGCGGCCCGGTCCACGAGTGCGGGCTGCCGCGGCAGCCACGTGTTGAGCAGGCCGAGCACGTCCGGCTCGGTCAGCGGGTGGTGGTCGGCGTCGCCGACCGGGTTGGGCACCTCGCTCGTGAGCGTGGCGCCGTCGTCGAAGGAAACCTGCACGCGGGTCGCACGCTCGTCGGGCAGGCGCGCGGTGAGGTCGGGGGCTTCCACCAGCCGCACGCGCCGGGCCAGCGCGCGCACGGCGGGCTCGTCGACGGGCGAACCCGGCCCGACCTCGCCGGTCAGCGCGGCCGTCGCCACCACGAACGGCGTGGAGAACATTGCCGAGAGCCGGTTGGACCAGTCCACTCCGGACAGTCCGGCGCCCAGCACATGGCTCTCCACAACGATCTTCGTAATGTCCTCGGACCGGAACTCCGGCAGACCTCGCAGCTGGAGCACGGCGTCGGCCGCCGGGTGGGTGAACGAGCACGACGCGTGGCGCTTGAAGTAGCCCCGGGTGATGTCCCACCTCGTGCCGAGGTCAGTGGTCAGCTCGGCCGGGTCGAACGAGCCGAGCACCGTGCCCAGCGACAGCGCGGCCGTGCCGGTCGTCCGCGCAAGACCCGCCGACGCCATCCGCACGGCGGCGAGCCCCGACATCGCCGAAGCACCCAGCCATGCGTTGCGCACCGGGTTGCCCTGCGTGGCCGAGTCGAAGTGCCCGGCGATCGCCATACCGGCCGCGGTGTCGATGGCCGCCGCGGCCGCGCCGGGCGCGAGGCCCAGCAGCCGCGCGCACCCGGCCGCGGCGCCGGGCACACCCCAGCTGCCGTGCGGGTGCGCGCCTGGCCGCAACGAGGTCGCGCGGCCGAAGCGCGACGCCACCTCGTACGCGGCCAGCAGTGCCGCGGCGGTGTCGGCGCCCGTGCTGTCCAGCTCGGCGGCCAGCGCGAGCACCGCGGGGAACCCGTGGGCCGCGGGGTGGCCCTTGGCGTACTTGTTCCCCTCGTCGAGTTCGAGCGAGACGAGCGCCATCGCGTTGAGCCACGCGGCGGCGTCCGTCGTGACCAGCCGCCCGGCTCCGATCAACGGCGCCGCCCCGGCGGGCGCCCGCCACGCGGTGACGAGCGCCCGCTGTTCGGGCAGGCGAGCCCCGACCGCCGTGACTCCGACGACGTCGAGCAGCACGAGGGCGAGCCGGTCGAGGACGGCGGCCGGCACGGACGCGACGTCCACTTCGGACACCCATGCGCCGAGCGCCGCGGTGGCTGTGGCGGATTCGGCGGCCTGTTCGGTACTCACAGTCCCAAGTACGCCTTCCTGACACGGTTGTCGTTCGCGAGCTCCGTGCCCGTTCCGCTCAGCACGCTCGACCCGCTCTCCAGAACGTACGCCCGGTCGGCGATGGCCAGCGCCTGCTTGGCGTTCTGCTCCACCAGCAGCACCGCCACGCCGGCGTCGCGGATCCGTTGCACCGCCTCCAGCATCGTCCACGTGAGCTTCGGCGACAGCCCGGTCGACGGTTCGTCGAGCATCAGCAGCCGCGGCCCGGCCATCAGCGCCCGCGCGATCGCGAGCATCTGCTGCTGCCCGCCGCTGAACGTCTGCGCGACCGTCGACCGGCGCTCGGCGAGCACCGGGAACAGGTCGTAGACCTCCTTCAGCGACTGCGCGGCCTGCGCCGCGGTGCGGGTCCACGCGCCCATGCGGAGGTTCTCCTCCACGGTGAGCGTGCCGAACAGCGCGCGGTCCTCGGGCACGTGCACGAGACCGTCGCGCACGAGCTGGTCGGGCCGCCGGCCCGCGGTCGGCGAACCGTCGAGCGTGATGGTGCCCGACATCGGTTTCAGCTGGCCGCAGATGCTGCGCAGGGTGGTCGTCTTGCCGGCGCCGTTGGCCCCGACGAGCGCCACGATCTCGCCTTGCCGCAACTCCAGGTCCACGTCGTGCAGGATGCGCATGCGCCCGTAACCGGCGCAGACCTTGTCAAGCTTCAGCACGGGTCGGCTCCTCCCCGAGGTAGGCGTCGATCACCCGGGGGTCGCTGGTGACCTCTTCGGGCGAGCCGACGGCGAGCACGCGGCCCTGGTCGAGCACGAGCACACGATCGGCCAGGCGCATCACCGCGGCCATGATGTGCTCGATGAACACCAGCGTCACGCCTTCCTGCTCGCGCAGCGTGGCGAGCAGGTCGAGCACGGGCTCACGCTCGGCCGGCACGAGCCCGGCGAGGACCTCGTCGAGCAGCAGCACCTTCGGCCGCATCGCGAGCGTGCGGGCCAGCTCCAGACGCTTGAGGCCCGCGGTGGGCAGGTCCGGCGCCGGACGGTGCGCCCACGGCCCGAGCCCCACGCGCTCGACGACGTCGAGCGCGTGTTTGCGCAGGTCCTTCGCCGCGAAGCGGTGGTGCTGGGCGGCGAGGCTCACGTTCTCCAGCACGGTCATGCTCGAGAACGGCCGCATCAGCTGAAACGTGCGCACCATGCCGGCCCTCGCGATGCGGTCCGGCGAGCTGCCCGTCACGTCGGCGCCTTCGAGGTGCACGCGGCCGGTGTCGGGCCGCAGCGCGCCCGACACCACGTTGAACAGCGTGGTCTTGCCCGCGCCGTTGGGCCCGATGATGCCGAGGATCTCCCCCTCCGCCACCTCGAAGTCCACATCGGACAGTGCGTGCAAGCCGCGGAAGGACTTGCCGACACCCTCGACCTGAACCAGGTTCATCGCCGCCACCTCGCAGCCAGCGTTCCGACGATGCCCTTCGGCAGCAGTCGCACGATGAGGATCAGCAGCACGGCGTACAGCACGACGTCGAGGCCGCTGCGGCCCTGCAGGAACCCGAGGAACCCGGGCGGGGTGCGCAGCAGCGTCGCGGTGACGTCGGTGAGCGAGCCGACGATGATCGCGCCCACCACCGGACCCCAGATCGTGCCGATGCCGCCGATGACCACGGGCACGATCGCCTGGATCGAGATCGCGGAACCGAACCCGAGATCGGGGTTCACGAACAGGTAGTACTGCGTGTAAAACGCACCGGCCACGGCGGTGATCGCGGCCGAGAGCGCCACGGTCATCAGCTTGTGCCGCATCACGGGCGCACCGAGCGACGAAGCCGCCAGCTCGTCGTCGCGGATCGCGGTGACGTAGCGGCCGGCGCGCGAGTGCAGGAACCCGATGCTCACGGCGACCGCGGCCCCGGCCAGCACGAGCGCCACCCAGAAGTACGCGGGTGAGTCGGCCGGGAACTGGATCTTCCACAGCGACGAGCCCTGGATCAGCGGCACGCTGAAGCCCACCGACTTGTTGGCGAACGCGCTGCTCGTGACGATCAGCCGCAGCATCTCCGCGAACGCGAAGGTCGCCAGCGCGAAATACGCGCCCTGCAGCTTGTAGCGGAACGAGAAGTACCCGATCAGCACGGCGACCGCGGCGGCCACCGCCATCCCGGCCAGCATCCCGATCCACGGCGACACGTTCTGCTTCACCAGCAGGTACGCGCTGGTGTAGGCGCCGAGCCCGAAGTACGCGGCGTGGCCGAAGCTGAACATCCCGCCGAAGCCGCTCATGATGTTCCAGCCCACGGCCATGAGCAGGAAGATCAGGATGCGCACGGCCACGGCGCCCTGCGCCGCCGGCAGGATCAGCGGCAGCGGGATCGCGATGAGCACGAGCAGCGCGAGGATCGCGTACTGCCGGTTCTGCGGACGCAGCGGGGGCGCCTTGACGGTCTCTTTCGACGCCGGCGGCGCAATGGTGATGGCAGTCATGCTCGCCTCCCGAACAGGCCCTGCGGACGGAGGAACAGCACGAGCACGAACACCACGAACACGCCGAGCAGCGAGCTCTGGCCACCGAGGTAGATCGTGGTGAGCTGCTCGACGAGCCCGATCAGCAGGCCGCCGACGAGCGCGCCCACGACGTTGCCCATCCCGCCGAGCACCACCACCACGAACGCGGTGATGTTGAACTGCTCGCCCAGCGTCGGGGTCACAGTCACGAGCGGTCCCGCCAGCGCCGCGGCGGCGCCGGCGCAGGCCGTGCCGATCGCGAAGGTGACGGTGTGGATGCGCTTCACGTTGATGCCGACGAGTTCCGCACCCGGGCCGTGGGCCGCGACCGCGCGGATCGCCGTGCCCAGGCGGGTGCGGCGCAACAGCCAGAACAGCACGGCACCGAGCAGGATCGCACCGAGGAACGCGTACAGCCGCGAACCCGCGATGACCGCGCCCAGCACCGACAGCTGGAAGTCGCCCGGCAGCGAGATGCTCTTGGGTTCGGCGCCGAAGAACATCAGCAGCAGGTTTTCCAGCAGCAGTGAGAGACCGAGCGTGATGAGCAGCTGGTTCTCCAGCGTCTTGCTCGCGGACCCCGAGAGCAGGCCGCGGTGCACGGCGGCGCCGATGAGGAACAACGCGGGCACCGCCACGATCAGCGTGAGGTACGGGTGCATGCCCGTGCCCTGGATCATGCCGAAGGAGATGAACATCGCGACGGCCAGCAGTGCACCGTGGGCGAAGTTCACGATGTCGAGCACGCCGAAGATCAGCGTCAGCCCCATCGCGATCAGGCCGTAGAGCCCGCCGGTGAGGATGCCGGTGACCACCGACTGCCACACCACCAGGCCGCTGCCCGACTGCAGGAGCGCGACGACGATCGCGATCACGAGCACCACGGCCACCACGCCGGCACGGCCGAGGAAAGCCTTGCGCTGCTGAGCTCTGGTGTCGTCCGGAGGGGAGAATTCGGGGGCGAGTGCCGCCCCGGGGGAGAGTTCGCTCATGGCCGCCAGTTCACCGTGTAGTCGGGCCGGGATTCGGCTTTGTCCGGGGGGAAGACCTGCTTGACCTGACCGTCCTGAACCTGCATCAGGACGGGGAACGCATTGCGGTTGTCGCCGTTGGCGGCGAAGGAGATCGGCCCGTGGCCCACGGTCAGTGGCGCGACTTGCGACGCGGCGATCGCGTCGCGGACCTTCTCCGGATCGGTGCTCGCGGCCTTCTCGACCGCTTGTGCGATCACGTCGACCGCGTCGTAGGACAGCACTGCGCCGGTGCGCATCGGGTCTCCGAACTGGCGCTGGTACTGGGCACGCAACGCGACGGTCTTTGCGTTGGTGGCGTCGTAGTGGTAGTTGGCGCTGAAGTAGAGCGCGCCGAGCTTGCCGGCGTCGGTCACGAACTTCGGCTGGTCGAAGGCGCCGTCGGAGACACCCCACACCGCGTTGAGCGCGGGTTTCACCGAGTCGATGGCCTTCGCGGCCAGCAAGCTGTCGCGGTAGTAGCCCGCGATGGCCAGCACGTCGGCACCCGAGGCCTTGACCTGCGTGATCTGGGCCGTGAGGTCGCTGACGGTGGTGGCGTCGTAGCTGATGTTCGGCCCGACGGCCATGCCGAGCTGCTGCGCCGCGGCGTTGAACGCGTCGGCCGCGCCGCTGCCGAAATCGCTCTGCTCGTGCAGGAACGCCACCTTGTGCACCGGTTTCCCGGCCTGCTCCGAAACCTCCTTGAGGTACTGGGCGGCAGCGGTGGCGATCGCCTTGCTACCGGGCTGCACGCGGAACGAGTACCGGTAGCCGTGGCCGAAGATCGCGTCCGAAGCGGTCACGTCCATGACGAACGGGACCCGGTTGCGTTCCGCGACGACGGCGACGTTGGTGCTCACCGCGCTCTGGTAGGTGCCGACGAGGCTCACGGCACCGGCGGAGATCAGCCGCTGGGCCTCGCTCTGGCCGATGTCGGCCTTGCCCTGCGTGTCTCCCGTGATCAGCTCGACCTTGCGGCCGCCGAGCGACTTGATGCCGCCGGCCGCGTTGATCGCGTCGACCGCCATCTGCGCGCCGCGGCGCATCTGCAGCCCATCGGCCGCGTTCGATCCGCTGACCGGGTGCAGGGCCCCGATCTTCACCGGGCCCTCGTCCCGGCCCGCGGCCGCGCCACCGGCCCCGGCCGGGGCCGAACCTCCGCACCCGGCCGCCGCGAACAGGGCGCACGCGCTGAGCACGGCGGTGAGCTTTCGCGCGGACATGTCACCTCTTCCCAATGGAAGCCTCTTCCCGCTGACAGCTTCGGCGTTCCGCTAGAAGAAACACCGGGATTGTTGCCGGACATCGTGACACCGGCCTCCACGTCAGGTCAATATCTGCGCATAGCTTGACGGAACGTTGTGATCAGTGCGAATTTGGTAACCAGTCCTCGACGCGGGCTGGAAACATCGCGTTCACAGTTGTTCCTCCCGGCGAAACGATGAGCGAAATCCTCGGGCCGCCGGACGAGAAAGGCAGGTAGGCCGCATGACGGGCCCTTTGTCCGGGATCCGGGTTCTCGACACCGCCACCCTGTTCGCCGGCCCGCTGGCCGCGACGCTGCTGGGTGACTACGGCGCCGAGGTGATCAAGATCGAGCACCCGAACGGCGACCCGGTTCGCAGCCACGGCGCGCAGCGTGACGGCGTCGGCCTGTGGTGGAAGATGCTCGGCCGCGGCAAGAAGGCCATGACGCTCTACCTCGGCTCCCCCGAGGGCCAGGAGGTCTTCCGCAAGCTGGTGGCCGACGCCGACGTCGTCGTGGAGAACTTCCGGCCGGGCACGCTCGAGCGCTGGGGCCTCGGTTACGACGAGCTGAGCAGGATCAACCCCGGCCTGGTGCTCACGCGCGTGACCGGGTTCGGCCAGGTCGGCCCGTACGCCAAGCGCCCGGGCTTCGGCACGCTCGCCGAGGCGATGAGCGGGTTCGCCGCCATCACCGGCGAGCCCGACGGCCCGCCCACCCTGCCGCCGTTCGGTCTCGCCGACGGCATCGCCGCGCTGACCACGGCGTTCGCCGTGATGACGGCGCTGCGGGCCCGTGAGCAGACCGGCCGCGGCCAGGTCGTGGACCTGGCCATCATCGAGCCGATCCTCACGCTGCTCGGGCCGCAGATCATCGCCTACGACCAGCTCGGCACCCTGCAGCCGCGCACCGGCAACCGGTCCACGAACAACGCGCCACGCAACACCTACCGCACCCGCGACGGCAGCTGGGTCGCGATCTCCACGAGCGCCCAGTCGATCGCCGAACGCGTGATGCGCCTGGTCGGACGCCCCGAGCTGGTCGACGAGCCGTGGTTCGCCAGCGGTGCCGAGCGCGCGAAGCACGCCGACGAACTCGACGATGCCGTGGGTTCCTGGATCGCCGAGCGCGACCGCGACGACGTGGTGAAGGCGTTCGAGGAAGCCCAGGCCGCCGTCGCCCCGATCTACACAGCCGCCGACGTGATGACCGACCCGCAGTTCGCGGCACTCGGCAGCATCACGACCGTCGACGACGAGGAGCTCGGCCCGGTGAAGATGCAGAACGTGCTGTTCCGCCTCTCCGAGACACCCGGCGCGATCACGTCGGCCGGCGCGCCGCTCGGCGCGCACACCGCGGAGGTCCTCGGCCGCTACGGCTTCGGGGAGCCGGAACTGGCTTCGTTGCGCGAAAAAGGCGTGATCAAGTGATCCGCTCCTGGCTGTACGTGCCCGGCGACCGGCCCGACCGGATCGCCAAGGCACTCGCGGGCCCGGCCGACGCCGTGATCGTGGACCTGGAGGACGCCGTCGCGGTGGCGGCCAAGGACGAGGCCCGCCGGACGATGGTGAAGACGCTGGCCGAAGGTGCGTCGTTCTTCGTGCGCATCAACGCCCCCGGGACCGACGCCGGCGAGGCGGATCTCGCCGCGCTGGCGGCTTCGGACGCCAAGCCCGCCGGGGTGCGGGTGCCCAAGGCCGAGGACCACGACGAGCTGCGGCGCGTCGCCGACCTGCTCGGGGTTCCGCTGTACCCGACTCTGGAATCGGCGCTGGGGGTGGAGAACGCGCTGGTGCTGGCCACCGCGCACCCGCTGGTCGCCGGGATCTCCCTCGGGGAAGCCGATCTCGCCGCGGACCTGCGGGTGGCGGGCGGGGACGCGTTGGTGTGGCCGCGATCACGCGTCGTCGTGGCCGCGCGAGCGGCCGGGCTGCCGAGCCCGGTGCAGAGCGTGTGGACGGCCGTGCGTGACCTCGACGGGTTGCGCGCGAGCACCGAAGCGGGCCGCCGCGCCGGGTTCTTCGGCCGGTCGGTGATCCACCCGGCCCAGATTCCCGTGGTGCACGAGGTGTGCGCACCCGATCCGGCCGAGACGGCGTGGGCGCGTGAGCTGCTCGGCCGGCTCGAGGCTTCGGGCGAGGGCGCCTGGATCGATGACCACGGACAGTTCGTCGACGCCGCGATCGTGGCCCGCGCCCGGCGGGTGCTGGAGAGCGCGGAGTCGGGAAAAAAGCACAGTGAGGAAGGCACGCACTCATGACACGTACCCAGGATCCGTTGCTGGCGGCGGTTTCCGGCGGGGTCCGGCTGATCGAGCTCGGTCAGCCGTTCTTCACCGGGATGCCCTGCTCGCCGAACCATCCCGGGTTCCGGATGACCCTGATCCGCCGCCACGGCGACATGCGCCGGCCGGACGGCGGATCGGCCGCCAACGAGATCATCGTGACCGGCGGGCACGTCGGCACCCACATCGACGCGCTTTCGCACGTCAGCCACGACGGCGAGCTGCACGGCGGCATCGACGCGGCCGAGGCCCAGCAGGGCGGGGTGTTCCGTTCTCACGGCGCCGAGCACCTGCCCGGTCTGCTGCGCCGCGCGGTGCTGCTGGACGTCGCCGCAGTTCACGGCGTCCCCACACTGGAACCGGGTTACGGCGTCACGGCCGAGGACCTGGACGCCGCGGCGAAGCACGCGGGTACCGAGCCGGGTCCCGGTGACGTCGCGCTGATCCGCACCGGCTGGGCGCGCAACTTCGGAGACACCACGGCGTACCTGGGCAAGGACACGGGTGTGCCGGGTGCCGCGACGTCGGCGGCCGAGTGGCTGGCGGAGCGCAAGATCGCCGCGACGGGCGCGGACACCACCGCCTACGAGCAGATCCCGGCCGGTGCCGGCCACGCTGTGCTGCCGGTGCACCGGATCCTCCTGGTGCAGTCGGGGATCTTCATCATGGAACACCTGAACCTCGAAGCCGTGGCCGAAGAAGGGCTGTCGGAGTTCGTGTTCGTGCTGGCGCCGTTGCGGATCGTCGGCGGCACCGGCTCCCCCGTCCGACCGCTCGCGGCGGTGTCGGCATGACGCAGACCATCGTCGGGCGCGTCGCCGAGTTCGCCGCTTCGGTGCGGGCCAAGGGATTGCCCGCCGAGCTGCGCGACGACGCCGCGCGGCGCGTGCTCGACGTGCTGGGCAACAGTCTCGCCGCCACCTCCGAGCGGCCGGCCCAGGCGGTCGGCGCGCTGGTGCGGGAGTGGGGCGGGTCCGGCCGGGCCACGGCCATCGGGCTCGGGGAGAAGCTGCCCGACCCGAGTGCGGCCCTGCTCAACGGCACACTCGCGCATTCACTCGACTTCGACGACACGCACCTGCCCTCGGTGCTGCACCCGTCGGCCTCGGTCGTGCCGGCCGCGCTGGCCGTCGCGGAGTCGCGCGGTGCCACGGGCGCGCAGCTGCTCGACGCGATCGGCGTCGGGGTCGAGATCACCGTGCGCCTCGGGATGGCGGGCTACGACGAGGAACTCGGCAACTCGGTGTTCTTCGAGCACGGCCTGCACGCCACCGCCATCTGCGGCGCGCTCGGTGCGGCGGCTTCGGCGGCCATGTTGTCCGATGTGGACGAATCCGGCATCGCCGACGCCCTCGGCATCGCGGCCAGCATGGGCTCCGGTCTGCTGGAGGCCAACCGCACGGGCGGCACTGTGAAGCGCGTGCACTGCGGCTGGGCCGCGCACGCCGCGGTGACCGCCGCCGGCATGGCGCGCCACGGCATCACGGGTCCGCCGACCGTGCTGGAGGGCCGGTTCGGGTTCCTGCAGGCGTTCTGCGGTGACCAGGCTCACGTGGACGCGATCGTCGACGGGCTCGGCACCCAGTGGGAACTGCCGGGGATCTTCTTCAAACCGTATCCCTGCAACCACTTCACGCACGCGGGCATCGACGCCGCACGCCGGCTGCGGGCCCGCGGCGTGGATCCGGCCACCGTTGCCCGGTTGGAGCTCGGCGCGCCGACGGCCGTGCTGCGCACCATCGCCGAGCCGCGTGAGGACAAGGTCCACCCGAAGTCCGGTTACCACGCGGCGTTTTCCGGTCCTTACACGGTCGCGGCGGCGTTCCTCGGCGGCGGCGGGCTCGGCGTGTTCCACGAGGACTTCACCGACAAGGCCGCCGCGAGCCCCGAGCGGCTCGCGCTGGCGGCGAAGGTCCACTGTGTCCCGGACGAGCGCTGCGACGAGATCTTCCCGCACCAGTTCCCGGCCGTGCTGCGCGCGCGGCTGACCGACGGGACGGAGCTGGAAGAGCGCGTGGACGTGAACCGCGGCGGACCGGAGAACCCGCTGTCGGCCGAGGAGCTGGCGACGAAGTTCCGGCTGAACGCCACGCGGGTGGTCACCGAGTCGGCGGCGGATCGGATCACGGAGCTCACCTACGGGCTGGCCGGTCTGGGCGATCTGTCCGAGCTGACCGGGCTGCTGCACGCTTGATCGGCCGGTGGAGGGCCGCTTTCCCGGCGGCCCTTCACCGGAAATTGCCGCGATAGGCCTGCGGGCTCGTGCCGACCACGCGCTTGAAGCGGTCGCGAAACGAGGTCGGCGAGCCGAACCCGACCTCGCCCGCGATGCGGTCGACGCCGTGGTCGGTGGCTTCCAGCAGGTGCTGCGCCCGGCGGATGCGGGCGCGCAGCAGCCACTGCAACGGGCTGGTGCCGGTCTGCTCGCGGAAGCGGCGGTTGAGCGTGCGGCCGCTCATGCCGGCGTGGGCGGCGATGTCGTCGAGCGTGAGGTCTTTCGCGCAGTTCTCGTCGAGCCAGCGCAGCACCGGCTCCAGCAAGGAGCCGCGGGGCGTGGGCGGCTGGTCGTGGACGATGAACTGCGCCTGGCCGCCCTCGCGTTCGAGCGGCATCACCGAAAGGCGCGCGGCGTCGGCGGCCACCGCGGAGCCGTGGTCGCGGCGGATCAGGTGCAGGCAGAGGTCGAGCCCGGCGGCGGCGCCCGCCGAGGTGAGGATGGTGCCGTTGTCGACGTAGAGGACGTCGGCGTCGACCTCGATCTCCGGGTGCCGCGCGGCGAGCTCCGGCGCGGCGGCCCAGTGCGTGGTGGCGCGTCGGCCGTCGAGCAGGCCGGTGGCGGCGAGGACGAACGCGCCGGAACAGATCGAGGCGATGCGCGTGCCCTTCGCGGCGGCCGTGCGCAGGGCGGCGATCACGTCGGCCGGCACGTCTTCGAGCTCGTCGCGCCCGGGCACGATGATCGTGTCCGCTTCGGCGAGCGCTTCGAGGCCGTGGTGCGGCTGGATCGTGAACGCGCCGGCCTCGATCACCGGCGCTGGCCCGCAGACGCGCACGCGGTAGGCGGCGCGGCCGTCGGCCAGGCGCGTGCGCGTGAACACCTCGATGGGCGTGGCCAGGTCGAAGGGCACGACCTTGTCCAGGGCGAGGATCACCACGGAGTGCATGGCGGGATTCTAGTGGTCACCGGTGTTCTCGCCAACAGCTCGCCCTGCAGTGTGACTTCCCGGAGTTCACACCGGCTTCGCTCAGCGGGTATAGCGTGAACGGCGTGACGCCGATCTTCCAGCTCTCCGACGAGCACGTGACCGCGGAAGCCGCCCTCGACCCCGTGGCGGCGACGATGCGCGGGATCACCACCCCCGATCCCGCCACGCTCACCGACTTCTCCCCCGACGGTTTCGAGGCGCGCGCCGACCTCGCGCGCCGGACGCTCGCGACCCTGGCCACGCTCGCTCCCGAGTCGGCCGAGGACCGCATCGCCGGCGCGCACCTGAAGGAACGGCTCGAGGCGCAGCTCGCGTGGCACGACCTCGGCGAGCCGCTGCGCACGGTCAAGGCGCAGTTCGGCGTGCTGACTTCGTTGCGCGACACCGTGGACATGCTCCCGCGCACCGGCGACGACGACTGGCACGTGATCGGCGTGCGCCTGGCCGGGGTCGAGACGATGCTGGCGGCCTGGCAGACGTCACTGCGCGCGGGTCTCGACCGCGGTCTCGTCGCGGCGCGCCGGCAGGCCCTGGAAGCCGCTTCGCAGGCCGACCGGTTCGCCGGCGTGCACGAGTCGCTCGTGGCGGCCTACGGCGACGGCCCGCTGGCGGCCGACCTGCGCTCGGCCGCCGACGCCGCCCACCGCGGTTACGCCGAACTGGCCCGTTTCCTGCGCGAGGACTACGCCCCGCGTGCGACCTCCGTCGAGGGCGTCGGCGCGCAACGGTACGCGGCCGGCGCGCGGCTGAGCCTGGGTGCGGACATCGACCTCGCCGAGGCGTACGAGTGGGGCTGGGCGGAGCTGGCGCGCATCGAGCAGGAGCTCGCGGCGGAGGCGGCCCAGGTGCGTGCGGGCGCTTCCGTGGCCGAGGCCATGGCTCTGCTCGACGAACAGTACTTCGTGGACGGTGAACCGGCCTATGTGGACTGGCTGCGCGCCGCCCACGACCGCGCGATGGCCGACGCCACCGCGCACTTCGACATCCCGGAGCCCCTGCGCGCGATCGACGTGACCCTCGCCCACGGCTCGGCGTCCGGCGCGCCCTACTACACCGGCCCCAGCGAAGACGGTTCCCGCCCGGGCCGCACGTGGTGGCCGCTGGGCGGGCGCTCGCGCTTCGCCGTCTGGTCCGAGCTGACCACCGTGTTCCACGAGGGTGTGCCGGGCCACCACCTGCAGATCGGCACCGCGAAGCTCGCCGCCGACCGCGTCAGCCGCTTCGCGCGCGTGCACTCGGTCAGCGGCCACGCCGAGGGCTGGGCCCTCTACGCCGAACGCCTCGCGGACGAACTCGGCTGGTACACCGAGCCCGGCACCCGCCTGGGTATGCTCGCGGGTTCCGCCATGCGCGCCGCCCGCGTGGTGATCGACATCGGTGCCCACTTGGACCTCCCGCTGCCCGACGGCTCCCGCTGGGACTTCGACACCGCCTGCCGCGTCCTCCACGAACGCGGCCTCGCGGCGGAACACCGCGTCCACGCGGAAGTCGTCCGCTACTTCGGCTGGCCGGGGCAGGCGATCGCGTACAAGCTGGGGGAACGCTCGTGGCTGGCCGCGCGCGCCGAAGCGGCTTCCCGCCCGGAGTTCTCGTTGCGGCAGTGGCATCACGATGCGTTGGGGGTGGGTCCGGTGGGGTTGGCCGCGTTGCAGGACGCGTTGCGCGGTTAGCCCTCAACCACCGCGTTTGCGCTGGTGCTCCACCACATCCAGCAGAATCGTCTTGAACTGCGTGTACACCTCACGCCCCAACCTCCGGGCGTGGCGTTCCTGCATGGCCGCCATGATGCGGTCGGCGGCGCGCATCTCGGCGAGGCCGCGTTCGGTGGGGCAGATGAGCTTGGCGCGGCGGTCGACGGGGTCGGGGCGGCGCTGGACGTAGCCGAGGGACTCCAGTTCGTCGATCATGGTGCCGATGACCTGTTTGTGCTGGCCCGAAAGGCGGGAGAGCTCGGTGGCGCGCACGCCCTCGGGGTCGAGGTAGGCCATCACGGCGCCGTGGCGGGGGTGGAGGTCGGAGAAGCCCTGGGCGGCGAGCGAGGTGAAGAGTTCGCGCTGCACGGCGAACAGCAGCCGGCCCGCGAGGACGCCCAGGTCGGGGTGCGATTCGTTCTTCTCGGCCCGGCTGACCAACCCTGCCGCCTCCTCCGCGTCGTCCGGCGGCGGGGTCCCGCTGACCGGTGAAGAGGGAGTCTAGGCGAACGGTCAGTCACGGTCCTCGGGGTTGACGTAGCCGTCTTCGAGCAAACCGTGGCGGCGCACGACGGTGTCGAGCGCGGTGACCCAGTGCCGGTAGTACTCCCAGCGGCCCTTCGTGTCCTCGGGTGCCGACTGCCAGGAGCCGATGGCCGCGACGAGCTCGCGCTGGAAGTCCTCCCACGCGTAGTGGCCGAACTCCGACAGGGCCACCGCGAGGCCGAACGCGCGGCGCTGCCACTCGGCGTCGAACACGGGCTGGCCGAGGTCGGTGGAGCAGGACGAGTGGAACTTGACGTGGCCGGACTCGTCGTAGTCCAGCGTGCCGATGTCGATCACTTCACACCGCCTGACTCGCGAGGGCGACGCCGATCATCGACTCGGTCGTCACGAGTTCCGCGAGCTGTTCCTCGCTCCAGCCCTCGGTGCCCGCGGGCCGCGCGGGCACGACGAACCACCGCGAATGCCCGCTCGAGTCCCACACGCGCACCTCGGTGTCGTCGTCGAGCTCCACCCCCAGCTCGCCCAGCACAACTCGCGGCTCGCGCGCCGCGCGAGCGCGGAACACCGGGTCCTTGTACCAGTAGGGCGGCAGGCCCAGCACCGGCCACGGGAAGCACGAGCACAGCGAGCAGATCACCAGGTTGTGCACGCCGGGCTCGTTGATCACGGCCGCGATGTGCTCGCCCTCGGCGCCGGCCATGCCCTCGGGCAGGTCGAGCTGCGCGATCGCCCGCGGGGTGTCCGTGGCCAGCAGCCGCGCGAACTGCGGGTCGACCCACGCGCGCGCCACGATCTTCTTGCCGTTGAGCGGTGTCATCTCCGACTCGAAGTAGCCGAGCACCTTGTCCACAGTGGACCCGGTGATCACGCCCTTCTCGATCAGCAGCGCTTCGAGCGCCTTCACCTGCGCGGCGCTCGCCTCCTCGCGGTCCGCGGGGTAGGAGAACAGTTCGCTCATCGGTTGCCATCCCTGGTCAGGTAGGTCTCGTACAGCTCCGCGTACAGCGGGCCGGCCGCGCGTTCGGTTTCCTCGCCCCACAGCTCGCCGGGCTCGAACCGCACGATGTACACCGCCATCGGCTCCCCGAGCCCGTCTCCGCCGGTCGACACGAAGTACGAGTAGTTGCCCTCGAACACCCGCTCCACGCGGCCGCGGTGCCCTCGCAGGTAGCCGGGCAGCCGGGTGTGGTCGGTGGCCGGCGGGTTCTTCACCACGACCTCGTCGCCCACCGCGAACGCCGGGGTCGCCGGGCCGCGCCTCGGGGTGTCACCGCGACGCAGGTAGTCGAGCACCTGGTCGTCGACCTCGTCGGCCTGCGCTTGCGGCAGCTCGGCCTGCGGCTGCTCGCGGAAACGCTGCGTGGCGGCGTCGAGCTCCTCCCCAGCCACTTCTCGTAGTAGCGGAACTTGAAGTACTCGAACGGGTGCATCGCCTCGGCGCCCGAACGCAGGTGCGCCCACGTCCACGTGGTGCGGAACGTGGTGGGCACCGCGTCGAGGTCGTAGCCGGCGACGGATTCGCGCAGTGAGGCGCTCAACCCCATCATCGCCGCGTGGATGCCGAAGATGCGCTTCTCCCAGTCTTCGACGAAAACCCGCTTCTCGTAGTCCAACGGGAACCCTTCGAGGCCCTCGAGACCACCGAGACCGTGCTGCAGCTTCATCCCGGACACCGCCTTCGCGTCGACCACGAAGCTAACACCGCGTAACCGAACGACAGCGGACACGCAGCCCACACATCCGGCCCTTTCCCATGACCGGGGGCCGTCGTAGATTCCCAGGGTGGGCCTGTCGACACCGCGTGTCCCGGTCGCCGTGCTCGTGTTCGACGGCGTCCGGCTGCTCGACGTCACCGGCCCGCTGGAAGTCTTCGACGTCGCCGCCGAGCTGGGCACCGGGTACGTGGTGACCGTGTGTTCCCCCGACGGCCGCGACATCACCACGTCGAGTGGTCTGCGCCTGGGCGTCGACCGCGCGGCGGCCGACGTGTCCGCCGTCGACACGCTCGTGGTGCCCGGTGGCGAGTGCCTGGTGAAACCCGGCGCCGACGACGAGCTGCTCACCGCGATCCGCCACCTGTCCCGCGGCGCGCGGCGCGTCACGTCGGTGTGCGCGGGCGCCTTCGCGCTCGGCGCCGCGGGGATGCTCGACGGCCGCCGCGCCACCACCCACTGGCGCCACGCCGACACGCTGCAGGACCGGTATCCGGCCGTCGAGGTCGACGCCGAGGCCATCTACGTGCGCGACGGCCGCGTGCTCACCTCCGCCGGCGTCAGCTCCGGCATCGACCTCGCGCTCGCGCTGGTCGAGGAGGACGCCGGCGACGTGCTGGCCCACGAGATCGCGCGCGAGCTGGTGGTGTTCATGCGCCGCCGCGGCGCCCAGCCCCAGCTTTCCGTGCCGGCCCGCACCCCCCGGCCCCGCCGCGACCTCGTCCGCACCCTGTGCGACGAGGTGGCCGCCGATCCGGCCGGCAACCACTGCCTCACGAGCATGGCCCAGCGGGCCGGCCTCAGCACCCGCCACCTCTCGCGGCTGTTCAAGGAAGGCACGGGCCAGACACCGGCCACCTACGTCGCCGCGGTGCGCCGGGAAGCGGCCGTCGCACTGGTGCTGAGCGGCGAGACCGTGGCAGCCGCGGCCCGGCGCAGTGGCCTGGGCAGCGACGAGACGTTGCGCCGGCACCTGCGGGCGCACCCGGAGGACTAGCGGCCGGCCCGGCTGTTGATCTTCGTGGCGTCGGCCACAGCGCTGAACCGATCGCGATGAAAGTTGATCTTCCGACGCGTGGAAAGGTTGATCAACATGATGCAGCATTGAATGGTGAGAAAGTAACCGGAAGTGCAGGGAGTTTCCGGTGCCCTCATCCGCTGTCCCGAAAACCGGGACAGCGAGCTCCTCACACGGACGAAAGCATGGTTATGTCGAAGAAAATGTTCTCCAGGGCAGTCACGTTGAGCATCGCGGCCGCCGCCATCGGCGGCAGCCTGGCCTTCGGCGGAGTGGCCCAGGCGAGCCCAGCGACCAGTGCGGCACCGAGTCAGGTCGTCGACTGCTCCGCAGCCCTTCAACGCTATAACGACGAGCACGAACAGTACCTCCGGTTGATGAATGAAGCCACGACGGCTCAGCAGAACGGCGACAACGCCACCGCCGATTCGCTCCGGAACACGGCGAACGACCTCAAGAACCGCGCCCAGGCCGACCCGGACTTCCAGAGCTGCGACATTTACGCCGGCAACGAGCAGCCGATCAACTGGTGACCGCCGGAATCCCAGGAACCCGGGTTACCTGAAAACCACCACCGGGCCGGCGCCGAATTGCGGCGTCCGGCCCGGCGGCCTTCAGTCCCGTACGGGCGAATGCGCAGCGCACGCGTCGCACATGCCCCACCACGTCACCTCGGCCTCGTCGACGCGGAAGCCGGGCGCGGTGACCGGGTGCAGGCACGGCGGGGCGCCGACGGCGCACGGCACGTCCTGGATCGCGCCGCAGCCGCGGCACACGAGGTGGTGGTGGTTGTCGTGCCGCTGCGGTTCGAAGCGCGCGGGTGAGCCCGCGGGCTCCAGCGAACGCAGGAGGTCGGCGGCGATGAGGTCTTCGAGGACGTTGTACAGGCCCTGGCGGGAAAGCCCGCCGGCGGCGCCGTCGGCTTCGAGAGCCACGGCGAGCTCGGCTGCCGTGGAGTGCGGGTGCCGCTCGACGGCGGCCAGCACCGCGCGCCGCTGCGGCGTGTTGCGCAGGCCCTTGTCGCGCAACCGCACCCCGAATCCGTCCATTCCGGCAGCGTACCCCAGAATGGACTGCATCAACTCTGGCGTGCAGTAGCTCACAGCCGACCATCCTGAACAGCACTCCACCTGGGGCGACATCCCGGCCAGGGCCACACTTGACTGCCTCAGACAATTGACTCCATCAACTCTGGGGACTACAAAGGTCGTGTGCCCACGACTCCCGCGGTTCCCCAACACGGCCACCTCGACGCCGGCGCCCGCCTGCGCCGGGCCGGCCTGCGCGTGACCACCGCCCGCCAGGTCGTGCTCGAAACCCTCGCCGAGCAGCCGCACACCACGGTTGCCGAGCTGCTCCCCCACGTGCGCCACCGCCTCCGGTTCGCGTCCACGCGGGCGGTGCACGACGTGCTCGCCACCGGCGTTTCCGCCGGGCTCGTCCGGCGCTTCGACACCGTCGGCGTCGCGCAGCGCTACGAGCTGACCGGGCCCGCCCACGGTCACCTGCTGTGCTCGAACTGCGGCCGGCTCGACATCCTCGGCACGGGTGAGGACTCCCCGATCCGCACCGGCGTCTGCTCGCGCTGCGCCCCCGACGGGCACGCGCACCCCGAACCGGCCCGCTGAGCGGGATTCCGCCACACCCCGTCGTCGCTCGGGTGCGGTCGGCCAGCGTGCCGTCTCGAATCGATCTCGGCGCCCGCCCAGGCACGAGCGCTTGTGTGAAACTCCTCGGCATGCCGAGGAGGGGGTTGGCCACGCCGTGGTCGCGTGCCGTGTGGACGGGGTGGCGCAACCCGGCGGTGGTGATCGCCGTCGCGGCGGCCGCGGTGCTCGTGGCGCTGCCCGCCGCAGCCGTCGCGCTGTTCCTTTCGGCCGCGGGCAACGCGACGCTGCAGCAACAGACTTCGCTGGCTTGCGAGTGGGCCGTCGGCGCGCAGTGGCAGGGCGGGCTGCCGATGCAGCGAAGTGATCCCGGCGAGAGCGAGCAGGTCGGCCGATCGCTCTACGACACGCGCGCGAAGCTCGCGAGCCAGGCCAGCACGCAGGTGCCGAAAGCGTCGCCGCCGGTGTCCACGCTGGTGTCGGGCGCGGGCGTGGAGACCGCGACGCGCAGCCCGGTACACCCGGAGCAGACCGTCGTCAACCTGGTCTCGCGCACCGATTTCCTCGACCACGTGGAGGTGATCCAACGCAGCAGCGGTCCGGGTGTCTGGCTGCCGGACCAGTTCGCGGCACTCAAGAACCTGCACGCCGGCGACCTCGTGACGGTCCGCGGCGGGTCGCGCAACGACTTGCGGCCGAGTGGCAAAGCCAGCTCACCCGACGGCGGCAGCACCTCGACGATGCGCGTCGCCGGGATCTACCGCGACCTGCGTTCGCTGCCCGACCAGCAGTACTGGTGCAGCCTCGTCGGCATCTACCGCGGCAGCCCGCTCGCCAACACCGGCACGTACCCGGTGGCGCTGGTGACACCGGATGACTTCTTCCGCATCGCCACGCCGTTTTCCGGCGTGCAGAACCTGGTGGAGAGCTCCGTCGACACCACGGGGATGACCACCGCGAGCGCCCCGCCCGTGGTGGCCGGGCTGGAGCACGTGCGGGCCCGCACCGAGAACCCCGCCGACCCGCTGGGACAGGCGTTCAGCCGCAGCACCGAATACACGTCTTCCCTGGGCGGCATGGTGACCCGCGCCGATCAGGTCACGGCGCAGCTGGCCACCACCGTCGTGCCGATGGGCGCGGTGGGCGCGCTGGCCGGGCTCGTGATCGCGGCCGCCGCCGGGTCGTTCTGGGTGGACCGGCGCCGCGCGGAGCTGGCAGTGCTGTCCTCCCGCGGCGTAGGGCCGGCCGCGCTGGTCGGGAAGGCGGTGCTGGAGGTCGGCACGATCGTGGTGCTCGGCAGCGCCGTGGGCTGGTTCGTCGCGCGGTACCTCGTGGCGGAGCTGGGCCCGAGCCCGCTCGTCACCCCGGGCGCCGTAACGGCGTCCCTGCTCGGCGCGGCCGCCGGGCTGCTGGTCACGCTGGGCACGATCGCGCTGGCGAGCGGCCGCCGGATCACCGCGTTGTTCGACGCGCGCACCACCCGCCGCCGCAACTGGCCGTGGGAGCTGCTGCCGCTCGGTGCGGCGCTCGTCTGCTACTTCGTGCTCGGCGACGATCCCGAAGCGGGCGCGGGCGCGGCGGGCAGCGTCGCGCGGATCCCGCCGCGGCTGATCGTGGTGCCGCTGCTGCTGGTCATCGGGCTGGCGCTGCTGGCCGCGCGGGTCGTGCGGTTCACGGTGGTGCGCGTGCGGCCGGTGTCGCTCGCCCGGGCCGTGGCCTTCCTTTCGTGGCGGCGGCTCGCGTCCGCGCCGGCGGCCGCGGCCGTGCTCATCGCCGCGACGGCCATCCCGATCGCGCTGTCGGTGTATGCAACGACGGTCACCGAGTCGGTCGACCGCACGCTGCACGCCGAGGGCCAGCTCGTGGTCGGCACCGACGTCGTCGTCGACCTGACCGGGCCCGCGCAGCCGCCCCCCGGGTTCACGACGAGCTTCACCGACCGCTACGACTCCGCCGCGATCGCCCACACCACCGTGAACGTGATCGGCGTCGACCCGGCGACGTTCACCGAGACCGCCTTCTGGGACAACGCGTTGCCCGGCCCGACACTCGACGACCTGATCGCCGGGCTCGGCGCACCCGGCGCACCTTCCGGTGTTCTGGCCGGGATTCCCGGCACGAACGGCCCGACGAACGTGGAGATCAACGGGCAGACGGTCAGGTTCTCGGTCACGAGCGTCGCGCAGCTGCCCGGCAAGAGCGCCGGGTTCCCGCTGATGTTCGTGCGCCGCGACGTGCTGGCGAAGCTCGCCGGCGAGAACCTGCACCACGAGCTGTGGCTGCGCGGCGACCCGGCGCGGATCGTGCCTGCGCTGTCGGCCGGCCACGTGCCGGTCGGCACCCTGAGCGAGGCCCACGACGTGACCGGCAACGGCGTCTACGCGGCGATCGCCTACACCTTCCAGTTCCTCACCGCGATTTCCGTGCTGGCGGGCACGATCGTGCTCGTGGGACTGTTGCTGTACTTGAACTCGCGGGCGCGGGCACGGCGCAGCGCGTACTTGTTGCTGCGGCGCATGGACATCGGGCCCCGGGCACACTGGCGGGCGCTGCTGTACGAGGTCGGCGGCCTGCTGGCCACGGGCTTCGCCGCGGGCCTCGGGTTCGCGGTGATCGCGGTGGCCGTGACGAGCACCGGTTACGACCTCGACCCGGCCGCCGCACCGGGCACGCTGATCTCCACGCCGTGGTCACTCACCGCGAGCCTCGCCGCCGCGACGCTGCTGGCCGCCGTACTCGCCACGCTCGCCGCCCAGCGCGCGGTTTCGCGCGCCCGACCGTCGGAGGTCCTGCGTGACACCAACTGAGGCGCTGCGCTGCGAGGACGTGCACCAGACCTACCAGACCGCGACACACGAAGTCGTGGCGCTGCAAGAGGTTTCGGTGTCCGCGGCGCGGGGCCGGGTGACCGCGCTGGTCGGGCCGTCGGGCTCCGGGAAGTCGACGCTGCTGCGGATCCTCGCCTGCCTGGAACGGCCCGAGCGGGGCCGGGTGGAGATCGACGGCGTCGACGCGACCGCGTTGTCCGCGCGCGGGCGCCGCGGGTTGCGCCGGCGGCGGCTGGGCTACGTCTTCCAGAACCCCGTGGACAACCTGCTCGGTTACCTGACCGTCGACGAGCACCTCGAGCTCGCCGCCCGGTTGCGGGGCGCCGGCCGCCCGTCGGGTGAACTGCTCGCGACGCTCGGGCTCGGACACCGCGGCGCCAGCAAACCCAGCGGCCTCTCCGGCGGCGAGCAGCAACGCGTCGCGCTCGCCTTCGCCGCCGCGGGCGACCCGGCGGCGCTGCTCGCCGACGAGCCGACGGCGCAGCTCGACCGCGCCTCGGCCCACCTCGTCGGCGGCGCCGTGCGGCGGCTGGCCTCGCTCGGGCACGCCGTGGTGGTCGCGACCCACGACCCGGAGCTGGTCTCCGTGGCCGACGACGTGGTGGAACTCGTGGACGGACGCATCCGATGACCACACTGCCCACGCCGCCCGCGCTGACGCTCGCCGACGTGTCGAAGAGCTACCGCGGGACGCAGGTGCTGCGCCCGATCAGCTTCGAGCTGCACGCGGGTGAGCTCGTCGCGCTGACCGGCCCGTCGGGTTCCGGGAAGAGCACCCTGCTGATGATCGCCGGCGGCTGGGAGACCCCGGACACCGGCGCGGTCACGCCCGGCCCGCCGCTGCCCACCGTCGCGATGGCGCGGATGCCTTGGCAGCACCTGGGTTTCGTGCCGCAGTCGATCGGGTTGTTCGACGAGCTGACCGTCACCGAAAACCTCGCCTTCGCCGCCCGCACCACCGACACCGGGGCCGACCTGGCGAAGCTGCTGGAAACGCTCGACCTCGCCAAGTTCGCCGACCGCCTGCCCACGGAGATCTCGCGCGGCGAGCAGCAGCGCGCCGCCGTCGGGCGTGCGCTGGCGACCGCACCGGCGCTCGTCCTGGCCGACGAACCGACGTCACACCAGGACCGCACCCACGCCGAGGTCGTGCTCGCGCGCTTGCGCACCGCGGCCGACGCGGGTGCCGCCGTGCTCGTGGCCAGCCACGATCCGCTGCTGGCCGCGCACACCGACCGCACGATCGAGCTGACCACTCACTGAGGCCAGGCGAGCTCACCCCCGCCGATGCGCGCGGCCGTGCGCTCGAGCCACTCGACGTCGTGGTTCAGCCGCGAGAGCAGGTAGTGGGCTCTGGTCCCGCAAGCCAGAGGGTGCTTCTCTTGCCGCGGACGATCTTCACTTGGGGGTGACGTGTCAGTTGACGAGCTTCGGCAAACTGTGAACAGCATCCTTACCGTCCTTCCACCCGCAAGTTTGAACCAGGCCGAATCATCGCTCCAAGAGGCGCAACAAGCGCTCGCCCAAGCGTTGCGGGACGCGCACGCGCAAGAGGCCGAACAAGCTCTTGGGCTGCTCGGAGAAGCTCTTCAGGGATTGGTAACCAGGCAGCAGGCTGAGCTTCCGCTATCGGTCCCAAAGCCCAACCCGGAGAACAAGAAGACACACGGTCAATGGCGTGATGCTCAGGGCAATGTACAGCGGACAGTGAGTGGCGAAGATGCCCAAGCGGACGCAGCGTGGAAGCGGCTTCAAGCTGCGGGGCTTCCGCCGAACAGAAAACCGGTCATCACGACGCACGTCGAAGCAAAGGTGGCAACGTCGATGATTCAGAACGGTCAGCGGCATGCCGAGCTCGTGCTGAACAATCGGCCTTGCCTCGGCCCGTTGGGCTGCGATTCCTTGCTACCCGTGCTGTTGCCGGAGGGGTACAGCGTCACCGTGTACGGTCCCGATGACTACAAGACAACGTTTGAAGGAGGCGAGCAGTGGTAGCGCTCGACATCTGGTACGACCAGACGCCAAAAGATGATGACGGCAACGTCGTCATCCGGGTGACCACTGCGGCTGAACTGGACGAGCTTCTCGACCGCATCATCAGCGAGACCGCCGACCACGTCGCCCCGCCGATGATCCAAGTTGCACTTTCCGGGGTGCGGCGCTCGCCTGCCCTTGAGGTCGGACTCAGTCAGGAGAAGGGCTTCATCGGATACACGTCACGAACGGAAGGTGGCTGGACGGTCGGCGACGGCGACCCGAACGCGATGGTCGCCTACACCTACATGGGCAACCACAGCGAAGTGCCCGCCGGCGTGGAAGTCCCGATGACCATCGTGCGCCGCGGCCTGCATGAGTTTCTGACAACCAGGGAGCGGCCTGGTGTGGTAGAGAGTGACAGCGAGTGATCTCCTGCCGGATATTTTCGCCGAGGCCATCGTGGACTCCGACGTCGGCGTTGCGGCGTATGAGTTCTTCGGTCTGCGCGACAGCCGCAGCGACGCCGGGTGGACGAGCGGCTTCGGGCTCCTGCGCGACGACTACTCACCCAAGCCCGCGTTCGCGGCGCTGCGTGACTTCATGCGCAGGAACGGCAAAGCCCTGACGTAGCACGACGCCAGGGCCCGCGTGCCGCTCAGCTCTCGGCGGCCACCGTCTCGCGCTGCTCGACCTCGTCGGCCCGCGCCGCCGAGCGCGACAGCCGGTCGGACACCTTCGCGGTGGTGACAAAGGAAACCGCGATCAGGATCGCCAGCACCACGCCGATGCCGATCACGCTGCCGCTCAACGTCGGGTCGGCGATGTCACCGGCCTCGGCGCGCGCCGAGCCGGTGAGGAACGAGAGCACGAACAGCACCCCGATCGCGAGCACGACCTCCACCGTCACCAGCACCGGGAACACGCGCAACGCCAGGCGGAACACCGAACCCTCGGCGCCGGCCGCCCGAGCGCGGGCGATGCGCGGCATCATCACGAACTCGTTGGCCGCACCGATGCAGATCATCGTGAGGACCAGCGAGACCTTGATGACGAGGAAGCGCCCGAAGCTCGTGGTGAACAGCTCCGACGGGCTGCCGATCAGCGAATAGGCCAGGTACAGGCCGGTCACGAGGATGCAGCCGACGGCGACCATCGCCAGCGTCGAGAACCGCGTCCAGATCTGCGCGAACGTGTCGCCCGCGCCGCGGCTGAGCTTCTTGCGCGAGAAGGCCAGGATCACCAGGCCCGCGATGCCGCCGACCCACGTCGAGATGGAGAAGACGTGCAGGTGGTCGAGCAGCGAATTGCCGATGGTGTCGCCGGTGGCCTTGGAGAAGTTGGTCGGCAGCAGCGTGACCTGGTAGGCGATGAAGTTCACGATGAGCGACGCCAGCGTGAGCAGGCCGAGCTTCTCCCGCAGCTTGGGCGAGAACGCCAGCATCAGCAGGATCGCGGCGACACCCCACAGGGAGTACTGGATCAACGCCTCGGTGCCGCTGGAGATCCAGTCGCCCTTCTTGCCCGGCACCGACACGAAGCGGCCGATCGCGGCGGGCGAAAGCGCGTCTCCGAACGGGATCTCCTTGCCCTTCACCCGGGCGCCCTTGCCCGCGATCTGGAAGTAGAGCGCCACCAGGAACCACGTGCCGACGATGCCGTAGTAGACACCGGCCCGGCGCTGCAGCACAGCGCGGTCGGCGGGGTCGACCGACGGGCGGCGCAGCACCGGGCGCAGCACGATCAGGTACAGCATGCAGCCGCCGATCGACCCGATCAGACCGGCGAAGTACGCCATCTTCGTGATGACCCGCCATACCTCGGGGGTCGGATTCGCTTCGGCCGCGGACACGGCCTGGGTGAGCAGCAACGACATTGTCAGCCATCTCCTCGATCGGGGGGACCTGAGCCGGACAGGCGGGGAGGCTCTTCGGCGGTGAAAGGTAGCTGATCCTACAACGAATGTGAAGACTGAAGCATCCACTACATAGATGGTATATTGATAGAGTGAAAAACCAGAGTCGGAACATCCGCAGGCGGAAGGAGTGTTCGTGAAAGTCCTTGTCCTCCCCGGCGACGGCATCGGCCCCGAGATCACGGCGGCGACCTTGGACGTGCTCGGGGCCGCGGACCGGCGGCTCGGGCTCGGCCTGAGCTTCGAGGTGCGCGACATCGGCCTGGCCTCGCTCGCGACCGATGGCACGACGCTGCCCGAGGCCGTTCTCGAGCGCGTGCCCGAGGTCGACGGCACCCTCCTCGGCCCGGTGTCGCACTACGAGTACCCCCCGCGCGAACAGGGCGGCATCAACCCCTCGGCCGCGCTGCGGACCACGTTCGAGCTGTTCGCCAACGTGCGGCCGTGCCGCTCGCGGGAGGGCCTGAGCATCCTGCGCAAGCCGATGGACCTCGTGATCGTGCGCGAGAACACCGAGGGGTTCTACTCCGACCGCAACATGTTCGCCGGCTCCGGCGAGTTCATGCCCGATCCCGATCTCGCGCTGTCCGTGCGCAAGGTGACCGCGCGGGGCTCCGCTCGCGTCGCTCGGGCCGCGTTCGAGCTCGCGCGCGGGCGCCGCGGCAAGGTGACCGCGGTGCACAAGGCCAACGTGCTGAAGCTGTCCGACGGCCTCTTCCTGCGCGAGGTGCGCGCGGTCGCGCAGGAGTTCCCCGACGTGCAGCTGGAAGAGCTGATCGTGGACGCCGCCTCGGCGCTGCTGATCCGCGACCCGCAGCGCTTCGACGTGCTGGTGACCACCAACATGTTCGGCGACATTCTGTCCGACGAGGCTTCCGAGCTGTCGGGCAGCCTCGGGCTCGGCGGCTCCATCAACGCCGGGCACGACATCTGCGTCGGCCAGGCGCAGCACGGTTCCGCGCCCGACATCGCGGGCCGGGGCGTGGCGAACCCGGCTTCGCTCATCCTGTCCGCCGCGATGCTGCTCGACTGGCGCGGGCGCCGAGACGACAACGAAGCGCTCGTGGCGGGGGCGGACCTCGTGACCCGCGCGGTGGATTCGGTGCTCGACAACCCGGCCACCCGCACGGCCGACGTCGGCGGCACGCTCGGCACCGAGGCGTTCGCCGGCGCGGTCGCCGCATCGATCGACGAACTGGGAGTGGCCACGCGATGATCGAGTCCGTGAACCCGGCGACGGGCAAGGCACTGTCCACATACGACCTGCACTCGGCCGAAGAAGTCGACGCCGCACTGGATTCCGCCGTTGCCGCGCAGGCACGGTGGCGTGAGAAACCGCTTGCCGAGCGCGTGGAGCTGCTTCGCGAACTGGCTTCGGTGCTGCGTGCCGGGCGCGCCGAATACGCGCGGCTGATCACCGCGGAGATGGGCAAGCCGCTCGCCGAGGCCGAGGCCGAGATCGACAAGTGCGCGCTCAACTGCGACCACTACGCCGAGCACGCCGCGGAGTACCTGGCCGAACGCCCGGTGCTCGCGGAGGCGTCCGTGGTGGCCGAACCGCTGGGCGTGGTGCTGGCCGTGATGCCGTGGAACTACCCGTTCTGGCAGTTCTTCCGGTTCGCCGCCCCGGCGCTGGCCGCGGGCAACGGCGCGATCCTCAAGCACGCCACCAACGTGCCGGGCTGCGCGCTCGCCATCGAGGACGTGTTCCGCAAGGCTTCCGCGCCCGCGGGGCTGGTGCGCGCGCTGCTCGTCGACGTCGGCGAGGTCGCCAAGCTCATCGCCGACGACCGCATCGCCGCCGTCACGCTCACGGGTTCGACCCGGGTCGGTGCGCTCGTGGCGAGCCAGGCCGGGGCGGCGTTGAAGAAGCAGGTGCTGGAGCTCGGCGGATCCGACCCGTTCGTGGTCCTCGCCGACGCCGATGTGCCGGCCGCCGCCGAGACGGCCGTGCGCGCGCGGTTCCTGAACAACGGCCAGAGCTGCGTCAACGCCAAGCGGTTCATCGTGGCCGAGGCCGTGGCCGACGAGTTCGCTTCCGCGTTCACCGCGGCGGTCGAGCGGCTGACCGTGGGCGATCCGGCCGAGGCCGGCACCACCGTCGGGCCGCTCGCGCGCGAGGACCTGCGGGCCGGGCTCGACGACCAGGTGCGCCGCACCGTCGCCGCCGGTGGCGTGCTGCGGACCGGCGGCGAGCCCGTGGCCGGACCGGGGTACTTCTACGCGCCGACGGTGCTCGACCACGTGAAGCCGGGCATGGCGGCGTTCGACGAGGAGACGTTCGGCCCCGTCGCGGCCATCGTGCGTGTCTCGGGGGATGACGAGGCCCTGGCGCTGGCCAACGACACCGAGTTCGGCCTCGGCGCGGCCGTGTGGACGCGGTCTTCCGAGCGCGCGCAGCGGTTCGCGCGGGACCTGCAGGCCGGGGCGGTGTTCGTGAACAGCATGGTCGCCTCCGACCCGCGGCTGCCGTTCGGCGGCATCAAGAAGTCCGGTTACGGCCGGGAGCTGGGCGCGGACGGGATCCGCGAGTTCGTGAACGTGAAGACTGTGGTGTTCGGAGGAACGCGATGAAACCCTTCGCTTCGGTGGTGCTGCGCCCGGCCGAGCTGACGGCGGCCGACCGCGGCGGCGGCGCGCGCACGATCCCGCTGGTGAGCAAGACCTTGGGCGCCGAGGTGTTCCTCAACGGCCAGACGCTCTTCGACGGCGGCGCGGGCATCCCGCTGCACACGCACAACTGCCCCGAGAGCGTGGTGATCCTGCAGGGCGAGGCGATCGTGGAGATCGACGGTGCCGAGCACCACCTGTCCACTTGGGACACCACGTACGTGGACGCGGGCGTGCCGCACCGGTTCCGCAACGCCTCGGCCACCGAGCCGATGCGGATCCTGTGGACCTACGCCTCGGTGGAGGCCACGCGCACGATCGTCGCCACCGGCACGACCACCCGGGTGGATGCCGAGCACCGGGGCTAGCCTGGAGCGGTGGAACAGACCCCGACCCCGCTCACCCGGCAGGTCGCGGCCCGCATCGTGGGCTACATCCGCGAGACGGCGGCCGAGCCGGGCACGCGGCTGGTGGAACGCACGCTGGCCGCGCACCTGCGAGTTTCGCGCTCACCCGTGCGCGCTGCGCTGCGCCTGCTCGCGGACGAAGGGGTGGTGGCCGTCGCCGAGCCCGGCGGCGGCCACACCGTGGCGCGCGCGGTCACGGAGCTCACCGTCGAGGCCGAAGCCGAGGACGAAGAGCAGTACCTGCGCATCGCGTCCGACCGCCTCGACGGCGAGCTGCCCGACCGCGTGAGCGAGAGCGAGCTCGCCCGCCGCTACGCCCTCACCCCGGCCCAGGTCACGGCCGTCCTGCGGCGCATCTCCGCCGAGGGCTGGATCGAGCGCCTGCCCGGCTACGGCTGGGAGTTCCAGCCGATGCTGACGTCGCAGGAGTCCTATGAGGACAGCTACCGCTTCCGGCTCGCGCTGGAGCCCGCGGCCGTGCTGGAACCCGGCTTCGCCGTGGACCGGGCGGCCATCGAAGCCGTGCGCGCGCAACAGCTGGAGCTCGCCTCGGGTGCCGCGCTTTCCGTGGCCAACACCGAACTGTTCGCGCGCAACCGTGCCTTCCACGAGGCCGTGGTGGCGTGCAGCCACAACACGTTTTTCATCGACTCGCTGCGCCGGGTGGACAACCTGCGCCGCCTGATCGAGTACCGCCGCACCCTGCCGCGCGACCGGGCGGCCGTGCGCTGCCGCGAGCACGTGGAGATCGCCGACCTCCTCCTCGCCGGCCACACCACGGAGGCGGCGGAGTACTTGCGCCGGCATCTGAGCACGGTCGGCGTGGAGAAAACGACGGGGCCGGTCTAAGCCGCCGTCTTCCCGGCGGTAACCGCGGAGCGCGCCGCCTACCGCCGGCCGCCGCGCTTGCCGGGACAGCCTGCGCCGCCCACCCGCGGCCCCCCACCCGACCCGGCCACGCACCACTCGCCGGCACCCGAGCAACACTGGCGCCGAGAAACCAACAACCCCCGCCTAAGCCACCCCATCACCACGCGGCAACCGCGGCGCCCGCAGATCACCGTTGATCAAATCCGACCGCAGCGAAGTCAGCAGCTCCGAAGTCTTCGTCGCGCGGTTCTCGTCGCGGGAGGCCAGGCGCAGCACCAACGCGTCGGTGAGGACCTCGGCGCTCAGCATCTCCCCGGTGAAGTTGCTGGCGCTCTGCGGGGCCGTGAGCGACACGTCCACCCGCGGCCCGTACAGCGGCCCCAGGGAGCTGGACACGAGCACCACGCGCGCCCCGACCTCCACGGCGTGGTCGAGCAGCACCTCGATCTCCCCGAGGATGCGGCCGGGGATGTAGAGCACCACGACGTCTTCGGAACACAGGGCGAGCAGGTCGTCGGCCAGCTGGAAGCCCGTGGCGCCCGTGGCGCGGGCGCGGCGGCCCATGCGCGCCAGTCGCATGCACAGGTACCGCGCGAGCAGCCCCGAAGGCCCCAGCCCGAAGGCGAGGACCTCACGCGCCCCGTCGAGCAGGTCCACGGCGTGCAGGAACTCCTCGGACTGCACGAGCCGCCAGGTGGCGGCCAGGCGCTCTGTCGCGTCGGTGAAGACCTTGTCCACCACGGCGTCGCCGGCGGTCGCGCGGTCGGGCAGCTCGGTGAGCAGCCGGTGCGAGGGGCTGGTCTCCAGCGCGACCTCGCGCGCGAGGCTGCGCCGAAGGTCCATCAACCCCGCGAACCCCAGTGATTTCGCGGTGCGCACCACGGTCGCGTCGCTGGTGCCCGTCGCGACGCCGATCTGCTCGGCCGTCGCGAAGATCGCGTAGCGGCCGTGGTCGCGCAGGTACTCCGCGACCGTCCGTTCGGCCCGCGACATCTTCGGCAGGCACCGCGAGATCCGCGCGCGCAGCGACTGTCCGTCGTCGTCCATTCCCCACCCTCGATTCCCCGTGCCCACGGGAAGGCCGCCACCGTGCGGCCGGCCCCGTGAACACGCCACGCTACGGTCGGCGCCCCAGCTCGCCGGCGATGAACTCCTGCACCACCGGCTGGATCAGCATCCCCCGGTGAGCCACCCCCGGCACCACGTCGAAGCGCACGTCGATGCCGTTGCTCTCGAAATTCTTGTACAACGTGGTGAGCCGCTCGATCCGCGTGTCCCCGCCGGCGTCGATGCCGGGCTCCGCGATCTCCCAGGTGTCGGTGTCCGCGCCGCCCACGATCATCTGCACCGGCAGCTTGCGCAGCGTCTCCAGCTGCACGTCGGTGCCGAACAGTTCGCGCACGTCGGCGGTGCCGAGCCACCAAGGCACGTCCGGGTCGATCCGCGTGACGCGGCCCGGCGCGCCGATCGACAGCGCGGCCAGGCGGTCGGCGTGCAGGTAGGCGAAGCGGTGCGCGAACTGGCCGCCGCCGGAAAAGCCGTGCAGGTAGAAGTGCTCGGCATCCACGCGGAAGCGGGCACCGACCTCGGCGATCATGTCGAGCAGCACGAGGTCGTAGCGGATGCCCTCGAAGCTCAGGCGCTTGAAGCCGTGCAGGTCACCGGGCTGCGCGATGCCGGCCGGGAACAGCGGCGCCAGCACCACGGTGTCGTTCTTCTCGGCGAACTCGCGGTACTCGTTGCGGTAGCGCTCCGCGGTGCGCTGGGTGCCGTGCATCAGGACGAGCAGCGGCAGCGGCGTCTCGGAAGTGCGGTGGGCGCTGGGCACGTAGAGGCAGTACGAGAAGCGCTGGTCGCTCTGCAGCGCGAAAAACGGCGTCGGACCGCCGTAGTAGAACTCCGTGGGGTCGAGGACTCGCGCGGAGTCGGGCGTCGCTTGGGGGCTCGTCATGGAGCGGATCTCCTTGGCATGGCGTGGGACCGTCCTGCCCGCCGTAACCATGTAGTAACGACGACAGGTGTTGACAACTTCGTAGCACGGTCTATCTTATCCGTAGCTGCCACTACAAGTTCCTGATGAATGTAGCGCAAACCCTCAACGAATCGCCAGCACCGGGAAAGAGGTATTCATGGCAGTCCGGTTGGTCCAGATCGAAGGTGGCCCCCGTGAACGGGGGCTCGCCTACGGAGAGGCCGCCAGGGCGGAGATCCGCACGTCGATCGCCTACTACCGCGAGGCGTTCCGGCTCGCTTCGGGTCTGGAGTGGACGGACGTGTTGGCCTCGGCCCGGCGCTGGCGCGAACCGATCACCGCCGTCGCGCCGCACCTGCTCGAGGAGATGGACGCGATCGCCGACGGCGCCGGGGTGCACCCCGACGAAATCCTGGCGCTCAACGCCCGCGGCGAGATCGTGCGCAACAGCGAGAGCGGTTTCAACCCGGAAGCCCCTGCCGACGGCTGCTCCTCCTTCGCCCTGCTGCCCGAAGCCACCGGCGACGGCCACGTCTACTGTGGACAGAACTGGGACTGGCGCGAGGGCACACAGGACTCGGTGGTGCTGGTGCGGATCGTGCAGCCGCCCAAGCCCACGATCATCATGCAGGTCGAAGCGGGCCAGATCGGCCGCCACGGCGCCAATTCCGCCGGCATCGCGCTCAACGCCAACGGGCTCGGCGGCCGCTTCGGCACACCACTCGGGCTCCCGCAACCCGTGCTGCGCCGCATGATCCTCGACAACGACCACCTCAAGGCCGCACTGCAGGTGCCGTTCGACGTGCGCCAGCACATCGCGACCAACCTGCTCGTGACCCACCGCGGCGGCGTCGCCGTCGACCTCGAGACCACACCGCTCGTGCACGGCTGGGGCACCCCGGAAGACGGGATCCTGGTGCACGGCAACCACTACCAGTACGGTCTGCCCGGTCCCCTCAAGGACGTCTACCGCCTCTCGCCGGTCGACTCGCTCTACCGCGTGCAGGTGATCGAGCGTGGACTCAAAGCCGCGCGCACCGCGTCCGGCTCGGCCGAGGTGCGCAAGGTCGTCGCGCAGACGATGAGCGACCACACCGGACACCCCGACGGCGTCTGCGCCCACGTGGACGACCGCGTGCCGCCGCTCAAGCGCTACAAGACGATCGCCTCGAGCCTGGTCGACCTGACCAGCGGCGAGTACCGCGTGGCGATCGGCAACCCCTGTGAGAACGACTACGAACTGCTGCCCTGGCAGCTCTACGACGGCCCCGGAGGTCAATGATGACCGGACCCGTGCTCGCCAGCCTGCGCGGTGTCAACAAGAGCTACGGCGAAGTGCAGGTGCTGCACGACGTCGACCTCGACATCCACCAGGGTGAGGTCGTGGTGATCCTCGGCCCCTCCGGGTCGGGCAAGTCGACGCTGTGCCGCTGCATCAACCGGCTCGAGAAGATCAACTCCGGCACCATCACCCTCGACGGCAAACCCCTGCCCGCCGAGGGCAAGGAGCTGGCGCGGCTGAGGGCCGACGTCGGCATGGTCTTCCAGTCGTTCAACCTCTTCGCGCACCGCAGCGTGCTCGAGAACGTGACACTCGGGCCGATCCGCGTGCGCGGGATTTCCCGGCGTGAAGCCGAAGCGACCGCCCGGCGGCTGCTCGACCGCGTCGGGGTGGCCGACCAGGCCGACAAGCTGCCCGCCGAGCTCTCGGGCGGCCAGCAGCAGCGCGTCGCCATCGCCAGGGCGCTCGCGATGAACCCCAAGATCGTGCTGTTCGACGAACCGACCAGCGCGCTCGACCCCGAGATGGTGAGCGAGGTGCTCGACGTGATGACCTCACTCGCGGCCGAGGGCACCACGATGGTCGTGGTCACGCATGAAATGGGCTTCGCGCGCCGCGCGGCCCACCGCGTGGTCTTCATGAGCGAAGGCCGCATCGCCGAACAAGGCACCCCCGAAGAGTTCTTCGACCGCACCGGCACGGCCCGGGCGCGGGACTTCCTGTCCAAAGTCCTCCAGCACTAGTCCCCTCCAGCACTGAAATTCCCCACCGTGACAAGGAGAAAGCAATGAAGCTGACCAGAATCACCGCCGCCGTCGGCGCGGTGGTCGTCACGGGTGCGCTGCTCGCCGCGTGCGGCAGTGCCCCGGCAACGGCTCCGGGTGGTGCCGCCGCCAAGCCGGCGGCCGCCGATGTCGCCAAGATGATCAGCCAGGACGACGCCGTCGCGGCCGGCCCGGTGGGCCAGAACCTGCCCAGCTCCCCGGTGCTGGACAAGATCCGCCAGCGCGGCCAGCTCGTGTGGGCCGGCAGCCGCAACACGCTCGGCTTCTCGCAGCTCGACCCGGCCACCGGCAAGATCTCCGGCTTCGACGCCGGCATGGCCGACCTGCTCGCGAAGTACCTGCTGGGCAAGCCTTCGGCGAAGATGCAGAGCGGTGGCTCCGACACCCGCGAGGGCCTGCTCGGCAACCACACCATCGACGTCGCGATCCAGACGTACACGATGACGCCCGAGCGCGCGAAGCTCGTGAACTTCTCCGGCCCGTACTACATGGCCGCCAGCGGCATCGTGGTGAAGGCCGACAACACCACCATCAAGACCGCCAAGGACCTGGCGGGCAAGAACGTGGCGACGGAGTCCGGCGCGGCGAAGACCGCTCTGGTCACCGAGGTGCCCACCGCGAAGCCGGTGCTGTTCGACACCACCGCGCAGTGCATCGCGGCCGTGGAGCAGGGCCGCGCCGAGGCCGTGACGCTGAACAACGCGTCGCTGCTCGGGGCGATCCAGACGCGCTCGGACGTGAAACTGCTCGACGCGACCTTCAGCTCCAACCCCTTCGGCATCGGCGAGCCCAAGGACGACCCGGTGTTCAAGCAGGTCGTGGACGAGTTCCTGCAGAAGATCGAGACCGACGGCACCTGGACCAAGCTCTGGCAGGGCACCGTCGGCAAGCTGCTGAAGACCGCGCCGCCCGCCCCGCCGAAGCTCGGCTCCGTCCCCGGCGTCTGAGCCGCACCCCGAAATCGGAGACCCCATGTCCGTGCTCTTCGCGCACCTCGGTGAGCTGCTGACCGGTCTGCTGACGACCCTCGAGCTGGCCGCGATCGCGTTTCCGCTGGCGCTGGTGATCGGCACCCTGCTGGGTGTCTGCCGCGTCAGCCCGATCGGGCCGCTGCGGGCGGCCGCCGGGTTCTACGTGCACTGCCTGCGCAACTCGCCGATGCTGCTCGTGATGGTCATGGTGGTCTTCGGCCTGCCCTACCTCGGCGCGACCGTCCCGCTCTTCGGGTCGGTCGTGCTGGGGCTGGGCCTGTACTTCGGCGCCTACATCTGCGAGACGGTCCGCTCCGGCATCGCCGGCGTGCCACTCGGCCAGATCGAGGCCGCCCGCGCCATCGGCCTCACCTTCTCGGGCGTCCTGCGGCAGGTCGTGCTGCCGCAGGCGTTCCGGTCGATGGTGCAGCCGCTGGGCAACATCCTGATCAACGTGTGCCTCGGTTCGGCACTCGGCGCGGCCGTCGGCGTGCAGGAGCTCACCGGTTCGGCCCGCCAGTTCAACCTCGACTTCGCCCAGCCGATCCCGACTTTCATCGCCGCGGTCATCGGCTACCTCCTGATCACCCTGACGATCGGCCAGCTGACCGGCGTCGTCGAACGGAAGGTTCGCATCCGACGATGAAGTCGCGCTCCCCTGCCCTTTTCGACGAACTCGGTCCCCGCGGCCAGAAGCGGCTGAAGATCGCCACCATCGTGGCCGTCCTCGCGCTGATCGGCATCGTGGCCGGTGCCATCGCCCAGCTCGCCCACGTGCAGCAGCTCACCGCGCGCCTGTGGGAACCGCTCGTCGAGTGGTCCAACATCCGTTACCTGCTGCAAGGCCTGCTGACCACGTTGGAGGTCGGCCTGACCGGTGCCGCGATCTCGCTGGTGTTCGGCACCCTGATCGGCCTCGGCCGGCTGTCCACGCACAAGTGGCTGTCGATCCCGTGCGCCGGCCTGATCGAGCTGTTCCGCGCGATCCCGCTGATCCTGCTCGTGTACTTCTTCCTCATCGGCCTGCCCATGTTCGGGGCGAACCTGCCGCCGTTCTGGGTCCTGACCATCCCGATCGTGCTGCACGCCGGGGCCGTGTTCGCCGAAATCGTTCGCGCGGGTGTGAACTCGCTCGACCGCGGCCAGTTCGACGCGGCGGCCGCGATCGGCCTGCGGCGCGGGCAGACGATGGTGCTGGTCGTGCTGCCCCAGGTGTTCCGGTCGCTGCGCCCGGCGCTCGTCACCCAGGTGATCCGCACGTTGAAGGAATCCAGCCTCGGTTACGTCGTCGGCTACCCCGAGCTGCTGCGCGACGGCCAGGTGATCGGCGAGTACAACGCCAACTTCCTGCAGACCTACGCGTTCACCGCGGTCATCTACATCGTCATCAACTTCGGGCTCTCGCGTCTCGCGGAGCTGCTCGACCGGCCGAAGAAGCCCAAGCGCCGCCCGGACCGGCCGGCCCCGGAGCCCGAACCCGAACCGGCGGCCTCGCAGCCGGCCGGGACCCTCGTCTGATTTCTTGTTGAAGCGGAGCGAAATGTCCATCACCGGCGAAGAGATCGAACGCGCCGAAGCCGCACTGGCCCACAACTACCACCCGCTGCCCGTGGTGCTCACGGAAGGCAAGGGCGCGTGGGTCACCGACGTCGAAGGCCGGCGGTACCTCGACCTGCTGGCCGGCTACAGCGCCCTGAACTTCGGCCACGGCGACGACGAGCTGCTGGCCGTCGCCCACGCCCAGCTCGACCGGCTGACCCTGACCAGCCGCGCGTTCCACCACGACCGGCTGGGTGAGTTCGCGTCCGAGCTGGCCGAGCTGTGCGGCATGGAGATGGTGCTGCCGATGAACACCGGCGCCGAGGCCGTGGAGACGGCCATCAAAACGGCGCGCAAGTGGGGCTACCGCGTGAAGGGCGTGCCGGCCGGGCGCGCGAAGATCGTGGTGGCGGGCGGCAACTTCCACGGGCGCACGGTGACCATCGTCGGGTTCTCCGACGACCCCGAGGCCACCGCCGACCACGGGCCGTTCACGCCGGGCTTCGTGCGCGTGCCCTTCGGCGACGCGGCCGCGCTGCGTGCCGCGGTGGACGAGGACACCGTGGCCGTGCTCATCGAACCGATCCAGGGTGAGGGCGGCGTCGTGCTGCCGCCCGACGGGTACCTGGCCGAGGTCCGGGCGCTGTGCACCGAGTCCAACGTGCTCTTCGTGGCCGACGAGATCCAGTCGGGGCTCGGGCGCACCGGGCGCACGTTCGCGTGCGACCACGAGGGCGTGGTGCCGGACGTGTACGTGCTGGGCAAGGCGTTGGGCGGTGGTCTCCTGCCGGTGTCGGCCGTGGTGTCCCGCCGCGAGGTGCTCGGCGTGTTCCGGCCCGGCGAGCACGGCAGCACCTTCGGCGGCAACCCGCTCGCGTGCGCGGTGGCGACGGCGGTGGTGCGGAAGCTGAAGACCGGTGAGCCGCAGCGGCGGGCCGCGGAGCTGGGCCAGGTGTTCGCTGGTTTGCTTGCTTCGTTGCCCTCGTCCGCCGTCGAAGCGGTGCGCGTGCGTGGTCTGTGGGCGGGAATCGACGTGCGCGGCCGCACGGGCCGGGACGTGTGCGAAGGCCTGCTTCGCCGTGGCGTGCTGGCGAAGGACGCCCATGGCAGCACCATCCGGCTGGCGCCGCCGCTCGTGGTGTCCGAAGAGGACCTCCGTTGGGGAGTGGCCCAGCTGGCGGCCGAGCTTTCCTGACCCATCCCCCTGGGCCCGCTGCACCTCCTCGTGCGGCGGGCCCAGTCTTTTGTCCTCGTTTACATACAGACTGTATGTATGTATCGTGGCTCATATGACTACCTCACTCGGATCGGACCACCGCATTTGCCTGCCGCAGGGCGAGGTGCGTTACCACGAACGCGGCACGGGCCGGCCCGTGGTCTTCGTGCACGGCGTGCTCACCAACGCCCTCTTGTGGCGAAAGGTGGTGCCATTGCTGGCGGACGCGGGTTTCCGTTGCCTGGCCCCGGATCTGCCCTTGGGCGCGCACGAGCTACCGATGCGCTCCGACGCCGACCTGAGCGTGCCCGGCGTGGCCACCCTGCTGGGCGACTTCCTCGAGGTCCTCGACCTGCACGACGTGACCCTGGTGGCCAACGACACCGGCGGCGCCATCACACAGCTCCTGCTCGCGCGTCATCCGGCGCGCGTCGGGCGGGTGGTGTTGACGCCGTCGGACAGCTTCGAGTACTTCTTCCCGCCGATCTTCAAGCCGCTGCCCGTGGCTGCGCGCGTGCCGGGCTCGATGGCGTTGTTGGGCCAGCTGCTGCGGGTGCGGGCGCTGTGGCCGTTGCCGGTGCTGTTCGGCTGGGTGGTGAAGAAGCCGCTGGACCCCGCGGTGGCTTCGTCGTACCTGCTGCGCCTGCACCGATCCCCCGGCGTCCGGCGGGACCTGCGCAAGCTGTTGCGGACCGTTTCCCCCGCGTTGACCCTGGCCGCGGCCGAGCAGCTGCGCACGTTCGACCGGCCCGTGCTGCTGGCCTGGGCGACGGAAGACAAGCTGTTCCCCGTGCGCTTCGCGTACCGCCTGGCGGAGCTGCTCCCCCACGCACGCGTGGTGGAGATCGCCGACTCGTACACCTTCGTGCCCGAGGACCAGCCCGAGGTGCTGGCCGGGCACATCGTCGAGTTCGCGCGGGTCATGGCAGATTAGGCCGGGTGAGACGCACCCAGCAGGAACGCTCCGACGCCACCCGCGCGGCCCTCGTCGCGGCCGCCCGCGGGCTTTTCGGCACCCGCGGCTACCACGACGTGCCGGCCGAGGAGATCACCCGCACCGCCGGCGTCACCCGCGGCGCCCTGTACCACCACTTCGGCGACAAACTGGGCTTGTTCCGCGCCGTCGTGGAGGAACTCGAACGCGAACTGACGGCGGAGGTCTCGGCGGCGATGTCGGACGCTTCGCCTCTCATCGGTATGACCGCGGCGCTGGGCGTGTTCTTGGACGCGTGCCTGCGGCCGGAGGTCCAGCGGATCTCCTTGACCGACGCCCCCGCGGTGCTGGGCTGGGACGTCTGGCGCGAGATCGAGGGCGAGTACGGGCTGGGGTTGCTGGTTTCGTCGCTGACTTCGGCGCACGAGGCCGGGTTGATCGTGGACCTGCCCGTGCGCACCTTGGCCCAGCTGGTGCTGAGCGCCGTGATGGAGGCGGCGCGGATGATCGCCGCGGCTTCGGACCCGGCAGCGGTGCGTGCCGAGACTCAGACGGTGTTGGCGGGTTGGCTGGGTTCGTTGTTGGCGCCGCAGTGACCCTCTACGACAGCATCGGCGCCGGTTGCAACGGCCGGCGTCTTCCGCGTTCGCCGTTTCGGGTGTGGCCGAGCACCTGCCGCTTACGGCCTGAGAAGGCCAAACAAGGCAAGACCTAGGGTCAGAGGCGTATGGATTTCTTGTTCATGAACTCCTCGATCCCCAACGGACCCAGCTCCCGTCCCATCCCCGAGCGTTTGATCCCGCCGAACGGCAGGTCGGCCTGCGACCCGCCGGATTTGTTGAAGTACACCATCCCCGACTCGATCCGGTTGGCCACGGCGCGCATGCGGGCGGGGTCGGTGCCGAAGACGCTGGCGCCCAGGCCGAACGGCGAATCGTTCGCGATGGAGATGGCTTCGTCGTCGGTGGCGGCCGGGAAGAGCAGGAAGACCGGCCCGAAGATCTCGTCCCGGTAGGCGTCCATCTCGGGCGTCACGCCGGTGAGGACCGTGGCCTCCAGGTACGCACCTGGCCCGTCGACGCGGTGGCCGCCCGTGCGGAGCACCGCGCCCTGGGCCACGGCGGCGGTGACCTGGTCCGCGACCTCGTCCGCGGCCGCCACGGAAGCGAGCGGCGGCAAAGTCGTGGCGGGGTCCGAGGGGTCGCCCGGCAGGTAGTACGACGCCACGCGCGCGGTCAGCTTCTCCACAAAGGACTCGTACAGATCCCCGACGACGATGATCCGCTTGGGCGCGTTGCAGGACTGCCCGCAGTTGCGCAACCGGGCCGTCGCGACGGTGTTCACCGTCGCGTCGAGGTCGTCGGTGTCGAGGACGATGAGGGGGTCCGAGCCGCCCAGTTCGAGGACGCAGCGTTTCAGGTTGCGACCCGCCTCGGCGGCGACGGAGACGCCCGCCTGTTCGCTGCCGGTCAGGGAGACGCCGACGATGCGCGGGTCGGCGAGGATCGAGGGCACCTGGCGGGAGGAGGCCCAGACGTTCACGTACGCGTCTTCGGGGACGCCGGCGTCACGCAGCACCGACTCGATCGCGACGGCCGAGCGAGGGCAGATCGACGCGTGCTTCAGCAGGATCGTGTTGCCGAGCACCAGGTTCGGCGCCACGAAGCGCGCGACCTGGTACATGGGGAAGTTCCACGGCATCACGCCCAGCAGCGCACCGATGGGCTCCTTGCGGATGACGGCGTCGCCGCCCTTGATCTTGAGCGGCTCGTCGGCGATCAGCGCCGGGCCGTGTTCGGCGTAGTAGCTGAAGATGTCGACGACGATGCCGACCTCGCCGCGGCCCTCGTTGATGCGTTTGCCCATCTCCTGGGTCATGATGGCGGCGAGCTCGTCGGATCGTTCGGCGAACAGCTCGGCCGCGCGCGCCACGATCTCGGCGCGTTCGGCGATCGGGCGTTCCCGCCACGCCAGGTAACCGCGGTGGACGCGGGCGATCGCGTCGCGCACCTGGTCGTCGGTGGCGTTCTCGATCTGCTCGATCAGTTCACCCGTGGCCGGGTCGGTGACGGTGTACATCGCGGCAGGGGCCTCCGTGCTCGGCTGAAGAGGTCGAGCACAGAGTACCAAATTGCATACAGTATGCACTAGGCCTGACGTCGATCGGCTCATTACTCCATAAGTTTGCGATCTCTTGACCGAAACGTCCGAATCGCCTTATGGTCTAGACCACACTCCCCTTCCGCCCGCGCACCTCCCCCGCGGTCGCTCGAACGCGCCCGTGAACCGGGAGCGGGCCCAGCTGCTCGAAGGAGCCCGGTATGAAAACGAACCGCAAGCTCGTGGCCGCACTGGCCGGTGCCGCCATCGCGCCCGTGATCGTGCTGGTCGGACCCGTGGGCACGGCCAGCGCCCACGGCTACGTCAACGCCCCGGCGAGCCGGCAGGCGCAGTGCGCGCAGAACATCGTGTCCTGCGGCGACATCAAGTGGGAACCGCAGAGCGTGGAGGGCCAGAAGGGCCAGCGCACCTGCAACGGCGGCGTCGCGCGCTTCGCCGAGCTCAACGACAACAGCAAGCCCTGGCGCGCCACCGCGACGGGCCGCACGGTCACGTTCAACTGGACGTTCACCGCCCGGCACAAGACCAGCACGTACGAGTACTACATCGGCAACACCCGCATCGCGAGCTTCAGCGGCAACAACGAGGTGCCGCCCGCCACCGTGTCGCACTCGGTGAACCTGGGCAACCGCACGGGCCGCCAGACCGTGCTGGCCATCTGGAACATCGCCGACACGACCAACGCGTTCTACTCCTGCGTCGACCTGCAGGTGAGCTGACCGCAAGCGGCGGACGGGTTTTCGGGCCCGTCCGCCGCCTCTTGGTCCACTATGGATTCATCGGTACGCTTCCGCGCTGCGTCGCCCCACGAGGAACCACAGCAGCGGCCCCAGGAACGGCGCACAGAACGCGAACACGATCCACACCAGCTTCATCCCGCCGCCGAGCGGACTGCCGAGCACGCTGATCAGCGCGCCGAGGAAGAAGACAACCGGGATCAGGATCAACGCAATGATCCCCCCGACGACGGCGATGTTCGCGGCATGGTGCCCGTCCTGAGCGACGGCGGCCAACGCGGTGGGGGTGATCATCGGTCCTCTCCCTGGTTCGTCGGTCCACTTCGGACGCGATGTGCCCAGTATGCGAGGGTCGCGGCGGCTGCGAATCGGCTCGACGGCTCGACCCGCGTAATCCTTAAGTTGTAGCCGCGATGCGAGTGGCCGGTGGTCGACCGCCCAGCACCCACGGCCCGATCCGGTCGGCCACCCTGCCCACGATCAGGAGTATCGGCAGCGCAAGGGCGTTCGGGGCGTTGAGGAGGATGTCGATGAGCGCCAGCGGAACCGTGGTCAGCCTCGCGAAGAACTGCACCGACAGCGGCTGGAACAGACCGTTGCCCACCGAGTCGACCACCGGGGCCACCAGCAGCACCGCCCCACCACAGCTCCGCATCCCGCGAGAACCGGCAAGCCCAACGATCTTCACGGCAAGAGTCGACGCAACTTCAGTGACCCGCGAAAACCGCCAGCAGGCCGTCAGGTGCGTCGGCCGCGAAGGACGTCGCCAGGTTCTCCGCCGAACCCCGCGCGGCTTCCGAGCTGCGCGGGAACATCGCCTCCTCGTACCGCGCCAGCGCTGCCTCGACGTCGCCACCGGAGGTAACCAGAGCCGAGGCCAGGTCGGCGCCGTCGATCATGGCCAGGTTGGCGCCCTCGCCGGCGAAGGGGGACATCACGTGCGCCGCGTCGCCGATCAAGGTGACGCCGGGCACGCGTGACCAGTCGTGGCCGACCGGCAAAGCGTGGATCGGGCGGAGCACGGGCGCGGTGTCGGCCGCCTCGATCAGGGCGCGCAGTTCCGGTGCCCAGTCGGCGAACTGAGCGCGCAACGAGAAGTCGGCGGATTCGGATATCTGGAGGGCGACGTACAGGTGCACGCTGCCATCCGGCTCCCGGTGCCCCAGAATCCCCTTCCCCGGCCCCAGCGCGAGGAACATGCCCCCGCCGACGAGCGCCGCGGCCTCCGGGTGCCGCGTGGCCACGTCGAGCAGGTCCAGCTCCACGAACGAATGCCCGGTGTACGCGGGCACCTCGCCCGACACCAGCGGCCGGATCCGGGACCAGGCGCCGTCGGCCCCGACGAGCACGTCCGTCACTGAAGAAGTGCCGTCGGCCATTGCGATCTCGTGACGCCCGTCACCCAGTGGGCGGGCCGAGACCACCTTGGCGTCCCAGCGAACGGTGCCCTCGGGCAGTGACGACAGCAGCAGATCACGCAACGCACCGCGCTCGACCTCCGGCCGGCCGCCCGTGCCGTCGTCCTCTTCGGACAGTCGCACCACCGCGTGCCGGTCGAGCACGCGCGTGGCCTCCCCGCCCGGGTGGATCAGTGGCAGGAACGCCTCGTACAGCCCCGCCGCGCGCAATGCGGCCTGGCCGGTTTCCTCGTGGATGTCGAGCATCCCGCCCTGCGTGCGGGCCGACGCCGACGTGTCGAGGTCCAGCACGGTGGCCTGGATGCCGTTGCGGTGGAGCACGGCCGCGAGCGTGAGCCCGCCGAGGCCGCCTCCGACGATGGTGATCTGCATGGCTTCTCCTTCAGGTTCGCGGGGTGTGGGCGATTCCGGCGATCACCGCGCGGAACGCCCAGGACAACCGCTCGCCGGGCGCCCCGGACAGCAGCTCGGGCCCGGCCGCGGCCACGTGCGGATAGTGCTCGGGCGGCGCCGCGCGGATCACGGCCGCGAGGGCCTGCCACTCTTCGCCGTCTTCGGGGCGCTCGTCGGCGTGCTCGGCCGCGGTCGCCGTGGCCAGCTGCAGCAGCAGGTCGACGCCCCACGCAGCCTGCGCGCGAGGCACGTCGCCCTCAGCCAGCAACGCCAGCAGCGTGTCCACGAGCCGCAGGTAGTGATCGCCGCGTGGCCGGGCGACGAGCGCCGACTGCGCCAGCCCGGGGTAGCGGAACAGCACCGCCGTGTACGAGCCGAGCACCGCTTCCAGCCGCCGCGCCCACGCACCGGTCGACGGCGGCGGCTCGACCTCGCCGAGCAGCTCGTCGAGCACCGCGGCGTGCAGCTCCACGGTGTTGCGGACGTAGACATACAGCGACGCCGCGCCCGTGTCGAGCTCCTGCGCGAGCCGGCGCATCGTGAGCCGGGACAGGCCTTCCGCACGCAGGATCGCGAGCGCGGCGGAGATGATCCCGGCCCTGGTCAGGGCCGGCTTGGCCGGGCGCTCCCGGCGGCTGCGTGGTGCGGTCATGACACCACGGTAACGAACATGTTCGTGACGAACAAGGTCGTGACGAACATGTTCGCCATCACAACGCACGGGCTCGGCAACCGCCCGAGGCAACCCCGGCACGAACGCATCCTCGGGCCGCTCAGGCGCGATGGCGGTGTCGCCGTCGGCAGGCTGAAACGGCGAGCTGGAGACGTCCGAGATCTGCGGAAAGTGGCGTCGGAGGCGGCGAATGACAGCTCGATGGGCGGCGCCATCGATGAAGCCGCGTTGGCGGCGCTGTCGCTTCGACATGTTCGTGCTCGACTATTGCGGAGCAGGTCACCCATGCCGAGGCACCCGAAGACACGTCGGCGCGCTGTCGCCAGGCCGGCGTCGAGGCGCGAGTGGCGTGAGCGGCTCCGACTGAGCGACTTCCGTCCAAAGAAGACGGAGTCGTCCTCCCACTCCCAAGCTATAGCGCACCCCGGGGCTTGCCGCAAGACCCCCGGCATGCCGCAGAATCTGCGGCCGTGACCGAAACCGGGGGAAACTCGATGCAAGACGTGATCATCGTCGGCGCCGGCGCGGCCGGGCTGGTCCTGGCGGCCGAGCTGCGGCTGGCCGGTGTGGCGCCGGTGGTGCTGGAACGGCAGCCGAAGCGGCGCGAAGTACCGCGCGCCAACGGGCTCGGCGGCCAGATCCTCGACCTGCTGCGCCACCGCGGCGTGCTGGCAAGGCTTGAAGCCGCCGCGACCGCGGTGCACCGGGCGCCGAGCCTGCCGTTCGGCGGGGTGCACCTGGACCTGTCACACCTGAGCGAGCCGGCGTTCTGCGCGCTCGCCATCCCGCAGCCGGTGCTCGAACGCACCCTCGCCGAGTACGCGGCCGAGCTCGGCGCGCAGGTCCGCGAGGGCCACGAGGTGGTGGGCCTGCGCCAGGACGCGGACTCGGTGACCGTGGACGTGCACGGTCCCGACGGGCCGTACCGGCTCGCGGGGCGCTACGTCGTCGGCTGCGACGGCGGCCGCAGCCGGGTCCGCGACCTGCTGGGCCTGGACTTCCCGGGCACCACGTACCCGGAGGTGAACCGGCTCGTCGAAGCGACTGCGCCGCGACGAACCGACGGCGGCCTCGACGTGCCCGGCGTGGGCCCGGTACAGCCCGGCTACACGCGCACCGAGGCCGGCGTCTTCTCCTTCGGGGCGATCGGTTCGGACCACCTGATGATCAACACCGTCGAGAACGAGTCGACCACCTACGACGACTCCCCCATGACCGAGGCCGAGTTCCAGGGGAGCGTCACACGCGTGCTCGGCGCTCCCTTGCCCCTCGGCGAAGTGCGACGGCTGTCGCGTTACCAGTGGCAGGGCCGGCAGGTGGACCGCTACCGCACCGGACGCGTCTTCCTCGCCGGTGATGCGGCGCACCTGCTGGCCTCCTCGGGCGCGTCGCTGAACCTCGGGATGCTCGACTCGGTCAACCTGGCGTGGAAACTCGCCGCGGCCGTGACCGGCCGGGCGCCCGCCGGCCTGCTCGACACCTACCACTCCGAACGCCACCCGGCCGGCGCCCGCGCGCTCCTGCAGACCAGCGCGCAGGCCGCCCTGCGCCGCGGGCACGACCCCGCCGCCGACGCGCTGCGCACGCTGTTCCAGGAGCTCCTGTCCGACGAACAACCGGCGCGCCGCCTCGCCGCGATCATCGGCGGCGCCGACCTGCGCTACCCGATGCCGGGCTCGGACCACGCCCTGGCGGGCACCTTCGCCGCCGACTTCGCCCTGACCACCGCCGACGGCCCCACCAGTCTTTCCGCGCTGCTGCACCAGGCTCGGCCGGTGTTCCTCGACCTCGGCGACCGCCCGGACCTCCGCGCGGTCGCCGAGAACTGGTCCCCCCACGTCGAAATCCACCCCGGCAAGGCCGACCTCCGCCCCGCCGACGCCCTTCTCATCCGGCCGGACGCCCACGTCGCGTGGGCCGCGTCCGCCGCCGCACCGGCCGACCCGGCCACCCTGCGCGAGGCCCTCACGGCGTGGTTCGGCGAGCCGAACCGGCCCGACCAGAGATGATCACGGGGAGTAGGTGATCGCCGGGCCCAGTTCACCGTTTCGTGGACTGCCCCTAGATCAACTTCTACCGCTAGTGTCTCCGACAACCCGCTCAGCCTCGACATTCCCCCGACCGGGCGAGCGGGCCAGGCCCCCTGGTAGTCCCCCTTCCGCGCCCAGGGGGCCACTCAACTCACCCCTCGATCAACGGCGCTCGGAGGTGGGAGCTCGGACGAGTCCGAAAAGGACCCGCCAGGCCACGAGCCAGGCGCTTGACGGACGGCGTGGGGCGCTTTCCAGGCCACCACACCGTCCGCGTCCGGATGCGCACCGACGCGACATCGACGATCCCCGGCCTCTCCTCCCGCGACCCAGTCCGCTTACCCGGCCCCGAAAAATTCCCGAACCGGCACGCAGGTCACCCGAACGGTCGCGACCCACGTCACTCGGACCCGCCGGAACATTCGCGGCCCCCTGGCGTTGTACACACTGTCGGTACGGAGGGGTCCCCGGGCCTCACACCTCGCCCTCCCGGACAGCCGGTTCGCCGGCCCCGGGTCGCGCCACTCGCCGAGAGGCGACCCCCGTGCCGGCGCCCTGGACCACCCGCCCCGCTGCCCTGCGCTCCCCCCAACGCGGCACGGGACGGGCGCCAGTGCTCCTGCTCTCGCCCGCCGGGCCCCCAGCCGGCGGCGCCGGGAGCGGGAGCACCCTCTACTGTGGATCTTGAAGCTTCGATCTTCGTGCGGGACAGGGAATATCGCCTCCGAACGAAGAGTTGTCTCTCTTGCCGGTGCGGTGGTGTCCCCGGGCTCCACCCACTGCCCTCCCGGACCGTCGCGAGACCCCGGGTCGTGCCACTTCGCCGAGAGGCGACCCCCGCACCGGCCACCCATCCCCAGCCACCCCACCCCGCTGCGCCGCAATTGCCCCCGAGGCCGCGCGGGGTGGGCTCATGTGCTCCCTGCTCCTGCCGCCGGAACCCACTGCCGCGGCGGGAGCGGGGGCATCCCACTGTCCACAATGGATCATGAAAGGCGGCGATCCGCGTCACAGGGGAAGCCGGAACATCGGCGTGACCCAGACGTTGTACCTGATGTCGGTACGGCGGTGCCCCCGGGCCTCACCCACTGCCTTCCCGGGCCGTCGCAAGACGCCGGGTCGTGCCACTCGCCGAGAGGCGGCCCCCGTACCGACGACACTGCACCGACAAGAAGAGCTCCCGCCCGCCCCGCCGATCCCCCCACCGGCGCGGCGCAGAGGCGGGAACCAGTGCCCCCGCTCCCGGCCCGCGCGACTCCCCTCCGCAGCGACGGGACGGGGGCACGACCTTATCCGGAGCCCGGCCAGGGCTGCGCGTCCTGCAGCAGCCCGAGCATCCCGGACACCAGCCGCATTTGTTCCACGGTGCGGATGTCGGCCTCGAGCAGGTGCGGTGAGCACACCAGCACCGCCACGGACTGCGCCCGAGAGAGCGCGACGTTGAGCCGGTTGCGCGAGAGCAGGAAATCCAGCCCACGCGGCAGGTCGACGGCCGAGGACGAGGTCATCGTCGTGACCACCACCGGCGCCTCCTGGCCCTGGAACCGGTCGACCGTGCCCACGCGGACGTCGCCGAACCCGGCGTCGGCCAGCGCGCGCGTGACCACCCGGGCCTGGAGGTTGTAGGGCGCCACCACGAGGAAGTCGGCGTCGGTGAGCGGGCGACCCTCCCACGTTCGACCGTGCAGCGCCGAGATCACCGAAACGACCTCGGCCGCCTCTTCCACCGAACGCGTCGTGTTGCCGCGGTGCTCCACCGACGCCAGGTACAGCCCCGACGCGAACCCGTCGACCGATCGCGAAGCCGACGGGTGCGAGTGCAGCAGCCCAGCGTACGACAACCGGGACACGGGCGCGCAGACGTCCGGGTGCATGCGCCGCGTCTGGTCGAGGAAGTAGCCCAGGTGGGGCGGCATGATGTCGGCGCCGCCGATCAGGTGCCCCAGCGCCGACGCCTCCGCGCCCGCCGGGTGTGTGCCCTGCACCACCTGCGGCAGCTGCTGCGGATCACCGAGCAGCACCACGTTCCTGGCGCAGGTCGACACGGCCAGCGCGTCGGCCAGGGCGAACTGGCCGGCCTCGTCGATCACGAGCACGTCGAACGGTTCCGCGCGCACGGCGGCGTTGGCGAACGTCCACGCCGTGCCGCCCACGAGGTGCCCGGTGTCGTGTTCCTCGCGCCAGCGCACGAGCGCGTTGTTGTTCTTCGGCTGTTCCCACGGCGCCTCGGGATCCGGCGTCCGCTTCGCACGCTTGGCGCACGCCAGCGAAGGATCGTTGCCCAGCGCGGCCGAGAGCACGTTCTCCACGGCCTTGTGGCTGGTGGAGGTGACCCCCACCGTCTTGCCGGAGCGCACGAGGTGCGCGATCAGCTTGCCCGCGAGGTACGTCTTCCCCGCGCCCGGCGGACCTTGCACGGCGAGCACCGAACCGTCGAGCGCATCGACGGCCTCGATGACCGTCTCGACCAGGTCGGCGCCGGCGGCGGGCAGCGCCCCGCCGGTCCGCAGACGCGGCGCCTCGCGGCGCAGCAGGTCGACTCCCGGGTGCTGCGGCAGCGTCGGCAGCGATTCGCCGACCAGGCGCGCGAGCTCCGCGACGGCCTCGTCCTTCGGCGACGGCCGCACCGGGCTGCCGGGCAGCACCGCGGCCGGGCGGTCGTTCGACGTCGCGTCGGGCGCGCTGCTCTCCTCCAGCGTCAGCTCCACGGCCGACGATGCCACCACCTTCGCGTCGCGTGCTTCGGCGCCGTAGCGCAGCCGTACGTCGTCGCCGGGCGCGAACGGGTGGGGCCGGTCCGGGTCACACGCGACGACGAGCGTGCGCTTCGCCGTGCGCAGCCGCCCGGACGGGGGCACCCACTCACCCGCCGACACCGCGACGGGCACGGCGCACGTCGTGTCGACCTCCAGGTCGCCGAGCGGTGCGGCCAGCTGGCGGAAGAACTCCCACCACGCCGGGTTCGTCTCGCGCCGGTGGTAGCCGACGGACGCGGCGAGCAGCGCGCGGGCGTGGTCGTCGGGCGTGAAGTCGGCCGGATCGTCGGGGAGACCGTCGAGGAGCGGATCGACCAGCGCCGCCATGGCGGCCGCGCGCTCGGCCCGCCGCTGTGCGGCAACGTCCTCCTCGGACTCACGCAGCAGCGCGTCCACTTCGGACTCCGGCTCCGGCGTGGCGAGCTCGATGCCTTCGTCTTCGCGAACTTCGTGCAGGAACTCGAGCAGCCGCAGGGTGGACACGCAGTCGTACTCGTTGTATTCGCCGATGCCGTCGAGCACTTCGGCCGCGCGCTCGGTCTCGCCGGCGGCGGTGAGCGTGAGGTAGTCCTCGTAGGCCTCGATGCTGGACGCCGCCGTCTTCACATCGCCTTCGCGCGCGGCGGGCATGTAGAGCGGCTCGAGGTACTTGATCGAGTACGAGCGCTGGCCGACCCGCAACGCCTTGCGCACCACGGCGTAGAGGTCCACGAGCGCGCCGCCGCGCAGCAGCTCGTCCACTTCCTCCTCGCGCGTGCCGTGCACCGCGGCGAGGCGCTTCACGGCGGTGACCTCGTAGGGCGCGTAGTGGTAGATGTGGGCGCCGGGGTGCTCGGCCAGGCGCATGCGGGCGAAGTCGACGAACTCCTCGAACGCACGCTTCTCCTGCGCGCGGTTGTGGGCCCAGAAGGGGATGAAGCGCTGATCCGGCGTGACGGCGCCGAAAAGGTACTCGAGCCCGGTGCCCGCCAGCGCGTACGGGTCGCCCTCCATGTCGAAGAAGACGTCGCCGGCGTTGGGCTCCGGCAGCTCGGCGAGCGCGACGGGGTCGATGACCTCGTAGGCCAGCTCGCCCGTTTCGTCCTGGCGCACCTGGATGGCGGCCTGCGCCCGCAACGTGGTGTACGTGGTGGCCGACATGTCGCGCGGCCGATCGTCCGGCCCGGCGGCGGCGAGCTTGTCGATCGTGGCGAGGCCGGCCGTCACGAGCTTGCGCCGCTGATCCCCGCGCATGCCCGCGACGAGAGACAGGTCACGGTCCGCCTCACGCGCCGTCGCGCAGTGCTGCGCGAAGCTGCACGCACCGCACGCCGGCCGCTCGTCGGCCCACAGCTGCAGCGGCAGCCGCGCGGGCCGCGCTTGCAGCCTTGACCGGAGGCGGTCCAGCAACGGAAGAAAATCGTCGACGCGCAGGGTTTTCGTCGTGCCGTCGCCGAGCATCAGGTGCATGTTCGGCCCGGTCGGCCAGCCCTTGCGTCGCAGGGCATCCGCGTACGCCGTGAGCTGCACCACGGCCGACGGCTTGGCGTGCCGCGCGAGCTTGGTGTCGTACACCTCGTAGCGGCCTTCGTCGTCGCGCAGCAGGAAATCGGCGCGGCCGCTGAACTCGTCGTCGTGGAACACCGCTTGGTAGACAACCGGCGCCCCCGCCCGCAGCGCTTCCTCCGTGGCCTTCGCGGCGACGGCCGGATCCCGCTCGTCGATCTCGACGACCTTGCGTTCATTTCGAAGCCGGGTCAGCGCGGCTTCCTCGTGCGCACGCCCGTGCTTGACGGCGAGCTGGTCGGGCTTGGACGTCGGCTCCGGCGCGCCGGGGAGGCCGGCCGCTCGCGCCTGGTTGAGGACGCTCCGGTGTTCACACTCGAGGAGATCGGCGAGATCGGAGGGGGTGTACATCGGGGGGAAGTTTGTCATGGAGGTGGGGGTGGGGTGGTGAGGATGGGGTTGACACGCCGGGGCGGGGTTTGGGGGACCAGTGTGGTCTGGCGGGGGACCGAACCGAAGCTGCGGGCGCTGTTCGCCAAGCTCGCCCCTCGCACAACACTGCTGGTCGTGGTCGACCAGCCAGCCGGCCACGCGGCCCGCTCACCGGCATCCAGCCCGCCACCGGACCAAGATCATTCCGCGGTGCTGGAAATCCTTCCAGCTGCGGCTGACCGGCCGGCATCGCCAAAGCCGGCCGCCGCACACGCACCGCTCTCGATGAGCAAACCCGCCCCCGTCCCGGGCACCGCCGCCGCAGACACCGTGCTGCCCCGGTTCGCGAACAGCCTGAAAAGCGTGCTTCAGCAACGCAAACCCGTCGCCGAGCAGGTCGAGGGGATGCTCGATGGGCACCCTCTGGCCGGGTCCTGATGTCGATGCCCGGCATCGGGGCCAGGACCACAGCCCGCGTCCCTGCTGGAGATCGGTGACGCCTCCGCGTTCAAGTCCTCCGGGCATCTGGTCGCCTACGCGGGCGTCGCTCCGGTCACCCTCAGCGCCGGCACCATCATCAAGGGCGAACATCAGCTCAGCGGCGCCGAGGCAACGGGATCACATCGAAGTCCCTGGCCACGTGGATCTCCCCGGCGAACACGTCCGCGGCCTCCTCACCGAACGCATCCGCCTCCTCGTACGGATAACGCTGCGAGAAGTGCGTGAGCACCAGCTTGCGCACCCCCGCCTCCGCGGCGAGGCGCGCGGCGTCGGTGCTGGTGAGGTGGCCGTAGCGGGTGGCGATGTCGGCGTCGGCGGCGCGGAAGGTGGATTCGGCGACGAGGAGGTCGGCGTCGCGGGCGCAGGCCAGGGCGCCGGCGCAGGGGCGGGTGTCCATGACGAAGGCGACGACCTGGCCGGGGCGGCGCTCGCTCACGTCGTCGAGGCGCACGGTGCGGCCGTTGATCGAGAGGGTGCCTTCGCGTTGCAGACGGCTGATGTCGGGGCCGTGGACGCCGGCGGCCTTCAGGCGGTCGGGGAGCATGCGGATGCCGTCGGGTTCGGTGTAGCGGTAGCCGAAGCAGTCGATGCGGTGGTCGAGGGGATGGGCGGAGATCGGGCCGTCGGTCCAGTCCTGCGAATCCACCGGCGCGGGGACGACCTCGGCGCGCTCGTGGTAGACGGTCGAGTAGCGGAGGCGGTCGAAAAAGGCCTGGCCGGACGCCGGGTAGTGGCAGCGCACGGGCCTCGGCACGGCGTCGAGCGAGAGGCGTTGCAGCACCGCCGAGAGGCCGAGGCTGTGGTCGCCGTGGAAGTGGGTGATGCAGATGCGCGTGAGCTCGGCGGCGGCGACGCCGGCGTGGGTCATCTGCCGCTGCGTGCCCTCCCCGGGGTCGAACAGCACGCCGTCGGTGTCGAAGCGCAGGAGGTATCCGTTGTGGTTGCGGTGCCGGGTCGGCGTCTGGCTCGCCGACCCGAGCACCACGAGCTCACGTCGTGACATGCCGCCATCTTCGAGGATCACCGGGTGCCGGCAAAAGCGTCAGACGACCCGCGGGTTCCGGGTGAGACTTTGATCGCTGTACGGGTTCGGCCAGGCAAGACCTCGTGCCCGGAAAAGTAGTGTGCGACAACGGTTGTGCGTCGCTACCGGCACTCACCGTGATCCTCGACGGGATTGCCGGGTTTCCGGTGCGCAGCTGAGCTCAGCCGGCCTGGCGGTACCGCAGCAGAGCCGCAGCGCCCTTCTGTTCCACCGACGTGAGGCGCAGATCCCGGGCTTCCTGCTCGGGAAACAGGCGCCGACCGCTGCCGGCGACGGTGGGGAAGACCATCAGGCGGTACTCGTCGACGAGGTCGCCCAGCGCGTGGACGAGGCTGAGGCTGCCGGTCACGATCACGTCCTGCTCGGCCTTGCGGCGGCGGACCTCGTCGGCCACGTCGCCCTTGAGCAGTGAGGAGTTCCGCCACGCGTCGGTGCTGGTGAGCGTTTGCGACGCGACGAGTTTCGGGATGGCGTTGAGCTTCGCCGAGAACGGGTCGGTGCGGTTGGACCAGATCTTGCCGAACAGCTCCCAGGTGGTGCGGCCGAACAGCATCACGCCGGTGTCGAGCAGGGGGCCGAGCTCGAACTTGTCGCCGGCCACGGCCTCCGGGCCGTGGCGGAAGGCCCAGCCGCCGGTGGGGGTGCCACCCGACCCGTCCGGGTCCTCGACCACGCCGTCCAGTGTCACGAACTCGATCACGATCAGGTCGCCCATGGTGGACTCCTTCATCCGGTTTCCGTCGTCGGCCGGGTGGCTCGACACCCGTACCTACCGGCGGGGGCGAGCGAACTCATCGGTGGCGGCGGAACGAATTTTTCGCGAGCTGCGGCGCGCGGGTTGATTCACCCAATCGATATCGTGCATGTGTTCGAGTCGAGTGGGTAGCTTGAGGACATGGATCTTTCACCTCGTTCCCCTGTTCCCGTCTCGACCATTGTGGACGGTGTGGTTGCCACGCTGTGGAGAGCACACCTCACCTCCGCCCGCTCTCGAAGACGCGTGTGGCCTGTTGCGGTGCTCGGTGCACTGAGCCGCAAACTCGTGCTCGCGTTCACAACCCTTGCCGTGCCGCAGCGAGCCGCGTCCACTCGGCGGTGGCGCGGTTCACGGACAAGGCTCGACGCGGCTGGCGTCTCGGCAACGGGGCCAAGCGCAGTGGTCGAGGCGCCGTCGCCTCGGCGGCCGACGAAGTCCCGTGCAGCGGGGCCGGCACCGCCACCGACGGCACACCCTCACGTCGACGAGCGGGCTGCCGACCGCGTCACACCCTCAACCGCCACCTGAAGGAGACCCTCCACAATGGACGTCAGGCCCGCTCGGCCAGCTGCGCCAGGAACGCCCGCGCGGCCGGAGACGCACTCGCGCTCACCGCCACCGCGACCCTGCGCTCGGTCCGCGGAACCAGCGGCCGCAGCACGGTGCCGTCGAGCCGGGGCACGCCCACGGACGGCAGGATGCTCACACCGAGGCGCGCCCGCACCATCTCCAGCACCGCCGACATCTCGCGCGCCTCGAAGTCCGCCTCGAGCTTCACGCCGACTCGCTCCGCGGCGGCGGTGAACACCTGCGCGCAGCCGCCGGTGGAGCGAACGAATGGCTCCTGCGCGAGCTCCGCGTAGGACACCTCGTCCTGCTCGGCCAACGGGTGGCCGACCGGCAGCACGGCGCACATCTCGTGGCTGTCGAGCAGCACGGTGTGCAGCCCGGGCGCGGGCAGCGTGACCACGGCCGCGTCGGCGACACCCAGGTCGAGCCAGTCGCGCACCTCTTGGTCCACGCCCTCGATCAGCCGCACCGCGACGAGCGGGTGGCGCTCGGTGAACACCCGCAGCTCGGCGGGCAGCCGCGTTCCCGTGGCGGTGGGCAGGCTCGCGATGCGCAGCGTGCCGGTGATCTGCCCCGCCACCTCGGCGACCTCCGCGCGCAGGAGGTCGACCTGCCGCACGGCCACGCGGGCTCGCCGCACGGCACGTTCACCGGCTTCGGTCAAAGCGACGCCCGTGCGCTGGCGCGTGAGCAGCGGCGCGCCCAGCTCGCCCTCGAGCGCGGCCACCGACCGGCTCACCGCGGGCTGCGCCATGCCCAGGTGCTCACCGGCGGCCGTGAAGCCGCCGTGGTCGGCCACGGCCAAGAGCACCTTGAGCTGCTGCAACGTCGTCATGAAATCTCCTGCCATGATCGCCGAGCCATACCGCCATAACACTCACGGCATTGGTCGCTTCTCGGCAAGAACATTACCGTCATGGACAAAATCCAGCAGGAGGAGTCACCAGAAATGCGAGTGCTGATCACCGGGGCGTCCAAGGGCATCGGCCGCACGGTCGCCGACCGGCTGGCCGCCGAGGGCCACCACCCCATCGGACTGGCGCGCTCCGCTCCGGGCGATTTCCCGGGCACCTTCCACGCCGTCGACCTCGGCGACCGCGCCGCCACCGCGCACACTCTCGACACAGTCCTCGCCGACGGTCCCGTCGACGCCGTGGTGAACAACGTCGGCTTCGCCACCCTGGCCCCCCTCGGCTCGATCGACCTCGACGACGTCGACCGCGCCTTCGACCTCAACTTCCGCACCGCGGTGCAGGTGACCCAGGCGGTTCTGCCCGGCATGCTGGCGGCCGGCCACGGGCGCATCGTCAACGTCACCAGCATGGTCACCCTGGGCACCCCCCACCGCACCACCTACGGCGGCGCGAAAGCCGCGCTCGAAACCGCCACCGCCATCTGGGCCGGCGAACTCGGCGACACCGGCATCACGGTCAACGCCGTCGCCCCCGGCCCCACCGAAACCGAGCTCTTCCGCCGCGACACCCCCACTGGCTCCGACCGCGAGGCCCGCTTCCTGCAAAAGCTCCCCGCCGGCCGCCTCGGCCGCCCCGAGGAAATCGCCCACGCCATCCGCTTCCTCCTCACCCCCGAGGCGAGCTACATCACCGGCCAAGTCCTCCGCGTCGACGGCGGCGGCAGCATCGCCGCCGCCTGACCCTCCCCGACACCACGCGCCGCCATTCGACTTATCCCTTGGCCCTCCCGGATCGCGGCGCCATCACCCTTACACCTGACTTATCCACAGGCACCCTCGCCATTCGCGAGTTGTCCACAGATTCCGTACTCACCGTCTCCGGCCCGCTGACCTCGGTAAACTGGAACAGGGACGCCCCCCTTGGGAGGGCAGGGTTCCGGCAAAGTCGTGTGGGCTGGTTGCAGGGCGGGCACGGTCTCTGTTGATCATGAGATTGTCGAAGTCCCATGATCGTGAGAGAGCCGTGCCCGCTGTTCAATCGTGCCTGATTCCTGTGGTGAATGATCGTCTGGCCCCGGTCGTCGAT
>NZ_JBSGDT010000007.1:0-251673 GCF_053602515.1 Amycolatopsis sp. NPDC004368 | reverse complement strand
CCGGACACACCAACATCGCCGCCGGACTACGCCACATGACCCGCAACCCCACCCGAGCCCTCACCCTGCTCGGCATCCACCCCTAAACACCACAATGAGCTTGTCCCCGCAGCTCGGACACCTGCCCTGAGGTGACCCTGGGTCACCAGGAAGGATGTCCCGGTGCCTGCACCACACCCGCCTGAGTTTCGTCGTCGTGCCGTCGAGTTAGCCCGTCAGGGCTCCAAACCGGTCGCTGAGCTGGCCAAAGAGCTGGGCATCAGCGAGTCGTGCCTGCGGAACTGGATGGCCCAGGATGCGACCGATGAGAACGGCTCGACGACCCGTTTGACGAGCGCGGAGAAGAAGGAACTTGCCCAGCTGCGGAAGAAAACCCGCCAGCTCGAGATGGAAAATGAGATCCTCAAGCGGGCGGCCGCGTACTTCGCGCGGGAGAACGTTCTCCCAAAGTAATCTACCCGCTGGTCCGCGAGCTCGCCGCTGACGGTTTCGACGTCGCGGTGGCCTGCCGGGTACTGAAGGTGTCGCGGTCGGGATATTACGACTGGCACGACCGGCCCCCCTCGTCCAGGGAGCAGGACAATAGACTGCTACTCAAACACATCGAGGCCATTCACGTCGAATCCCGCGGAACCTACGGGTGGCCACGCGTGCACGCGGAACTCGCCCTCGAAATGGGCGTGAACGTCAACCACAAATGAGTGGCCCGGCTCATGCGCGAAGCCGGCATCCAAGGCCTCTACCGACGCCGACGCCGCGGCTGCACGACCCGCAACCCCGCCGAGGAGCCCGCCGAAGACCTGGTCAACCGCAAATTCACCGCCGAGGGCCCGAACCGGCTGTGGCTCACCGACATCACCGAACATCCCACCAAAGAAGGGAAACTGTACTGTGCCGCCGTCATGGACGCCTATTCCCGGCGCATCATCGGCTGGTCCATCAACAACCATATGCGCACCGAGCTGGTGATCGACGCACTCGGCATGGCCACCCTCCGCCGCCAACCCGAATCCGGCGGTACCATCCTGCATTCCGACCACGGATCGCAATTCACGGCCTGGGCATTCGGACAACGACTCCGAACGGCCGGAATCCTACCCTCCATGGGCACCGTAGGCGATTGCTACGACAATTCCATGATGGAATCCTTCTGGGGCACACTTCAACTCGAAGTACTCGACACAAGAACATGGGAAACCCGTGACGAGCTTGCCACCGCGATCTTCGAATGGATAGAATGCTGGTACAACCCGGAACGGCGACACTCCTGCATTGGGATGCTCAGCCCGGCCGAGTTTGAAGCCCGCAACCCCGAGCGACCGTCACCACACCACGATCGCTGACGCCACACCCCGCGTGTCCGGCGAACGGGGACAAGCTCAACAACGACTTTGCCGGAACCCTGCCTCGGGAGGGTGGGGGCTTGTCTGGCGGGGGCTTGTCTGGCGGGGGCTTGGGTTTCTGTTCGGTGGCACAGGATCGCGATGAGGGGAACCGGGTGGACACGAACGTTGCGGAACAATCCTGGACCACAGCGGACCGCACCGGCGGCGGCACGCAGGCGCGTGACGAGCGAGCTGCTCGAACGCATCGAAGCCGGACAACGGAGCCCTAGACGTGCTCGACTTCGCGGCCAGCACCGCGCCGCACCGGGCCGAGTGGGTGGTGCACTGCTACCGCTTGCTCGGGTCGGTGCACGAGGCCGAGGACCTGGTGCAGGAGACGATGCTGCGGGCCTGGCGCGCGTGGGATCGCTACGACAGCGCGCGCGCCTCGGTGCGCACCTGGCTCTACCGCATCGCGACCAACGCGTGTCTCACGGCGCTCGAAGGGCGCGCGCGGCGACCGTTGCCGACGGGGCTGGGTGCGCCGAGCGAGGACCCGCAGGCGCCGCTCGTGCCGGCGTTCGAGGTGCCGTGGCTGCAGCCGCTGCCGGAGGATCCGGCGGCCGTCAGAGCGGCGCGTTCGGGGGTGCGGCTGGCGTTCGTCGCGGCGATGCAGGTGCTGCCGCCGCGGCAGAGGGCCGTGTTGGTGTTGCGCGACGTGCTCGAGTTCAGTGCCGCCGAGGTGGCGGAGCTGCTCGGCACGACGACGGCCTCGGTCAACAGTGCGCTGCAGCGGGCCAGGGCCGGGGTCGCCGGGGTGTCGGCCGACGAGCTGACCGAGTCGGGAGAAGCGGTGATCGACGAGTACGTCCGCGCGTTCGAGGCCGCGGACGTCGACGCGCTGGTGGCGTTGCTGACCGACGACGTCGTGCTTGAGATGCCGCCCGTGCCGCTCTGGTTCCGGGGGCGCGCGGACTACGCCCGGTTCATGGCGCGCGTGTTCGAGATGCGCGGCACCCGCTGGCAGCTGCGGCGCACGCACGCCAACGGCCAGCCCGCCTTCGCCGCCTACTGCTGGAACGGCGCCGCCTTCCGCCTGCACACGCTGCAGGTGTTCTCGCTCGCCGGTGCGCGCGTGGCGCACACCGTCGTGTTCCAGGACCCGGCGGTGTTCGAGGCGTTCGGCCTGGCGCCCGTGCTCGCGGGCTGAGGGCGGTCAGCCGCCGAGCAGCGGGCGGACCTCGACGCCGCCGTCGAGCACCGGGACGAAGCCGCCGATCTCCACGGCGTGGTCGAGGTCGCGTGCGTCGACGATGAAAAAGCCCGCCATGGCCTCAGGGCTCACCGCGAAGGGACCGGTCGTGACCGACGTGCCGCGAAGCGACCGGGTCAGCGCCGACGGCTGGGTCGCGTAACCGGCGATCAGCGTGCCGCCCGAAGCGGTGATGCGGTCCTCGACGCGGGCGTGCTCTTCGAGCAGCTCGGGCGGAAGATCCGCGACACCGCCGGGCGACTCGCGCTCGTAGATCAGGATCGCGTAGTGCGGCATCCGCCTCTCCTTCGCTCGGCCGGATGGCCCAAGCTACCGGGGCGAGAGGTGGAACACCCGGATTTCGCGATGGGCGGCGCGCACGGCGTACGTGTCGTACGCGGGCCAGTATTTCGCCACGGCCCGCCACGTCTCCTCGCGCTCGGCGCCTTCGAGCAGCCGGCCGCGCACCTCGGTGGTCACGCCGCGGATGGTGATGGTCGCCTCGGGGTTCGCGAGCAGGTTCGCCGACCACGCGGGCTGCTTCTCGCCGCCCCAGTTGGAGCCGACCACGACGTGGCCACCGTCGCGCTCGACGTAGAGCAGCGGGACCTGGCGCGGTTCCCCGCTGGTGCGCCCGATCGTGGTCAGCAGCAGGGCGGGCACGCCCAGCGGGGTGCCGACGCCGAGGCGTCCGCCGGTCACCCGCAGCACCACGCGGTCGGCCGGCATGATCACGCGGCCCAGCGCGGCGAACGCGGTGGTCTTGCCGAACCCGCTGATCAGCTTTCGCAGTCCCATTTCGCGCACCCTACTGGGCGTCGGCGAGTGTCTCGCGCAGCGCTGCCACGACGTGGGCGAGCCGCTCGGTGAGGTAGAAGTGCCCGCCGGGGTGCGTCGTGAAGGTGAAGCCGCCGGTGGTGTGCGCGGCCCAGGCCCGCACGTCGTCCGGGGTCACGCGCGGGTCGTCGGCCCCGGCGTGCGCGTGGATGGGCGCGGCGAGCGGTGGGGCGTCGGGGTGGGTGTGGGTCTCGATGGCGGTGTAGTCGGCGCGCAGGGCGGGCAGCACGAGGGCGCGCAGCTCCGGGTCTTCGAACACGCGCGGATCGGTGCCGTTGAGCTGGGCGACCTCGGCGATCAGGTGGTCGTCGCCGCGCAGGTGCACGGGTTCCGAGGTGTCCGGGCGGGACGGCGCGCGGCGAGCGGAGACGACCACGGAGTGCGGGCCGGAGCCCCGCGCTTCGAGCCGCAGGGCGACCTCGTACGCGAGCGTCGCGCCCATGCTGTGGCCGAAGAACACGACCGGCACGTCGAACCACGGCAGCAGCGCCTGGGTGATGGCGTCGGCGAGTTCGGGCACGCGTGTGAGCGCAGCTTCACCGAGCCGGTCCTGGCGGCCCGGGTACTGCACGGTGAGCACGTCGGCCGCGGGGGACAGCGCCTGGGAGAACGGGTGGAAGAACGACGCCGAGCCGCCCGCGTGCGGCAGGAAGACCAGCCTCGCCGGTGCGTCGTCCGCCGGGTGGTAACGCCGGATCCACCGCTCGTCGCTCACTCGCGCCCCCTCCTGTTCCCTCGATCCTGCCGCACCGCCGGGCGCGGCAGGATCGAGGTGTGGGTCAGCGCACGTCGGTGATCCGCTGGAACACGACACGTTCGTACGGTCCGGCCGTGCCGGTCTCGTACAGGAGACCGACGGTGGCGGGGTCGGCCTGCACGAGGTCGGAGTACCCCGCCGGGCCCGTGGTGAGCGTGCGGCCGGCGCGCCACGTGTGCCCGCCGTCGGAGCTGAGCCGCAGCTGCATCACCGCGCGAGTGGCCGGGTTGGCCGGGCCGGAGTACAGCAGCAGCCAGGGTTTCGTGGTCTGCAGCACGCTGCCTTCCACCTTCGTGCCCGAGATCCCGGGCTGCACCTGGTACGGCTTCACGAGCGTTTTCCCGCCGTCGAAGCTGTAGCCGTCCACGCGGTGCTCGGCGGCGGAGCCCTGGTTGCGGCTGGTGAAGTACAGCGCGCCGGTGGGCAGCTCGGTCATCGACGTCTCGTTGGCGGCGATCACGCCGTCGGTGCGGTCGTCGGTGAAGCCGATGTGCCAGGTGCGGCCGTTGTCGTCACTGTAGAGGTCGTGGCCGCCGTAGTACTTCGCTTCCGTGCCGAGGTCGGACGAGCCGGCGGGCGGGGCGCTGGAGTGGTTGGCGGGCACGACGATCCGGCCGGCGTGCGGGCCGTGGCGCAGCAGGGTGGCGTGGCCGGGGCCGGTGGCGTACCAGCGCCAGGTGGGCAGCTTGGTCTCGGTGGTGATGTCCTGGGCTTTGGTCCAGGTGCGACCGTTGTCCTTGCTGCGCAGGAGGAACACACGGCGGGTGTCCTGATCGGACGCGGTGCCGTCCATGATCTGCTTTTCGCTGACCGGTCCGTTGTGGACGGTGAGCAGCACCAGCTCGCCGTTGCGCGCGAGGACGGGTGTCGGGTTGCCGGCGGTGTTGTCGCCGTTGCTGTCCACGACGGTCAGCGGACCCCAGGTGCAGCCGCCGTCACGCGAGGTCTTCGACACGGTCTGGATGGCGCCCGAGTCGCCGGCCGAGTCTCTTCGGCCCTCGGCGAACGCGATCAGCGACCCGTTGCCGGCCCGCACCACCGCGGGGATGCGGAAGGTGTCGTAGCCCTCGGAGCCGGAGGTGAAGGGCACCGACGACGTGCAGCCGTGGTGCGGTGGAGCGGCCGTGGCCGCCGGGGTGAAGGGCAGGCCGAGTGCGGTTGCCGCGAGAAGAGTCGTCCCGAACCTGCGGATCGGTGACACGTTCCGCCTCCTCGTCAGTGGGGATGGGACCGGTGGGGATGGGATCGATGGAAAGACCAGGACATGGGATGTCCGACGTCCTATGTCCGGACAACTTAGGGAGGCCCGCGGGGTTCGTCAAGGTGTTGTCGCTGTCTGCGCTCGCGTAAGGTTCCGGCCATGACCGAGGCGCGCACGGGTTACCACCACGGAAACCTGCGGGCGGTGCTGCTCTCCAACGCCGAGCGCGTGCTGGAGGAATCGGGCCCCGACGAGCTGTCGCTGCGGCAGCTCGCTCGCGACGCCGGTGTGAGCCACGGTGCGCCCCGTCAGCACTTCGCCGACAAGCGCGCGCTGCTCGACGCGCTCGCGGAGCGGGGCTTCGACCAGCTCGGGCGCGAGCTCGAAGCGGCGCGCGTGGCCGATGACGCGCCGTTCGCCGACGGGCTGCTGGCTTTCGCGCGCGCGTGGGTGGGGTTCGCGACGCGGCGCCCGGCGCTGCTCGACCTGATGTTCGCGGCGAAGAACCGCGAGGACGCGCGTGACCTGCGGGAGGTGGCCGACCGGACGTTCGCCTCGGCGTCGGCGATGATCGCCCGCGCACAGGCGAGCGGTGAGGCGGTGGCCGGTGAGCGTGTGGAGTTCGCGATCTTCGCGACGCTGCAGGGGCTGGCCTCGCTCGTGACCAGCGGGATGAGTGGCGCCCGGCCGGTGGCGCAGCTGGTGGAGGAGACCATCGCGGTGCTCGTCGACGGGCTGCGGCCGCGCTGTCGTTGATCGAGGCTGTCGCTAATTGAGACCACCGGGGCGCGAGGTGCGTGCGATCGTCCCGGACGTGGACGTCGATCTCACGGTGACCGCCGGGAACTACCGCTTCGACGGGGTGTCGTTCGCCGTCGACACGAACATCTGGCTCCTCGGCGACGAGGACCAAGTGCTCGTGGTCGACGCCGGCTTCGACTCGACCGCGATCACCGCCGCGATCGACGGCCGTGACGTGCTGGGGATCCTGTGCACCCACGCGCACAACGACCACGCCGACGCCGCCCTGGCCCTGGCGGACGCGACGGGCGCGCCCGTGCTGCTGCACCCGGGTGACGCCCGGCTGTGGGCCCGGGTCAACCCCGGTCGTCGCCCCGACGCCGAGCTGGCCGACGGGCAGGTGCTCGAGGTCGCCGGCTCACCGGTGGTCGTGCTGCACACCCCGGGTCACACGGCGGGTTCGGTCTGCTTGCACCTGCCCGACGACGGCCTGCTCTTCAGCGGCGACACCCTGCTGTCCGGCGGCCCCGGTATGACCGGCGACGTGCTGTCGAGCACCTCGACGCTGCACGATTCGGTGCGCCGGAAATTGCTCGTGCTGCCCGATGAAACGGTGGTGCACCCGGGTCACGGATACGACACCGACATCGGTACCGAGCGCGAGGAATCGTGGGCCGGACAGATCTGACGGATCTCGCGTCAGATTCTTTCGCAGGCGAGGGTGAGGTCCACGCCGTAGATCACGTAGGAGCATTCGTGCGAAGCGTGTGCGGCGTCGGTTTCCGTGCAGGAAACGGGAAAGCCGAGCACGTCGATGGAGCAGTAAGCGTAGAAGCGGTCCGGGTTGCCGGGTACCTGGTCGGCCGCCGCGGGCAGTGCGGTCGCCACCAGTCCGCCGCACACGAGTGCGCCCGCCGTGGCTAACGAAGCGATTCGGGTTTTCATCTTCGCCGTCCTTTCCTGCGAATGCGGGGTTTCCGCTTTCGGGAAATGCCCGGATTCCGGTGGTTCCATCCTCGGGTCACCCCAACGTGTCACTGCGCGCGTCCTGGTGCGCTGTCGCGGGTGCCGCGACTTGGGCCGGCAGAAAAGATGACGGCGCTCATATATCATGGGATGAGGTTTACTCCGAGGAGGACGCATGGGACGCGTTTCGCGGGCCGAGGCCGATCGGCACCGCAGTGAGGTCGTGACGGCGGCCGCGCGGCTGTTCCGCGAGCGGGGCGTCGGCGGGGTCAGCGTGGCCGAGCTGATGGGTGAGGTCGGTCTGACGCAGGGCGGGTTCTACCGGCAGTTCGCGTCGAAGGAAGCGCTGGCCGGGGAGGCGGCGGCGGAGGCGTTCGAGCAGCTGGCGGCGGCGTTGCGGGCCATTCCCGACGCGCCGGTGGTCGAGCGGCGCGCGGAGATGGCGGCCGAGTACATGTCGCAGGCTTCGCGGGACGAGCCCGGTGTGGGGTGCCCCGCGACGGCGCTCGGCGGCGAGGCGGCGCGTGACGCGCAGGGGAGCCCGCTGCGCGAGTCGTACGCCGACGGGGTGCGCTCGTTCCTCGACGTGCTCGCGGAGTTCGACGGCGAGTCCGCGACGCGCGAAGACCACATGGCGACGCTGGCGACCCTCGTGGGCGGGCTGTACCTGGCCCGGGCGACGGCGGGGGATCCGTTGTCGGACGAGATCCTCGAGGCGGCGCGCAAGCGAGTGGTGGACACTTCGCACGCCTAGTCATCGGTCCTCAATGGACTTGTGCATGACGGAGGGCCGGCACCCGGTGGTGCCGGCCCTCCGTCGCGTGTGGACCCTCAGCCAAGGAAGGCGTTGACGTCACCGGCGAATTCGGTGGCGTAGTGGAACAGGAAGCCGTGGCCGGCGCCCGGGTAGATCTCCAGGCGGGCGTTGGGCAGGGCTTCGGCCAGCACCTGGGAGTTGGGAGTGGGGATCATGATGTCGTTGTCCCCGTTGGCCACGAGCACCGGCTGCGTGATGCCGGCCAGGCGCGCGACGCGGCTCGGGTCCGGGATGCCCCACGCGCTGATGGCGTCGAGCTGCGCGTCGCGGGTCGCCAGCGAGGTGCCTTCGTCACGGTCCTCGGTGCGCGTGAAGATGCGCTGCACGAACTCCCAGCCCTTCTCGACGCCGGTCGGGGTCTTGGCGAAAAACAGGTGCAGCAGGTGCTCGGCGGTCGGCTCGTCGGACGTGGCGGCGGTGGCGGTCTCGCCGGTCCAGCCGTGGAAGCCGAAGCCGCCTTCGTGGCTGGTGCCGGCGAGCACGATCCGGTGCACCAGCAGGGGGCGGATGAGGGTGAGCTCCTGCGCGACGAACCCGCCGAGCGAGAACCCCAGCAGGTCGACGTCGGTGAGGCCGAGGGCGTCGATGAAGGCGAGCGCGTCGTGCGCCATGGCCGTGACGGTGCGCGGGGTGGCCCCCGAGCTGCCCCCGACGCCCGTGTTGTCGAACGGGATCACCTCACGCTCGGCGGCGATCGCGTCGATCAGCCGCGGGTCCCAGTTGTCGAGGTTGCCGCGGAAGTGCTGCAGGAACACGAGCGGGCGGATGTCGCGCTCGGTGTTGCCGAAGCGACGGTAGGCGTAGGTGACGCCGTTGGCGGCATCGATCTTGAGGTTCGGCGCGGTCAGCTGGTTGGTCTGGGACATCTGCGTGACTCCTCGGGTGGGCCGGTCTCTTTATTTAGATTATTACCCTCATCTATTTAGGAGTGTTAGATGACGTGCATCACCTAACTCGCCCGGCTCAGACCAGGGGGTCGAGGCGCAGCACGGTCGTGGGCTGGCCAGGGGGTTGGATCGCGGCGCTTCGCTGGGCCTTCAGGGCTTGTCCCGCTTCCTCGCCGTGCACTGGCTGGACGCGCCGGACCGTGTCCCGCCCCTCCGGCCCGTCGCGCTCCACTCGGCAGTACCCGGCGGCCAGGAGGTTGCGGATCCAGCCGCGGCCGTCCGGCGCGCAGGCATAGTGGTTGCCGCCCAGCCGTGTCACGTTCAGCACCACCGGCCGCGCCTCCCCGGACCGCCGGCCGACGACGTCGACGACCCTGAGCACCGGCACCCCGTCCAAGTAGGGTTCGACCGCCGCTGCCCGCACCTGCTCGACGTCCACTCCACGTCTCCCCTCGGTTTCGTCACTCGACGATACGGTTCGCCTACCGTCGGGTGTCAGCCAGCGTCCGAAGTGGACTGTCCGGTGGCTGTCCCGTCGTTCGGGCTGATCGGCGAAGTCGAACGCGAGCTGAACCTCAGGGGGCTTCCGGCGTTTGCGCGGTGTGCCGGCGACCGGGAACGGTGTGGGCGCGGTTTCACCGTGCTGCCGCGGGTGATCCGCGAGGTAGCGCAGCTTGAGCAGGTGCCGCCGCACGAGCCCGGCGCGGCGCGCCTCGGCGAACATCGGCCGCGCCGCCTGGTTCCCGGCCCGCCTGCGGTGCCGCGATTCGTTCTGGTCCACGGAGTCCTCGGGTTGGGGTGGCCGCCGTTCGTTGTGGCTGCGCGTGATCGTCCGGTCGCGCATTTCGCCGTGGCGTCAGGAGATAACAAGCGTGTCTCAAGTGGAACTCGGGGCGCCGCCGTTGGCCCATTCGGCCGCTGCGCACTCCGGCGTCCGGTGGTGCGGCCCGATCGGCGCTCGGCCGGGGCCTCTTCGGGCCGTCCACAGTGGGCGCACACCGTGCCCACTGGTGCGACGACGATTCCCGGCTTCGGCGGATGCCGCGCGCTCTTGGGCGCGCGGCATTTCCGCTGGTGGTGCCCCCGGCAGGACTCGAACCTGCGACCTAGAGATTAGAAGGCTCTTGCTCTATCCAGCTGAGCTACGAGGGCCCGGGTCGACGACGGTTGCCGATCTCCAGCACCGGCAGCTTAGTCGTCGCCATCCTCTCGATCGTTCGACACCGTCGAATCGTTTCAGGTCTCGTTGGCCGGATTCTCCGGCCGCCACGCTCCCGGCTCGACCTCGCGCGGGTGATCTTGGTCTTCAGCGCCGGGGAGGCGTGTGGGGGTGTTCACCAGGGGTTCATCCGGTGCCCGGCGCGTTCCCGGGCAGGTTGCTGGTCCACGACATCCCGCTCGAACGGGTGGGATCACCACGGGGGTGGGTTCGGTGGTCAGGTGGGTCGGGGTGGGGGGTGCATCGGGGGTCCTCCGGGGTTCGTCGAGAGGGACTTCGGCCAGGGGTGATGGAGGGTCTTGTGGTGCGGAACTCGGGCGCTCGTTCGGAGGGGCGGGGACACCGGTGGGGACCGGGGGGAATGGCCCCGTGGGCGCGCTCGACACGGGGAAGGTGGCGCGCCCACGGGGGTGGGGCCGCTCGGGGGCGGCCCCGGGGGCCGGTGATCGGCTGGGCGGCGCGGTGGGGGCCGCGGGATGACCGATCAGGGGCCCCGGTCGAGGGGTCCATGGGTTGGTTGGCTCCGGGGCCGGGTCGGGCTCCGGAACGCACGGGCGGTGGGTCGGCAGCTCGGTCCGACCCCGCGGCGCGTGGTGAAGTGGATGGAGCAGCGAGCGCAGCTGGAGGTCGGATGGATCCGGGTGCCGAGCGGACGGCGGTCCGGTAGAGCCCCCATCGTTGATTGGCTTGGGCTCACACGGCCGGTGGAGTTGGTCGGCTTGGCGAGGCCGGCTGCCGAGTGATCACGGTCAGCGCGTTGATGGGCCAGGCCAGGGCCCGCGGGTGGGCGGGGGTGCAGGGACGCAGGTGGAGGGACGGTGGGGCCTGCCCGGCGGCAGGGGGTCGCGGCGTCCGGTCCCGGCGGTGCGCCGAAGCCCGGAGCCGAGTGCATCGGAGAGAAGCGAGTGCCTGCACCGCGATGACCGGACTGATGCGCCAGCCGGCGCGGTGGGCGGGGTCACGCGTCATGTGCTGCAGTCGGAGAGGCGGTGGGGACCGGCCGGCCGCCGGGCAGCAGGGAGCCGTGGCGACCGGGCCGGGGGCGGAGAGGACTGCGGGTCCCGGCTACCTGGGTGCGGAGCGATCAGTTCCAGATTTTGATCGCCCGCACCACGAACGGGGACTGCGGAACGTAAGTGCCGCCACCCGGGTAGGTGGTGAAGTCTCCCTCGGTCGTGCATTCTTCGCTTTGGTAGATGGTGACGTCGCGGGTCAGGCGGTTGACGAAGGAATGCCCTTCGAATCCCTCGGGCAGGGGAATGCAATCCTCCGGGTTGGCGGTGCGGAGGTCGTAGTGCTGGGTGGTGCCCGAGTAGGTGTCGGCGGTCCAGAGGCACAGTTCGCCGACGGTGCACGCCGGGTCTGAAGCTGCGCGTGAAGCGGGGGCGGCAGAGACAGCGGCAGAGGCAGGGACAGCGCCAGCAGCAGGGACAGCAGCTGGCGAGGCCGAGGCCAGGCCCGAGCCCGCAAGCAAGCCGGCCGTGGCCAGGAGCAGGACGCGGGGCAGGCGGGAAGGCAGGCCGGGGCGACGAAGAGGCGTCGCGGGCCAAGCGCCGGGGAATGTGGGCAGTTTCGGAAGCAGGCGGCGGAACATCGTGGGAACTCCCCCCTCGTGGCGATCCCCGAATCGGGAGCGCCGTGGAATGTGTGTTTCCACGATGGCGCGCGAAGCCGGGTTTGTCTGCCCGCATTCCTACGTCTGTGGACAAGTAGTGTTTCGTCGCCCGATCAGGACGAGTTGTCCACAGATCGGTGAACGGTATTGCTAAACGGCGGCCGTGCTGTTTCGGCGGACCAGGGACACCGGCAGCACGACCGGAGGTGGCGGGGCCGAGCCGGAAAGCAGGCTCAGCACGAGTTCGCCGGCGGTGCGGCCCTTGCCGGCCAGGTCCTGGCGGACGGTGGTGAGCGGGGGCTCCGCCCAGGCGGCCTGGGGGGTGTCGTCGAAGCCGACCACCGAGACGTCGTCGGGCACGCGCAGGCCGAGCCGGCGCGCGGCGGCGACGGCGGCCAGCGCGAGCTGGTCGGACATGCACAGCACGGCGGTGGGGCGCGGTGAGGAACCGAGCAGCTCCAACGCGCTCGCGCGGGCCGTGTCGGCCGAGAGCCACGGGGCTTCGGCCACGGCGATGTCGGTGACGCCCGCCGCCCGAAGAGTCGACAAGTAGCCCGCCAGGCGTTCGCGGGTGCCGTGGAACGAGCTCGCGAGGGCGGAGTCCAGACCCGAGGGCCCTTCGAGAGACGCCCGGGGCGCAGACAGGATCGCGAAGCGGCGGTGGCCCAGGTCGAGCAGGTGCCGGGCGGCCAGGGCGGCGCCGCCGCGGTCGTCGCAGCCGACGCGGGCCGTGGTGGGCAGGAGGGGCTGGTCGATGACCACCAGGGGCAGGCCGCGGGCGCGCACGGTCTCCAGCGCGGGGCTGGCGTCGGCGAGGGAGTAGGCGACGGCGATGTCCGCCTGGGCCGCCAGCACGCGTTCGGACGGTGGGCCGCCGTGGGCGTCGCCGCCGGGCAGGAGCAACAGGGCATGGCCGGCGGGCTCGACGGCCTTCGCGAGCGCGTCGAGCGTGATCGACAATGCCGGATCCGAAAACGCCGCCGACAGCGACGCGTCGAGCAGGAACGCGATGGCCCCCGTGCGGCTGGTCGCCAGGCTGCGCGCGGTGGGGTTCGGCCCCGGGTAACCGAGGTCCTTGGCCGCGCGCAGCACCTGTTCCCGCAGCTGCGCGGACAGCTGGTCCGGCCGGTTGTAGGCGTTCGAGACGGTCGCCCGCGACACCCCCACCGCCGAGGCGACGTCGTCCAGCGTCGGCCGCCGGCGCCGGGTGCTCGTCATCGGCGGAGCATAGCGCGACCTTGACCCTCTGAAGCGCTTAAGTCATTCTGGGCCAAGGAGTCCCCGCACGAAGGAGTGGACGCATGCGCGATCGGACGGCGGTGTTCGCGGTCTTCGCGCTCAACGGGGCGGCCCTCGGTTCGTGGGCTCCGCGCACGCCCGCCATCGCCGCGCACGTGCACGCGGTCCCCGGGGTGTTCGGGCTCGCGTTGCTGGGCGCGAGCGTCGGGATGCTCTGCGCCGCACCGGTTTCCGGGCGGATCACCGAACGCGTGGGTGCCCGCGCGGCCGTCGCGGGCAGCACCGTGGTGGCCGCCGTCGCGCTGGCGCTGGTCGGGTTCGCGCCGAACGTGCCGCTGCTCGCCGGCGCGCTGTTCGTGCTCGGCGCGGGCGTCGGGGCACTCGACGTCGCCATGAACATCGCCGGCGTGGCCGTGGAACGGCGCACGGGCCGCGCCGTGATGCCGACGCTGCACGCCGGGTTCAGCTTCGGCGCGCTCGCCGGGTCGCTGCTCGCCGGGCTGGCCGCGGGCCACGACTGGTCGCCCGCGCGGCACCTGTCCGTGGCGGCGGTGGCGGCGCTGGTCGTGCTCGCCGTGGTGCTCAAGGCGGTGCCGGGCGACCGGCCGCCGAAGGAGACGACGCAGCCGGAACGCGGGAAGGCGCCGATCCGCCGGCCCGCGCTGTGGCTGCTGGCGGCCGTCGCGTTGTGCTCGGCCATTGCCGAAGGAGCGAGCTCCGACTGGTCGGCGCTGCTCATGGTCACCGCCCACGGCGTCGGCCAGGGCGCCGCGGCGCTGGCGTACTCCGGGTTCTCCCTCGCCATGGCGCTGGCCCGGCTGGGCGGCGCCTGGAGCCAGGAACGCTTCGGCGCCACGCGGTCCTTGGTCGTCGGCGCGGGCGTTGCCGCGATCGGGCTGGTCGCCACCGCGGTGTTCGTGCCGGCCGCCACCGCGTACGTCGGCTTCGCGCTGGCCGGCGCCGGGCTCGCGGCCGCCTTCCCGCTCGCGCTCAGCCTGGCCGGCAGCGCCGGCAAACGGGCCGACGGCGGTGGCGGCGAACGCGAGCTGGCGTTCGTGAGCACCGTCGCCTACTCGGGTTTCCTGGCGGGCCCGCCGATGATCGGGGGCATCGCGCAGGCGACGTCCTACTCGGTGTCGTTCGTGGTGGTCGGCCTCATCGCGGCGCTGATCGTGCCCGCCGCCCTCGTCGCGGCCCGCGCGCGCCGGCGCGAGGAGTCAGCCCTGGGTCTGCCCGTCCGGTGACTCGCGCCACTGGCCGAACGGCCTGTCGAGCGACCACTTGTCCCCGTCGTGCTCCAGCACGCGGTGCTCGCACGTGGCCAGGTTCTGCAGGGACTCGAACAGGTCGACGCTCCACCCGAACAGCCGCCGGCACAGCAGCCGCAACGTGAGGCCGTGCGACACGATCAGCACGCACCGGGGGTGAGTTCCGCCACTGTGCAGCAGCTCACCGAGGAAACCGGCCACGCGGTCGTCCACGTCGGCGCCCGATTCGCCGAACGGCAGCCGGTAGTAGAAATGTCCGAACTCGTGCCGGCGCTGCCGCTGGATCTCCTGGTCCTGCGGATCCTGCAGGTTGCCCCAGTCCTGTTCGCGCAGCCGCGGTTCCTGCACGACGCGGTCGCAGTCGCTTTCGATGTCCAGCAGCTGCAGCGTCTCGCGAGTACGCAGGTAGGGGCTCACGAACACGGCCGGACGTTCGTCGCGCAGCAGCTCCTTGATCACCGGTCCCGTGGCGGTGGCCTCGGCGCGTCCCGCCTCCGTGAGGGGGATCGCGTGGTCGGGAATCCGCGTGTAGGCGAGTTGGTCGACGCTCCCGAGGGACTGGGCGTGACGCAGCAGGATGATCCGCACGAAGCCATCATGCCCCGTGCGCACCCCCGTGCCGCGGGAAACGGGACCGGCCTAGTCTCGAACGGTGAGCACGGAACCAGTGACGAAACCCGAACCGGCGGCGCGGCGCAGGACCAGTGTGCTGCCGCTGCTCTCGGTCGGCGTCGTGCTCGCCGCGATGGTCGCGGTCGGGCTCGTGGCTCTCACCGGCGGCGCGGGGTCCTTGATCACCGGGCTGCCCGATCCCGGGCTCGTCACGCGGTACGGCATCACCGCGGTCCGCGTGATCGCCGAAGCCGCGTCCGTGGTCTGCGTCGGGGCCCTGCTGCTGGCCGCGTTCCTCGTGCCGCCCCAGAAGTCCGGCACGCTCGCGCCCGAGGGCTACGCCGCCGTGCGCGCGGCCGGCATCGCCGCGTGGGTCTGGTTCGCCACCTCGCTGCTGTCGGTGGCGTTCACCGCGGCCGACGGCGCCGGCAAGCCGTTCCTGGAAGTCCTTTCGCCCCAGACGCTGCTGGACCTCGTCGACGCGATCGAGCAGCCGAAGGCCTGGCTCTGGACCGCGCTGATCGCGGTGCTGCTCGCGCTCGGCTGCCGGCTGGTGCTCACGTGGGGCTGGACGACCGTGCTGTTCTTCGGCTCCGTCGCGGGCCTGGTCCCGGTCGCCGTGACCGGGCACTCCGCGAGCGGCGGCTCCCACGACATGGCCACCAACAGCCTGCTGTTCCACCTCGTCGCAGCCGCGGTGTGGGTGGGCGGGCTCATCGCCGTGCTCGCGCTCGGCTGGCGGCGCGGCGCGCACCTGTCGCTGGCCGCGCAGCGGTTTTCCAAGCTGGCACTGGTCTGCTGGATCGTGATGGCGATCTCCGGTGTGGTCAACGCGCTGGTGCGCATCAACCTCGGCGACCTGCTGACCACCGACTACGGACTGCTCGTGGTCGCGAAGGTCGTGGCGCTGCTGCTGCTCGGCGTGTTCGGTCACCAGCAGCGGCAACGCGGGGTGCGCGACCTCGTCGACGGCAAGGGCGGCAGCCAGCTGCTGCGGCTGGCGGCCGTCGAGGTGCTGATCATGTTCGTCACCCTCGGCATCGCGTCGGGCCTCGCCCGCACGCCCCCACCGGCCGACGCGGTCACGCAGCCCTCGACCACCGAGCTGCTGATCGGCTACAACCTCGACGGCGCGCCCACGTTCTGGCGCCTGCTCACCGACTGGCGCTTCGACCTGGTCTACGGCACCGCCGCGATCGTGCTGGCCGGCCTCTACCTCGCCGGCGTGCGGCGGCTGCGCAAGCGCGGCGACACGTGGCCCACCGGCCGGATCGTCGCGTGGCTCGCCGGCTGCCTGGTGCTCCTGCTCGCCACGTCGTCGGGCATCGGCCGGTACTCACCGGCGATGTTCAGCGTGCACATGGGCACGCACATGCTGCTGTCGATGGTCGTGCCCGTGCTGCTGGTCCTGGGCGGGCCCGTGACGCTCGCGCTGCGCGCCCTGCCGACCGCCGGTGCCGGCGCGCCGCCCGGGCCGCGTGAGTGGCTCCTGGCGGCCGTGCACTCGCCCGTGTCGCGGTTCCTGACGCACCCGATCGTCGCGCTGCTGCTGTTCGTCGGCTCCTTCTACGCGCTGTACTTCTCCGGCCTGTTCGACGCCGCGCTGAACTACCACTGGGCGCACCTGGCGATGAACGCCCACTTCCTGCTCGCCGGCTACGTCTTCTACTGGCCGGTGATCGGCGTCGACCCGGCGCCGCGCAAGATCCCGCCGGTGGGCCGGCTCGGGATGATGTTCGCGGCCATGCCGTTCCACGCCTTCTTCGGCGTGATCCTGATGAACATGCAGTACGTGATCGGCCAGGAGTTCTACCAGTCGCTGCGGCTGCCCTTCGTCGGCGACCTGCTCACCGACCAGCGCCTCGGCGGCGGCATCGCGTGGGCCGCGGGTGAGGTGCCCGTGCTGCTGGTTCTGGTCGCGCTGCTGGTGCAGTGGGCGCGCGCCGACGAGCGCGAAGCCAAGCGGAAGGACCGCCGCGAGGAGAACACCGGCGGCGAGGAACTGGCCGCCTACAACGCGATGCTCAAGAACCTCGCCGACGGCAAACGGGCGGAATGACCGGGGAGATGGTGTCGTCCGCGTGATGTGGGCATGACCGTCGGTAGCGCGGTGGTGACCGCCGTCAGGGCGCGGATCGGGCCACTCTACGATCGATGACATGGCCGAGTTCATCTACACCATGAAGAAGGTGCGCAAGACCGTCGGGGACAAGGTCATCCTCGACGACGTCAGCACCGCGTTCTACCCCGGCGCCAAGATCGGCGTGGTGGGGCCGAACGGTGCCGGTAAGTCCACCGTTCTCAAGATCATGGCGGGGATCGAGCAGGCCAGCAACGGCGAGGCGTTCCTGCAGCCGGGTGCCACCGTCGGCATCCTCATGCAGGAGCCGGAGCTGGACGAGACGAAGACCGTCCGCCAGAACGTCGAGGAAGGCCTCGGCGAGACCAAGCAGAAGCTCGACCGCTACAACGAGATCGCCGAGCTCATGGCGACCGACTACAGCGACGAGCTCATGGAGGAGATGGGCCAGCTCCAGGAGGACCTCGACCACGCCGACGCGTGGGAGCTCGACTCCACGGTCGAGCAGGCCATGGACGCCCTGCGCTGCCCGCCGCCGGACGAGCCCGTGACCCACCTCTCCGGTGGTGAGCGCCGTCGCGTCGCGCTGTGCAAGCTGTTGCTGTCCGCGCCCGACCTGCTGCTGCTCGACGAGCCCACCAACCACCTGGACGCCGAAAGCGTGCTGTGGCTGGAGCAGTTCCTCTCGAAGTACGCCGGCGCCGTGCTGGCCGTGACCCACGACCGGTACTTCCTCGACAACGTGGCCGAGTGGATCATGGAGCTCGACCGCGGCCGTGTCGTCGGCTACGAGGGCAACTACTCCACGTACCTGGAGAAGAAGCGCGAGCGCCTCGAGGTCCAGGGCAAGAAGGACGCGAAGCTCGCCAAGCGCCTCAAGACCGAGCTCGAGTGGGTGCGCTCCAACGCCAAGGCCCGCCAGACCAAGTCGCGCTCGCGCCTCGACCGCTACGAGGAAATGGCGGCGGAGGCGGACAAGCACCGCAAGCTCGACTTCGAGGAGATCCAGATCCCGCCGGGCCCGCGCCTGGGCAGCGTGGTCGTGGAGGTCGAGAAGCTGAGCAAGGGCTTCGACGGCCGCGTGCTCATCGACGGGTTGTCGTTCGACCTGCCGCGCAACGGCATCGTCGGCGTGATCGGACCCAACGGCGTCGGCAAGACCACGCTGTTCAAGACCATCGTCGGGCTCGAGGAGCCGGACGGCGGCAAGGTCAAGATCGGCGAGACGGTCAAGCTGTCCTATGTGGACCAGAACCGCGCCGGCATCGACCCGAAGAAGACGGTGTGGGAGGTCGTTTCGGACAAGCTCGACTACATCCACGTCGGGCAGACCGAAATGCCTTCGCGCGCGTACGTGAGCGCGTTCGGCTTCAAGGGACCGGACCAGCAGAAGCCCGCGGGCGTGCTCTCCGGCGGTGAGCGCAACCGGCTGAACCTGGCGATGACGCTCAAGCAGGGTGGAAACCTGATCCTGCTGGACGAGCCGACCAACGACCTGGACGTGGAAACGCTGGGCTCGCTGGAGAACGCGCTCGAGCAGTTCCCCGGGTGCGCCGTGGTCATCTCCCACGACCGGTGGTTCCTCGACCGGGTCGCCACGCACATCCTGGCCTGGGAAGGCACCGACGAGAACCCGGCGCAGTGGTTCTGGTTCGAGGGCAACTTCGAGGGCTACGAGAAGAACAAGGTCGAGCGCCTCGGCGCCGAAGCGGCGCGGCCGCACCGGGTCACCCACCGCAAGCTGACCCGCGACTGACGCCCGGGGGCCGGAGTGGAAGCCAGCAGGCACAATCGGTCGAGCTCGCCCGCACCCGCGGGCGGGCGGCTCGCTGCTGCCGGCGGGGCGACCCTCTCCGACCTCGGGCGGCTGATCGAGCGGGCGGACGCGCTGCACCTGCGGGCGCCCGAGCTCGCTCTGGTGCTCGGTGAGCGCGCGGCCGCGCTCGCCGAGACCGCGGGCGCGGAGGAGCAGTGGATCCGCGCCGAAAGCCTTGTGGTCGCGGCGCGGGTGCGCCTCGGCGGTCGCACGTCGACCGTCGGGCGCGCCGTCGCCGCGCTGCGGGCCGCGGAGCACGCGGGCTACACCGACATGGCCGCGCGGTTGCGGATCGACCTGGCCGTGTGCGCGCGCAGCCTCGGCACGCCGCTGACCGGGCTGGCGGCGCTGCGGCCCGTGCTGTCCGAGCCGGCGGTGTCGGCCGTGCACCGCGCGGAAGCGTTGTGCCACTTGGTGGGCTGCCTCGCGCAGTTCGGCCGCAAGCCGGAGCTCGACCGCGTGCTCGTGGAGGCCGACAAGCTGGTGGTGGCCGACGAGTCGCTCGACGCCGACACCCGCCTGCTCGTGCGCGCGCTGCTGCGCAACGGGGCCGCCGCGCACCGGCGCCGCCACGGTGACCTCACCGCGGCCGCCGATGCCGCCCGTACCGGCCTCGGGTTCCTCGAAAGGCTGGACAAACCCGGCGACGACGGCGGTCTCGTGCGCGTGCGGCTCGTGCTGCAGCTCGTGAGCACACTGCTCGACCGCGGCGACACCGACATGGCGTACGACATCGCCGAACCCATGCTCAACGAGCCCGTGCGCGCGGCGGGCGTCGCGCCGACGGCGTGGCTGCGGTTGGCCGTGGCCACGCGCGTGCACCTGCCGGCGGGCGCCGGCGACGCGGCGGCCGAGCTCGTGCGTGAAGCCGTGGCGAGCACCGACCGCCACGGGCTTTCCGCCGTCACCGCGCGGCTGTGGCTCGAGCTCTCGCAGATCGAGGAACGCTTCGGCAGCGCGGAAGAAGCCATCGCCTGCCTGCACCGATCGCGCGCGGCCGAGCACGTGCACTCGCGAGCGCGCCGCCAGGCCTGCGGGCTGCTCGCCGGCGAGTTCGGCGCGGACACGGTGGCGCCGCTGGACCTCGACGACGTGATCGCCCGGTCGGCGCCGCAGGGCGGACGTCCGGTGCCGATGGCCGTCGAGCCGCCGGTGCGCGACGTCGAGACGACGGCGCTCATCCAGGCCATCGCGGCGGAACCGCCCGCCGCCGAATCGGCGCCGGTGGCCAAGCCGGTCGTCGCCAAACCCGCTGTCGCCAAACCCGCTGTCGCCAAACCCGCTGTCGCCAAACCCGCTGTCGCCAAACCCGCTGTCGCCAAACCCGCTGTCGCCAAATCCGCCGTGGCCAGGCCGGCCGCGGCGAAGCAGCGGACCGAAGAGCGGCCCCGGGTGGCAGCCCCGCCGACGCCCGCCCCGCCGGCGGAGACGACGTACGTGCGCGCGGCCGGGCCCGTGCCCGCGAAACCCGTTCGCAAGCCCGAGAAGCCCGGGCCGAAGACGCCCACGTGGTCGTTCGGGCGAGCAGAGGCGGAGTCGGAGGCCGAGCGCACCTCGGTGATCCCCGTGATCCGCGACGAGCCGCAACCCGAGCCCGAACGCGTGCAGCCTCCGACCGAGCAGGTCGCCCGCTTCACGTTGTCCGCGCCGCGCGCCGAGGCGCCGGAACGGCCGCGCGTCGCCGAGCCGGCCAAGCGCCCGGTGAACGGGTCGCACAGCACCCCCGTTCGCCCGGCGCCCGCGGAGACGGGCCGCCGAGCGGCTCCCGAGCTGCCCGAGGCGAAGCTGCCCGGGTGGGTCAAGCCGTTCAAAAAACCGGCCGCGCCGAAGCCGGAGCCCGTCGCCGAGGTCGTGCGCGAAGAGCCGCAGCCGGTGGGCGAAGAGCTGCCCCGGCTGGCGCTGCCGGACCTCTCGGACATCCTGCCCGAGCTGCCGATGGCCCCCGCGCCCGCCGACGAACCCGCCGCGCCGCTGTGGGAGAGCGACGAGTGGGCCCGCGAAGAACGCGCCCGACGCGACGAGACCGCTCGCGGCCGCAAGACCCGGCACGACGCGGAACACGGGTCCGTGGCCGCCCGGTCCGTGCTCGATCGGCTGGGGATCTCCGCCGGTGGCGGGGGCGGCCGGCGCCGAGCGGACGAGGCGCGCGAAGAAGCCGTGTACGAGGAGACCTCCCGTACGGCGGAACCCGAGCCGGTCTCCGACGTCGTGGACCCGCCCTGGAAGCGTGAAACCCCTGACCTGGCCCCGGCTCCGCGGGCGGAGGAGGTGGCGGGAGAAGCCGTGGATCCGTGGCTGCCGCGGCTGCGGATGCCGCCGGCGCTCGACCCGCTCGAGGACTTCGACTCGTGGACGCCGACGTCGCAGCCGTTCCCGGAGAGCTACGCCCGCGCCATCGCGGAAGACGAGCCGCCGCCGGACGCCGGGCTGGCCGAGTTGCTGGCCCGCGCGCTCGCCGAACACCAGGCGGGCACCGCGAGCGCCGCGGCTCTGGTGAAGCGGCTGGGTCCCGAAGAGGACGACGAGAAGCGCCGTCCGGTCAACGGGCACGCGTCGGTGGAGCGCAAGCGCAACGGCGACTGACGTCCCCGCCCGGGCCACGAGCACCTTTGCGGCACCACGAAAACGGCGTTTGGGCGCCGTCGCTTCGGGGTACCCGGGCAGCGGTGTCGCCCGTCCGGGCGGTTTCGGTGTGGTGATCCTCGCAGTGACGTGAGGCAACCTTTTCCGGTTTGACCGCCCGGCTCCCCGCGGCCTCCGGCCGACTGAACCGATCACGAAACCGATCGGGCCTTTCCGGCCCGTGGCACGCGGCGGCGCGGCGCGCCCGGTGCCAAGGGATTCGCCGGTCGCGGCGGCTGCTCGGCGCCCCCGCAGCTGAACCGATCAATGCCGGGAAACCCCCAGTCCCATAAGGTAAATTTAAGTCTGGACAACTCCTGGTCTTTGTCACGGGCGCGGCGGGGTCGGATTACTGTGTGGGGTGTCCGGCACGTTGTGGTGACGGACGCGTCTCGATCTCGAAACTGGAGAGTTGTCTCACATGAGCTCGACGGGAGTCTCGTCCCCGCCCGGAACAGATGTCGGCGCCGAGGTCGGCGCGGTGCGCCGTTCGGCCAGCCCGGAACAGCTCCGGGATGAGCTGATCGCCGCCGCCGCCGCGCTGGCCCCCGAGATCGGCGACCTGATCCGCTTGTACTACCGCCACATCCCCGCCGAGGAGATCGTCGGCGACGACCCCGTGGCACTCGTCGGCGCGGTGCGTTCGCACCTGCAGCTGGCGAAGCAGCGCATGCCGGGACGCCCCGCGGTCCGCCTCCTGAACCCCACCGCGACGCAGGACGGCTGGACCCGCGAGGCCACCGTCGTGCAGGTCGTCACCGACGACATGCCCTACCTCGTCGACAGCGTCGCGGCCGAGTTCGCGCGCGACGGTGTGCAGGTGCACCGCATCGTGCACCCGATCGTCGTGGTCAGCCGCGACGTCACCGGCGAGCTGATCGGCCTGCACGAGGACGCCGACCCGGCCGACCCGCCGCCGATGTCCGCGGCGGAATCGTGGATGTACCTCGAAATCGACCTCGTCACGGACCCGAACCGCGCCCGTGAGCTGGACAACCGGCTCGCCTCGGTGCTCGGCGACGTGCGCGAGGTCGTCGAGGACGCCGACAAGATGGCGCAGACCGCCGTGTCGGTCGCGGGCTCGCTGGAGCAGAACCCGCCCAAGCTGCCCGACCCGGCTCAGATCGAAGAGGGCGCCCGGCTGCTGCGGTGGCTCGCCGACGGCCACTTCACCTTCCTCGGCTACCGCCGCTACGAGCTGGTCGAGAACCCGCACCCCGACTCCGACGAGCCGGCGCTGCGCGCGGTCCTCGCCTCGGGGCTGGGCGTGCTGCGCCAGGACAGCCTCGCGGCCCGCAGCCTCACCGCGGGCCCGGACGACTACGCCAGCGCGCTGTCGCCGACCCTGCTCGTGCTCACGCAGGCGAGCGCGCCGAGCACCGTGCACCGGCCGGTGTACCCGTACTACGTCGGCGTGAAGACGTTCGACGACGCGGGCAACGTGACCGGCGAGCACCGCTTCCTCGGCATGTTCACCACCACCGCGCTGCACGAGAACGTGCTCGACATCCCGGTGGTGTGCAAGCGCGTGCGCGAGGTGATCCACCGCGCCGGCTTCCCGATGGAGTCGTTCTCCGGCCAGCGGATGCTGGAGGTGCTGCAGAACTGGCCGCGCGCCGACCTGTTCTCCGCCGACACGGATTCGCTCTACGCCACCACGACCGGCGCGATCACGCTGTCGGACCGCCGCCGGCTGCGGCTGTTCCTGCGCCGCGACCCGTACGGCCGCTTCTACTCCTGCCTCGTGTACCTCCCGCGCGACCGCTACACCACGCGCTCGCGGCTGGCGATGCAGAAGGTGCTGCTGGAGGAGCTGGAAGGCACGCAGCTCGAATACAGCGCGCGCATCGGCGAGACCGTGCTCGCGCAGGTGCACTTCATCGTGCACACCGACCCGGCCCACCGGATCGACCCGGACACGCTGCGGATCCAGGAACGGCTCAACACCGTCGTGCGCAGCTGGGACGACCGCATGGTCGAGGCGATCCTCGGCGAGCGCCGCGAGCGCGCGGGCGACGGCCAGCCGGTGGGCGTGATGGGCGAGGAGTCCGCCGTCGACCAGGGCCAGCGCTTCGCCGCGGTGTTCCCCGAGGGCTACAAGGAGGACTTCACCGCCGACGAGGCGCTCGCCGACCTGCGCAAGCTCGACACGCTGGCCGACGAGGGCGACCTCGCGCTGTCGTTCTACCTGCCCGCCGACGCCGAGCCGGGTGAGCGGCGCTTCAAGCTCTACCTGCGCGGCGAGGGCGTCACGCTGTCGAAGGTCCTGCCGGTGCTGCAGGCCATGGGCGTGGAGGTCGTCGACGAGCGGCCCTACGAGCTGTTCCGCGAGGACGGCGGCGCCAGCTGGATCTACGACTTCGGCCTGCGCATCTCGCCGGAGTACCTCGACGAGACGAGCACCGCGGCGCTCGACGAGCTGCGCGAACGCTTCCAGGACGCCTTCCACGCCGCGTGGCGGGGCGAGGCGGAGGTCGACGGCTTCAACGGTCTCGTGCTGCGTGCCGGCCTCACCTGGCGCCAGGCCGCCGTGCTGCGTGCGTACTCGCGTTACCTGCAGCAGGCCCGCAGCCCGTTTTCCCAGGCCTACATCCAGAACACGGTGCTCAAGCACACCGAGGTGGCCAAGCGGCTGCTGACGCTGTTCGAGACGCGCTGCGACCCGCAACTGTCCGATGTGGACCGCGAGACGCGCGAGGAGTCGCTCGTCGGCGAGATCACCGCGATGATCGACGAGGTCACGAGCCTCGACGAGGACCGCATCCTGCGCCGCCTCATGGCCGTGATCAACGCGACGCTGCGCACCAACTACCACGTGACCGACGCCGACGGCGTGACCCGGCCGTACCTCGCGATCAAGCTCGACCCGAGCGGGGTGCCGGAGCTGCCGGAGCCGCGCCCGAAGTTCGAGATCTTCGTGTACTCGCCGCGGGTGGAAGGTGTGCACCTGCGCTTCGGCGAGGTCGCGCGCGGTGGCCTGCGCTGGTCGGACCGGCAGGAGGACTTCCGCACGGAGGTGCTCGGCCTGGTCAAGGCGCAGGCGGTGAAGAACGCCGTGATCGTGCCCGTCGGCGCGAAGGGCGGCTTCGTGGTGAAGCGCCCGCCGGTCCCCACGGGCGACGTGAGCCTCGACCGCGACGCGCAGCTGACCGAGGGCATCGCGTGCTACCGCATGTTCATCTCGGGCCTGCTCGACCTCACCGACAACCGCGTCGAGGGCAAGACCGTGCCCGCGCCGGGTGTGGTGCGCCACGACGCCGACGACAGCTACCTCGTCGTCGCGGCTGACAAGGGCACCGCGAAGTTCTCCGACATCGCCAACGAAGTCTCGGCGCAGTACGGGTTCTGGCTCGGTGACGCGTTCGCTTCGGGTGGCTCGGTCGGCTACGACCACAAGGCCATGGGCATCACCGCCAAGGGCGCGTGGGAGAGCGTGAAGCGCCACTTCCGCGAGCTGGGCACCGACACCCAGACCGAGGACTTCACCGTCGTCGGCATCGGCGACATGATGGGCGACGTCTTCGGCAACGGCATGCTGCTGAGCGAGCACATCCGGCTCGTGGCCGCGTTCAACCACATGCACGTGTTCCTCGACCCGAACCCCGACGCCGCGGCGACCTTCCCCGAGCGGCGCCGGCTGTTCGACCTGCCGCGCAGCTCGTGGGACGACTACGACCGCTCGCTCATCAGCGAGGGCGGCGGCATCTACCCGCGCTCGGCCAAGACGATCCCGATCAGCCCCCAGGTGCGCCAGGCGCTCGGCATCGCCGAAGGCGTCACGCACCTGCCGCCGATGGAGCTCATCCAGGCCATCCTGCTGGCGCCGGTGGAGCTGCTGTGGAACGGCGGCATCGGCACGTACGTCAAGGCGGAGACCGAGAACCACGGCGACGCGGGCGACAAGGCCAACGACGCGATCCGCGTCAACGGCAACCAGCTGCGCGTGAAGGTGGTTGGCGAAGGCGGCAACCTGGGCCTGACCCAGCTCGGGCGCATCGAGTTCGCCCGCGCGGGCGGCAAGATCAACACCGACGCGCTCGACAACTCCGCCGGCGTCGACTGCTCCGACCACGAGGTCAACATCAAGATCCTGCTCGACCACCTCGTGGCGAGCGGGAACCTCGAGCACACGCGGCGCAACTCGCTGCTGGAGGAGATGACCGACGAGGTCTCCGATCTGGTGCTGGCCGACAACTACCGGCAGAACGCGGTGCTGGGCGTGAGCCGGGCCCACGCCGGGCCGATGGTGTCGGTGCACGCGCGGCAGGTGTCGTCACTCGTGGCGAAGGGCGCCTTCGACCGCGAGCTGGAGGCGCTGCCGAGCTCGTCGGAGTTCCGGGCGCTGGAGAAGGCGGGCGAAGGCCTGTCTTCGCCGGAGCTGGCGACGCTGCTGGCCCACGTGAAGCTCGACCTCAAGGACGAGCTGCTGGCCAGCGAGCTGGTCGACTCCGAGGTGTTCACGCGCCGGCTGCCCGAGTACTTCCCGAAGCCGCTGCGCGAGCAGTTCACCGACGCGATCTCGCAGCACCCGCTGCGCCGCCAGATCATCACCACGCTCGTGACCAACGAGCTGGTCGACGGTGGCGGCATCTCGTTCGTCTTCCGCCTCATGGAGGAGATGAACGCGACGGCCACCGACGCGGTGCGCGCGTACGCCGTGGTCACGCAGGTCTACGACCTGCCGAAGCTGTGGGCCGAGATCGACGCGCTCGACAACGTGGTGCCCACCGCGGTCGCCGATGCGATGGTGCTGGAGACCCGCCGGCTGCTCGACCGCGCCGCCCGTTGGTTCCTCACCAACCGGCCGCAGCCGCTCGCGCCGCTGGCCGAGATCAACCGGTTCGGCCCGGTCGTCGCGGAGCTCGGCCCGAAGCTGGGCGAGCTGCTGCGCGGCCGCGAGCTGGAGTCGGTGGAGGAGCAGGCGGGCAAGCTGGTCGCCGACGGCGTGCCGGCCGATCTCGCGCGCCGCGTGGCGCTGCTGCTGCACAGCTACGGCCTGCTCGACGTCGTCGAGGTCACCGAGCTGGCCGAGCAGCAGGTGGGGCTCGACGCGATGCACAGCCCGGCCGACACCGCCGAGCTGTACTACGCGCTGTCCGACCACCTGGCCATCGACAAGATGCTCACCGAGATCAGCGCACTGGAACGCGGCAACCGCTGGCACGCCCTGGCCCGGCTCTCGCTGCGTGACGACGTGTACGGTTCGCTTCGCGCCATCACGCTCGACGCGCTGCGCCACAGCGATCAGGACGTGGCGGCCGACGCGCAGATCGCGCAGTGGGAGAAGACCAACGCGTCGCGGCTGGCGCGGGCCCGCGTGGCGCTCGACGAGATCACCCGCTCCGGGCGGCTCGACCTCGCGACGCTGTCCGTGGCCGCGCGTCAGATCAGGAGCACGGTGCGTTGACCTACGTTTCGCACGTCCGGCCGCGGTGGTCGGACATGGACGTCTACGGGCACGTGAACCACGCGAACATGGTGACGCTGCTCGAAGAAGCGCGGATCCCGGTGCTGTTCGGCGACGCGGTGAAAGCCGGGCTCACCGAGCTGCCCAAGGGTGTGGTCGTGGTGAAGCTCGGCGTGCACTACCGCGCGCCGATCGTCGTCACGCCCGAGACGTCCGTGCGGGTCGAGATCACCCTCACCGAGATCAAGGCGGCCACCGTCACGCTGGCCTACGTCGTGCACACCGGGTCCGAGGCCTCGGACCCGGTGGCGGCGACGGCCGAGACGGTGCTGGCGCCGTACGACACCGTGAAGCTGCGGCCGCGGCGGCTCACCGCCGAGGAGTCGGAGTTCCTCAAGAAGGTGTTCGCCGATGCCTGAGCTGCGTGTCCCCGACGCCGCCGACCGGGAGACGCTGGGCGCGTTCGTCGCGCGTGCGGTGCGGTTGGACGGCAACACGGTGGTGCGGCTGCGCAACCGGCCGGACGCGGGCGGTGTCGTGGAAGCGTGGACGACCACGCCGTTCGAGGTCCTCGCCACCCGCGCGGTGGCGGGGACCGTCACCCCGGCCGACATCACCGTGTCGGGCAACGAGCTGCTCGCGGCCCTCACGGTCGCGGGTGGCGAGGTCATGGACCCGGGGCCGGCCCGCGACCTGCTCTGGCACGCCGAGCTGCCCGCGCCGGGGCGCTGGCAGCTCGTGGACGACCTGCCGGTGGGCGTGGTGTCCGACCTCGCCGACCGCGGCGTCACCCTGGCCCGGGACAACGTGGGCCCGCACGGCACGCCGCCCGCGTCGCTGATGGACCAGGCCGTGCTCACGGTGACCGGTGGGGAGCTCGAGGTGAAGGTGCAGCTGCGCTGTCTGTTCGCCTTGTCCGGAATGGGGTTGTTCGACTCGTCGATCGACGGTGACGTGGTGCGGGTGACCGCCACCGATTCGTGGCTCCGGTTGGATGCCCGATATGGCGCGGTTCTGAGGAGAAGGCACGCACTGTTGCCCCTTCTCTTCTGATCTCTGCCCGATTCCGGGGTGGGTGTGGTGCTCGGCGGTGCTGATGGTCAATGTGAAACCATGATCGTTAGCATCGCTAATTATTTTCCGGACTCAGCAGTCATCACGTTGGTTCTTTGCCGGAGGGCCGCCCGATGAGTCACGTCACGCTGATCCGGCCGCGCTGGTCCGACATGGACTCCTTCGGGCACGTCAACCACGCCAAGATCGTCACGATGCTCGAAGAGGCGCGGATCGAGGTGTTCCCCGAGGCGGTGGAGCTCGGTCTCGTCGAGATGACCAAGGGCATCGTCGTCGCGAAGCTCGAGGTGCACTACCGCCGCCCGGTCGTCGTCGAGGCGGGCGCGCCGGTCCGGGTCGAGGTCACCCTGACCCAGCTGCGGGCCGCGAGCCTCACGCTCGCCTACCGCCTGCACACGGGACCGGCGGAGACGGACCCGGTGGCCGTCACGGCGGAAACGCTGATCGCACCGTTCGACACCGTCACCCATCGGCCCCGGCGGATCACGCCGGCCGAGAGCCAGTTCTTCACGAAGGTGTTCGGGTGAAAACGGGGCGGGGCAACCTTTTTCAGTGCCTCGCCCCCGTTCATCCTGTCTGTGCACTGTGTCCGGCGGGCCGCTGAAAAGAAGGCACGCGGTGTTGCCCCTTTTCATCTGAAGTTCTTGTGGTTTCCTTGCGCGCGTGGTGTTTCCGCGGGCGCGGTGCGATGGTGGGGGCATGACCGACCCCGACGGTGACCCGACGGCGGATTTCCTCGCCGACGTGCGTGCCGAGCAGACGCCGTGGCGCACCGACCGCCCGGCGGACGCCGTGCCCGAAGGCGTGGGGTACCAGATCGCCCACGGCCGGTTTTCGAAGGCCGCCCGCATCGTGGGTGAGGTCGCGCCGTACGCGCAGGCCGCGTTGTTCGCGGCATGGATCGCCACGTCGTTGGGCAATTCCGGCGACGGCTCGGGCGGGATGGACGGAGGTCAGAGCGGTTAGCCGGTCCCCGTGGACCGAAAGTCCGGGTAGAGTCGGTGCCGGATCAGCCGCCGATGTCCGATTCGGCGCGACTTCGAACACCGCACCGCCGGTTGAGCCGGCCGTGGTGCGCGCACGCGCCTGCAGAAGGCCGTTTCCGCCCGCCAGAGCCGATTGCCGACGGTGGAGGGGAGACCCATGCTCCTGTCCGGTTCCGATCGTCCGACAACCGAAGCCGTTCACGAAGACCCACTGGTGCTCAGACGGGCGCTGGTCGGCTACGTCCGCGCGGTGGCCGAAGCAGTGGGCGTCTCCGTGGAGGGGACGTCGTGCGAGGTTGCCGACACAGTCACGGCGTACGTGGCGCTGAGCCGTCGCTCGCCGCGCTACCCCGGCCGTGACCTGATGCTGCTCTGGAACTCGCGAACCGGCTGGACACTCTCCGTCGAGACGGCGCCGGCCGAGCCGCCGCTGGTCGTCTCGCTCCTGGGCGGCGACGTCGTTCCGGAGCCCGCGCTCGTGGCGCGGTTCGTCGCCGAGGTCGTCTCGGCTCCCGACAACGGCGCGTGGACCACGCCGCCCAGCCGTGCCGCCACCGATCGTGGCGCGCTGGCGGCCCGGCTGGAACGACGCGTCCGGCCGGTTGTCAGGCGGTCCTGAGCTTTCGCGCGAGCCGCTCCGGTCGGGGCCAGCGGACCTGCGAGACCCAGTTCAGCTTCTCGAACAGCCAGATGAGCCGCGCCGACGTGTCGAGCTGGCCCCGGCCCACGCCGTGCCGAGCGCCGGTCGGGTCGGCGTGGTGGGAGTTGTGCCACGACTCGCCGAAAGACAGGATCGCCAGCGGCCAGAAGTTCGCCGAGCGGTCCCGCGACACGAACGGGCGCTCACCGATCATGTGGCACAACGAGTTCACCGACCACGTCACGTGGTGCAGCGCCGCCACCCGCACGAGCCCGGCCCAGAAGAACGCTGTGAGCGCGCCCCACCAGCTCATCGTCGCGAGGCCGCCGATCAGCGCCGGCGCCAGCAGCGTCACCGCCGTGAGCACGGGGAACAGGCTGTCGACGCGGCGGATGTCCGGATCGTCCAGCAGATCCGGGGCGAAGCGCCGGGAATTGGTCTTGTCGCGGTCGAACAGCCAGCCCATGTGGGCGTGCCAGAACCCCTTCGCCAGCGCCGCCGGCGTGGTGCCGAAGCGCCACGGGGAGTGCGGGTCGCCGTCGCGGTCGGAGTAGGCGTGGTGGCGGCGGTGGTCGGCGACCCACGCGATCACGGGTCCCTGCATCGCCATGCTGCCGGCCACGGCGAGCGCGATCCGCAGGCCGCGGCGGGCGCGGAACGAACCGTGTGTGAAGTAGCGGTGGAAACCGATGGTGATCCCGAGGCCGCTGAGGTAGTAGAAGCCGACCGCAAGGCCGATGTCGAGCCAGCTCAGGCCCCAGCCCCAGGCCAAGGGCACGGCGGCGATCACCGCCAGCAGGGGGAGCACGGCGAAGAGCTTCACCAGGAACGCTTCGGTTCCCGTCTTGCGGCCCGCGAGCATGGGCTCGGGTGCGGGCCGGTCACGCAGGGCGGTGCCGGTCGAGGCGGAGGCTTCCGGGATGGAAGGGGGAAGAGTGACGCGGAGGGTGTCGATGCTGGAACACTCCTGTCGAGCTGGTCCGGTTGTTGCACTCTGCAGCAACCGAGGCCGGTTCGAGGGTGTGCCGGGCGGTTCGCTCGATTCGCGGAACCGCGCCGAATTGGAGGGAGCACACCGTCGTGCGGTCCGGCCCGGGGGCCGTCCACGACCTTTTCCCTCAACGAGCCGGTTGTCGGCAAAGTTCCCGCGGAGTTCGTGAAGCGTGTTCCCGGCTGTTCCTCGACAGTGTCTTCAGGCGGTGTTCTCACGCGGTCGTCCGGAAAAAGGCCGAGGGGCCGGTGCACGCGGCGCCGGCCCCTCGGGAAACCCTTGTGAAATCAGATAACCGTGACGGAAGTGGCCTGCGGCCCCTTCTGGCCCTGGCCGATCTCGAACTCCACGCGAGCGTTCTCGTCCAGGCTGCGGAAGCCGTTGCCCTGGATCTCGGAGTAGTGCACGAACACGTCGCCACCGCCGTTGTCCGGCGTGATGAAGCCGAAGCCCTTCTCGGCGTTGAACCACTTCACGGTGCCTTGCGTCATAGAATTCTCCACCACTTAAAGATCGAGGTGCCACCCCGGCACCCGGGTCGACGACCGACGGTTTGATCTTCCGGTGACGGAGAACCACTACGCCCGCGCATCTTGCGAGCGTGGCCGCGGGGAGTACCCACCGCACGAACACAAAATATGACCTCGCGCAGCTAACCACACCGCGGGCGCGGACGCCAGCCTCCGGAGCGGATCACCGCGCAGGCTGGAACCGGTCCACACTGTCCGTCCCTTGTGGACTGAGCTGGGTGCTGACCAGTGCTTCGTTGTGCACGTGGGTGTCTGTCGTGTAGCGTCGGTCACATCGAGAGAGATTTTCCCCCGCGCGCCGGCAGCAGAGCCGGCGTGGCCTCGATGAGGAGCCTCATGCGCTCGGAACGACGCCCGCTGTCCCCCGAAACCAGTGAGTTCGCCCGCGCCCGCGTGTCCGCGGAGCAGGGCATGCGCCACCAACGCGACCTGGCCGCCCGCACGGTCGCCGCGAGGGCCCACGACGCCGAAGACCTGCGTGGCCTGCTGGACATGCTCGGCCTGGAGGTCGCCGCCCGCTGAGCGCCCGGCTCGGTCGGCTCAGACCAGCCACGCCGCCGAATCGGGTGGCAGCCGTCCGTCGACCAGCGGGCTGCTGGCGAGCAGCAGCTGACCCGGCGGCAGCGCGATCGAGCTCGCCGACGTGTTCAGCGCGCAGATCAGCCCGCCTTTGCCGCGCCGGAACGCGAAGCAGCCGGCGGGCGCGCCGTACCACTCGAGCTCGTCGCCGACGCGGAAAGCCGGGTGCGTTTTGCGCAGGTCCACGGCTCGCCGGTACAGCGACAGCGTGGACGACGCGTCCTCGAGCTGGCGTTCCGCGGTGAGCTCCGCCCACTCGGGCGGCATCGGCAACCACGTGCGCGGGTTGCGTGAGAAGCCGAACGGCGGCAGCGTGCCCTCCCACGGCATCGGCACCCGCTCGGGGTCCCGGCCGAACTGCGCGCCCTGCGTGCGTGCCCGCGGGTCTTCCATCGCGGCGAGTGGCAGGTCGACGTTGGGCAGGCCCAGCTCTTCGCCGTTGTACAGGTAGACCGCACCCGGCAGGGCCAGCTCGACCAGCGCCATGGCCCGCGCGCGCCGCAGCCCGGCCGCGCCGCCGCCGTAGCGGCTCACGGTGCGCCACACGTCGTGGTTGGACAGCGTCCAGGTCGCGGGCGCGCCCGCCGCGCGCGGCACGGCCAGCGACCGCTCGATCGACGTGCGCATCGCGTCGGCGTCGAAGTGGGTGAGCACCAGGCGGAAGTTGAACGCCAGGTGAAGCTCGTCGGGCCGCAGGTAGCGGGCCAGGCGCTCGTCGTCGTTGACCCAGATCTCGCCGACGGCCATCGTGTCCGGGTACTCGTCGAGCACCTTGCGGATCATCTGGTGCACCTCGTGCACCCCGTCGTCGTCGAACCGCGGGTCGAAATGCTCGCCGCCGCCGAACCCGGCCGCGCGCGGGTCCATGTCGGGCAGTCCCGGGGGCTTCGCCATGCCGTGGGCCACGTCGATGCGGAACCCGTCGACGCCGCGGTCGAGCCAGAAGCGCAGGGTGCGTTCCAGGTCGTAGCGCACGTCGGCGTTGGCGTGGTTGAGGTCCGGCTGCTGCGGTGCGAACAGGTGCAGGTACCACTGGCCGTCGGGCACGCGCGTCCACGCGGGCCCGCCGAAGACCGACACCCAGTTGTTGGGCGGTGACGAGCCGTCGGGGCCGCGGCCGTCGCGGAAGACGTAGCGGTCGCGTTCGGGGCTGCCGGGCGCGGCGGCCATCGCCGACTTGAACCACGCGTGCCGGTTGCTGGTGTGGTTCGGGACGATGTCCACGGTCACCTTGATGCCGCGCTTGTGCGCCTCGGTGAGCAGCACGTCGAAATCGCCGAGCGTGCCGAACATCGGGTCGACGTCGCGCGGGTCCGCCACGTCGTAGCCGTGGTCGGCCATGGGGGAGCGGTAGAACGGCGTGAGCCACAGCGCGTCCACACCCAGCAGCTCCAGGTAGCCCAGGCGGCTGCGGATGCCCTCGAGGTCGCCGACGCCGTCGCCGTCGGAGTCGGCGAACGAGCGCACGTAGACCTGGTAGAAGACGGCGTCGGACCACCACGAGGCGCGGGGCCGGCCCTCGGGGGCCCGGCGGTGGCCCGCCACCGGGCGTCTCATCAGACGAAGCTGTTCATCATGCTGTGCGCGGCCATCTCGAGGTAGGCCCACAGCTGCTCGCGGTACGGCTCGGGCAGGTTCTCCTCGTCGACCGCCACGCGGATCGCGCGCAGCCACGCATCGCGCTCGATCGGGCCGATCTTGAACGGCGCGTGGCGCATCCGCAGCCGCGGGTGGCCCCGGCGGTCGGAGTAGGTGTGCGGGCCGCCCCAGTACTGTATGAGGAACAGCCGGAAGCGCTCCTCGGCCGGGCCGAGGTCCTCTTCCGGGTAGAGCGGGCGCAGGATCTCGTCCGTCGCCACTTCCTGGTAGAAGCGCGCGACGATCCGCCGGAACGTCGGTTCACCGCCCACGGCCTCGTACAGGTTCGCGGGTTCGGAGCCACTCACAGTCGACACCCCTCCATCTTGCCCTGCGCGCGGCTACTTGTCGGCGCCCGGTGCGGACAGGAACCGGCCCAGCGGCGGCTCGAAGCCGGCCTCCTCCAGCGCGGCGAGCAGGTGCGCGCGCAGCGCCCGCTGCACGGCCCACTGCTTGCCGGGGCGCACCTTCACGGTCAGGCGCAGCTGGATGCCCTCGGGCGTGACCTTCTCCACGCCGAGCATCTCCGGCGGCTCCATCACGTTGACGGCCAGCGCCTCGCTTTCGGCGGCCTTCGTGGCCGCCGCCGTGAGCACGGTGGACGCGCGGTCCACGTCGGCGGAGTAGCCGAGCGGCACGTCGACCACGGCCACGGCGAAGCCCTGGCTGGAGTTGCCGACGCGCAGCACCTCACCGTTGCGCACGTACCAGACGGTGCCCTGCAGGTCGCGCAGCGTGGTGATGCGCAGGCCCACGGCCTCGACGGTGCCGACGGCCGGGCCGATGTCCACGACGTCGCCCACGCCGTACTGGTCCTCGATCATCATGAAGATGCCGGACAGGAAATCACGGACCAGGTTCTGCGCGCCGAACCCGAGCGCCACGCCGACGATGCCCGCCGACGCGATGATCGGCCCCAGGTCGAGGCCCAGTTCGCCCAGCACGAGCATGAACGCCAGGCCGTAGATGAGGAACGAGGCCATCGACTTCAGCACCGAGCCGATCGTGGTGGCCCGCTGCCGGCGCCGCTCCACCACGGCCGGGCCGAGCACGTCGGGGGCGCGTTCGCGCAACGGCCGCAGCAGGGCCGGGAGCTTGCCCTTGCCGCCGCGGGGGAGCGTGGTCACGCGATCGATGAGACGCCGTGTGAGATACCGCACCAGGAACGCGAGAACCAGGATCAGGATGATCCGCAGCGGCTTGGTCACGAGCCAGTCCGCCGAACCGGCGAGCCACTCGTTGTGCGTGATCGCGAAGACCTGCGAGCACCACGTGCCGGGGTCGGAGATGCACGCTGGCGGGGCGCTGAGCACGGGGTTCACGGGGTGGAACAGTCCTTCCGTCGCTTCGGTTCACCCAACGGCAAGTGGATGTTGGGTCGCGGGCACGTGACACGTCACGTAACACACGTGCACTTTGGGGCTGATGTGTGGTCGACTATGCCTGCACCGGTGGAGGTGGTCGAGTGCCAGACCGACAACCCATCCCCCTCGGCGGCAGCGGCCAAGCCATGGCCGACGAGCCGCCGCAGGCGGTCCTGCGTGCCTGCTCGGGAGGTTCCGCATCCGGCGGAGCGAACCCGGCCGGGCCGGGGACCCGACCAGGGGGAGTATCCCGTCCGCCCGGACAGCGTAGAGGCCGGGACCCGGCGACCCCGTCGTGGGGCCGCCGTCGCGTACTGCTCCTGAACGCGACTTTCGAACCCCTGACCGCCCTGCCCATGCGGCGCGCGGTGGTCCTGGTGATGTGCGGCAAGGCGGAGGTCGTGCACGGGGACCCGGCGGGCGTGGAGCTGCACGCCGCGACCGTGTCGCTGCCCGTGCCCTCGGTGATCCGGCTCAGCACGTACGTGCGGGTGCCGTACCGCGCGAAGGTGCCGCTGACCCGGGCCGGGCTCATGCACCGCGACCGGTACCGCTGCGCCTATTGCGGCGGCCGGGCCGAGACGATCGACCACGTGCTGCCGCGCAGCCGCGGCGGGCCCCACAGCTGGACCAACTGCGTGGCCTGCTGCGCCAAGTGCAACCACCGCAAGGCCGACAAGCTCCTCTCGGAGCTGGGCTGGCGGCTGCGGGTGGTGCCGCGGGCGCCCCACGGCCCGCACTGGCGGCTGCTGGCCCACTCCAAGGAGGCCGACCCGCTGTGGCAGCCGTACTTGGGGTCCGCGGCCTGACCGGCTGCTGACACGTCGGCGCCCCGGCTGCCTGTGCGGCGGCCGGGGCGAGCCGGTGGTTCGTGCGCGGTTCTCGCGCTGAGCTTGGATTCGACGCTCCCGGCGCCCCCAAGGGGGTGTGCGGGCGTTTTTCTTCGGTCCGGTGTCCCCGGTGCCCCGTGTGCCCGGGCGGCGGGTCAGGCGGCCAGAGCGAAGTCGGCCTGTGAGGTCACGCGGGTGCCCCGGGTGACGCGGGTGCCACAAGTGACGCGGGTGCCACGGGTCACGCGGGTGCCGCGCGTGACGCGGGTGCCGGCGGTCACGCGGGTGCCGTTGGTGGCGCGCGTGCCGCGGGTGACCCGGGTGCCGCGAGTGACACGCGTGCCGGCCGTGACGCGGGTACCGCGAGTGACCCGAGTACCGCGGGTAACCCTTGTGCCGGACGTCACGCGCGTTCCGGTCAGGAATTCGATTTCACTGGGTGACGAAATGGCCTCGTTGATCGCCTGAGCGGGGGGCTGGACACTCTGCATGACATGGCCTCCTGGGACCGGTGCGTGACCTGCTGGGGCTGGGGAGCGGACCGCAAGGCCCGTACAGGTGAAAAAGCTACGAGGATTTCAGTGCGCCGACAAGACGGGGGCGACCGGTACGGCCGCCTGTACGTTGAGTTGCAACCTTTCGGCCCGCCCGGCTTCGCCCCAACGTTCCAGCGCGCGCGAGCCAAGCGGCGGACGGGCGCTCCCGCACGACGAGCGGTCGAGTTCGCCGAACCGCCCGGCGCGGCGCCGCGCGGTGGCCACCAGGGCCATCCGATACGCTCACCGGCGTGAACGTTGTCGAGACGATCCTGGTCTACGCGGTCATCCCCCTGGCCATCTACTTGGTGGTCGGTGCGGCCACCCTGCGGAAGAAGTTCTCGGGGACGCCGCGGTACCGGCCGGGACAGCCGTGGGAGTACCCCGCGATGTGGTGGACCGCCAACCCGGAGGGTGTCGGTGCGGGCCACCACGCCGTCGATCCGGATGCTGTGGTGCCCTCGGGCGCCCCGAACGCCGCCGGAGGCGCACGTGGCAAGTGGTGAACTCACGCACTCGGCCACCGCGGTCGAGACGCTCGGAAAAGACGCTGCGGAGAAGGACCTCGCGTTCGGCGAGGTCGTCACGAACAGCGGCCGCATCTCCGCGGCCAAGATGTACGAGCCGGCCGAGCCGACCAGCCCCTTCTCGGTGCAGCAGCTCGCGCGGCTCGACGAGGCCCTGACCTTCGCGACGCGCGAGTCCGGCGTCGCCTTCAGCGTGTACCTCGGCGACCTCGGCGAGGACACCCGCGCCACCGCCGAGAAGCTGCTGGCCTCCACCGACGACCCGACCAACGCCGTTGTCGTCGCGGTCTCGCCCGCGCAGCGCGCGATCGAGATCGTGATCGGCGAGCGCTCCCACGTCCGCCTGCCCGACCGCGGCGCCAACCTGGCCGTGGCGAGCATGGTGGCCTCGTTCAAGGAGGGCGACCTGGTCGGTGGCCTGGTCAACGCCCTGCGCATGCTGAGCGACCAGGCCGGCCCGGAGCCGAAGCACTGATCCTCGCTTGACACCCGAAGGGGGCCTCCTCGATCGCCGAGGAGGCCCCCTTCGTCGTGGGCGGGCCGCTCTCGCGCACGAGCGGCCCGCCCACCGGTCAGGCCTGGCTGTCGAACTCCCGCGCCGCGAGCGCGCGGACGATGCCCGCCCGGCCCTCGGAGACGAGCCGGCGCAGCGCGGCCGGGTGGTCGCCCTCGAGCCACTTGTCCGACGCCGTCACCGTGGCGGGTTCGACGGCCCACGACGGGTACAGCCCGATCACGGTCGGCTGGGCGCGCTCGCTGGAGCGGCGCGTCCACACCTCGTCGACGATCTCGAAGTAGCGCTCGACGTAGCCGCCCAGCAGCTGCTTCTGGCCCGGGTGCGAGAAGCCCGAGATGAGGGCGTCGCTCACGGCGTTGGGGATCTCGTCGTCGTGGACCGCGCGCTGCCAGGCGTCGGCCTTGGCCTCGGCGGTCGGCTGCAGGGCGCGCGAGCGCTCGGCGTGACGCCGGCCCGCGGCCGTGTCGTCCTTGGCCAGTTCGGCGTCGATCTCGGCCGTGCCGGCCTTGCCGTGCGCCACGAGCGCCTGCAGCAGGCGCCAGCGCAGGTCCGTGTCCACGGTGAGGCCCGCCAGCGGCGCGGACCCGTCGAGCCAGCCCGCGACGACACCCAGCGTCGCCTCGTCGAGCACGCCACCGGCCAGGGAGTTCACGAACGCCAGCTGGTGGTCGGATCCGGCTTCGGCGCCCTGGGCGAGCGCCAGCAGCCGGCCGGTGAAGGCCGGCCAGCCCTGCTCCGCCGCCCACGTCTGGTTGGCGTACGAGTTGAGCGCCGTCTGCGCCTGCAGCAGCAGCCGCTGCACCACGCCGACCTCGCTCTCCGCGTGGATGCCGCGCGACACCAGCGTCACGAAGTCGCGCGCCTTGAGCTCGGCCTCGCGCGTCATCTCCCATGCGGCCGACCAGCACAGCGTGCGGGGCAGCGGCTCATCGATGTCGGCGATCCGGTCGATCAGCGTGGTGAGCGACGCCGGGTCGAGGCGCATGCGGCAGTAGGTGAGGTCGTCGTCGTTGACCAGCACGAGCTTGCCCGCCGGCGTGCCCACCAGCGCGGGCACCTCGGTGCGGTCGCCCGCCACGTCGAGCTCCACGCGCTCGGTGCGCACGATCTTGCCCTCGACGTCGTCGTACACGCCGACGGCCACGCGGTGCGTGCGCAGCTCACCCGCGCCCGGCTTCGCGCCCGTCTGCACCACGGCGAACGAGGAGAACGTGCCGTCGGCCGCCACCTCGTAGCGCGGGCTGAGCGAGTTGAGCCCGGTGGTCTCGAGCCACTCGGCGCTCCACCACGACAGGTCGCGCCCGGAGGCCTCCTCCAGTGCGGCCAGCAGGTCGGCGAGCGTCGCGTTGCCCCACGCGTGCTTGCCGAAGTAGACCTTCAGCCCGCTCAGGAAGTGCTCGATGCCGACGTAGGCCACGAGCTGCTTGAGCACGCTCGCGCCCTTGGCGTAGGTGATGCCGTCGAAGTTCACCTCGACCGCGTGCAGGTCGACGATGTCGGCCGCGATCGGGTGCGTCGAGGGCAGCTGGTCCTGCCGGTAGGCCCACGACTTCTCGATGTTCGCGAAGCTGGTCCACGCGTTCTTGTACTCGGTGGCCTCGGCCTGGGCGAACACGCTCGCGAACGTCGCGAACGACTCGTTGAGCCACAGATCGTCCCACCAGCGCATGGTCACCAGGTCGCCGAACCACATGTGCGCCATCTCGTGCAGCAGCGTCTCGGCGCGGCGCTCGTAGGAGTAGCGCGTGACGCGGCTGCGGAAGACGTAGTCCTCGAGGAAGGTCACGGCGCCGGCGTTCTCCATCGCGCCCGCGTTGAACTCGGGCACGAACAGCTGGTCGTACTTGGAGAACGGGTAGGGCGTGCCGAACTTCTCGTGGAAGAAGCCGAAGCCCTGCTTGGTCTCCGCGAACAGGCGGTCGGCGTCCATGTGCTCGGCGAGCGACGCGCGGCAGTAGATGCCGAGCGGGATCGTGCGGTGGCTGTCGGAGAACTCGTCGCGCCACTCGGCGTACGGGCCGGCGATGAGCGCGACCAGGTAGGTCGAGATCCGCATCGACACGGCGAAGTTCGTCAGCCGCGCGCCGTCGGAAGTGTCCTCTTCGGCCTCGACGAGGGCGTTGGACACGATCTTCCAGTCGCGCGGCGCGCGGACGGTGAGCCGGTACACCGACTTCAGGTCCGGCTGGTCGAAGCAGGCGAACATGCGCTTCGCGTCGGCGGTCTCGAACTGCGTGTACAGGTACACGCCGTTGTCGACCGGGTCGACGAAGCGGTGCAGGCCCTCGCCGGTGTTCATGTAGCGGCAGTCGGCGGTGACCACGAGCTCGTTGTCCGCGGCAAGCCCGGGCAGCGCGATGCCTTTGTCCTCGACGTAGGCACTCACGTCGAGTTCGTCGCCGTTGAGCACGGCGGAGCGGACGCCCTCGGCGACGAGGTCGATCCAGGACGACTCGCCCGGCCGGGTGGCCGAAAAGCGCACTGTGGTGGTGGACAGGAACGTCTTCTCACCGGGACCGCCGTGGCCGTCGGTCAGGTCCAGCACGATGTCGTAGGACGCGACATCCAGCAGGCCGGAGCGCTGCTTGGCTTCGTCACGAGTCAGGTTGGGGGCGGGCACGGGCACCTCTGGTCTTCGATTTCGGTTCCGGTTTTCGGGCTGTCGAGCATCCAATCATGCGAAGCGGTCCTCGGGCGACGGGGAACAACCGGGCCCGGCGCGCCGTTGCGTCCGGATGTGCGGGACACCGCCCGCACAGGCATGCTTGCCGACGTCGAAAATCTCACCGAGGAGCCTGAGAGATGACCGCTGCGTCCAAGCCCACCAAGGTGGACTTCTACTTCGACCCGATCTGCCCGTTCGCGTGGATCACCTCGCGGTGGATCCTCGAGGTCGAGAAGCAGCGCGAGCTGGACCTGAACTTCCGGATCATGAGCCTGTCCGTGCTCAACTCGGGCCGGGAGGAGCTCCCGGAGCGCTACCAGGAACTGATGGACAAGGGCTGGCGCCCGGTCCGCGTGGCGACCGCGCTGAACGCCGCGATGGGCCAGGAGGCGCTGCGCAACTTCTACACGGAGTTCGGCACGCGCTACCACAACCAGGACAACAAGGACTTCGACGTGGTCCTGAAGGAAGCCCTCGAATCGGTCGGCGCGCCGGCCGAGCTGATCGAGGCCGCCGACTCCACCGAGTACGACGACGCCCTGAAGAAGAGTCACCACGAAGGCATGGACCCGGTCGGCATGGACGTCGGCACGCCGACCATCCACATCGACGGCGTCGCGTTCTTCGGCCCGGTGCTCAACTCGATCCCGCGCGGCGACGACGCCGTCAAGGTGTTCGACGGCGCCGTCGCGATGGCGAGCTACCCGGACTTCTTCGAGCTGAAGCGCACTCGCACGGGTGAGCTGAACTTCAACTGACGCTCACGGGGTCGCGAACGCGGCCCTGGTGACGTCCTCGGGGTAGGGCGAGGCCGCCACGGCCTCGTCCGCCCCGGTGGTCCCGGCCGCGACGGCGGCCTTCAGCTCGATGAGCCGATGCAGCCCGTCGCGGTGCTCCCGGACGAACCCGGGGCCCACGGGTTCGCCGTGGCCGGGCACCACGATCCTCGGGTCGAGCGCGAGGATCGCCTGGAGCGCGCCCGGCCATTCACCGAGGTGCGTTTCGTCGCTGAACGACTCCGCGGTGAAGCCCTCGGGTCCGTGTTCCAGCACGTCGCCGGCGAACACGGCACTCGCGTCGGGCACGTGCACCACCAGGTCGTGGTCGGTGTGCGCGCGGCCGGGGTGCACGAGTGCGACGGTGCGGCCACCGAGTTCCAGCTCGGTTCGGTCCGTGACGAGCCGGTCGGGCGGCATCACGCCGGTGCGGTCGAGCGCGTCGGCGATCCCGGGTTTGCCTGCTTCGCGGTACTTCGCGCTCCACTTGGCCTTCGTGGCTTCGCCGTGGTGGACCAGCTCGGGCAGGCAGCGTTCGTGCGCCCAGACGTCGCAGGGCAGGAACGGCGTGGTGCCGAAGGCGTGGTCGAAGTGCGCGTGCGTGTAGACGACGCTCCACGGCAGGTCCGTCAGCTCGCGCACGGCCGCGGCGAGCTCGGCGCCCTGGTCGACGTCGCCGCACGTGTCGATCACGAGGCAGCGTTCGGCGCCGATCACGAGTCCCGTGGTCAGGTCGAGCTCTTCGTGGCGGCGCGCGTGTACGCCGTCGGCCAATTCGGTCCAGGTCATCCCACCTCCAGGAGTTCTCCGCGCAGCGTGGGCGCGCCTGCGCTGACGTCGATCTGCGCGGCGAGTGCCACGTCGTCCGGGTGGCCGGCCGCGGCCAGTTCGCGGCCTGAGGAGCAGGTGCGCAGGGCCTCGGGGACGTCAGTGCCCGCGTAGGCCGCCGCGGCCAGCGCTGCTTCGGCCGAGAGCGTGCGCGCGGCGCGCGCGAGGGCCGCGACGACGGCGCCCGCACCGAGCTGGTCTTCCACACAGGGCCGCAGCGGGCCGAATTCCTTTCTCCCGCCCAGCATGTCGATGCCCCAGCGTTCGCCCGCGGGGATGATCCCGACGGGCCGCCCGGCCGCGAGGTCGAGTGCCTTCGCCGCGACGGCGGAGGCGTTGCGCAGGCAGCCCACCAGCACGTGCGCGCCGGTGGCGGCGGCCGCCGCGGTGAGGGTGGCGCCGTTGGGCGAGGGCAGCGCGAGCAGCGTGCCGGACGGGATCTCCGTCACAGACGCCGGCCGCAGCGTCCACGGTCCGTCGCCCGCCACGACCGCTCCGGCGGCCCGCGCGGCGGCCACCCCGCGCTCGTCGCGCCAGCGCACCGGAAGCACGCGGCCGCGGCGCGCGGTGACGAGATCCGTGGTGGTGCTGAAGGAAAGCACGTCGACGACCACGAGCACGGCGCACGCTCCGCCGAGCGCGGTGACGCCTTCTCCACCCCATTCGAGCCGGATGTCGTGCCCCGGTTGCACCCACGTGTCCACCCCCAGATCATGCCCGCCACCGGCGGTGATGGCAGACTCGCCGCTGTGCGTGTCTACTTGGGATCCGACCATGCCGGTTTCGAGCTGAAGAACCACCTGGCCAGCCACCTCGCGGGCCAGGGACACGAAGTCGTCGATGTCGGTCCGCGCGTGTACGACGCCGCCGACGACTACCCCGCCTACTGCGTCGAGGCCGCGCGCCGCGTCGTCGAGGACGAGGGCAGCCTCGGCATCGTGATCGGCGGCTCGGGCAACGGCGAGCAGATCGCCGCCAACAAGGTGCCCGGCATCCGCGCGGGTCTCGGCTGGAGCGTCGAGACGGCGCAGCTGTGCCGCGAGCACAACCACGCGCAGGTGCTCGGCGTCGGCGCGCGCATGCACACCGTGGAGCAGGCCACCGCGATCGTCGAGGCGTTCCTGGCGACCGAGCCGTCGCCGGAAGAGCGCCACAACCGCCGCATCCGGCAGTTGCTGGACTACGAGCGCACCGGCACCCCGCCGGCCCTGCCGCAAGCCTGATGCCCGAAGGGCACACGCTGCACCGCCTCGCCCGTCTGCACCAACGCCGCTACGCCGGCGCGCCCGTCTCCGTCGCGAGCCCCCAAGGCCGCTTCACCGACGAGGCCGCCCGGCTCGACGGGCGCACGCTGGTGTCGGCCGAGGCGTACGGCAAGCACCTGTTCCACGACTACGGTCCACACGGGACAGTGCACGTCCACCTCGGCCTGTACGGCACGTTCGCCGAAACGCCGCTGCCCGAGACCGCGCCGGTGGGCCAGGTGCGCATGCGCCTGACCGGCGCCACGCACTGGACCGACCTGCGCGGCCCCACCCGCTGCGAACTGCTCGACGCCGCCCAGACCGACGCCATCAAGGCCCGCCTCGGTCCCGACCCGCTGCGCCGCGACGCGAAGCCCGACCGGGCGTGGGAGCGCATCTCCCGCTCGCGCACCTCGGTGGCGGCGCTGCTGATGGACCAGGCCGTGCTGGCCGGCGTCGGCAACGTCTACCGCGCGGAAGTGCTGTTCCGCCACGGCGTGGCGCCCTTGGTGCCCGGCCGTGCCCTCGACCGCGGCATGTGGGACGAGATGTGGGCCGACCTGGTGACGTTGATGCGCCACGGCGTGCGTGTCGGGCGCATCGACACGGTGGCGCCGGAGCACATGCCGGCCGCGCAGGGCCGCGCGCCGCGCGAAGACCGCCACGGTGGTGAGGTGTACGTGTACCGGCGGGCCGGGATGCCGTGCCTGGTGTGCGGTACGGAGGTGGCGTCGCAGGAGCTGGTGGGGCGGAACCTGTATTGGTGCCCGTCTTGTCAGCCTGCTTGATCCGGCAGATCCACTGTGGACGAACCGAGGCGCTGAAAAGGCCGTGAAGGCCTCTCGGGGGAATCGGGATCCCTCAAGAGGCCTTCACGGCATCAGCGCGTCAGCCCGGCGTCAGAAGTCGAAACCGCCGCCGCCGAAGCCTCCGCCATCGAAGCCTCCGCCGTCGAAGCCGCCGAAGTCCTGGCCGCCGTCGCCGCCGTCGAAGCCACCGCCGTCACCGCCGTCGCCGGCATCGCCGCCGTCGCCGCCCTGGTCGCCGGATTCGAGGGCGTCCTGCTGACCGGCGTCGTAGCCCGACTCCCAGGCCGAGGCGCTCGCGATGCCGCTCATGCCGGAGAACATGGCGCTGAACAGGAACATCGAACCCAGGCCCCACGCGCCGGCCACGAGCGCGGGCTTCCACCACGGCTCGCTGTACCAGCCCTGCGGCACCGGGCGTCCGGCCACGCGGCCGCCGGGGTAGTAGTACGGCGTGTCCTGGCCGGCGTCGGGGGAGGCGGCGTAGTGCTGGCCCTCCACGTCGACGTCGCGGCGTTCGGTCACCTTGCCGGCGCGCTCGCGCTCGGCCTCCTCCGGCAGCGTCGGGCCGGGGTCCATGCCCATCGCGACCCGCGCGGCGCGGACGTAGTACAGGCCCTCCACGGCCGTGTCCTTGACCAGGCGAGCCTGCTCGACGGTCTTGGCCTGCTCGAGCTGCGAGCCGGCGGCGGTGTAGCGCTCGCTGGCGTCGGCCATCGCCTGCTGGGAGGCCGTGTCGGTACCGGTGATGTTGAGGACCTGCCCGCCGAGGCGTTCGACGAGGCGGCGCGCGTCGGCCTTCGCGTCGTCGAGCTGCCGCTGCCGCGAGGCGGCCTGCGACCGGGCGAAGTACAGCCCGCCCCCGACGATCACGACGACGAGCACGATCAGCAGGATCGCGGTGCCCATGGGTCACTCCACGTGTTGAGCTGTCTCGGCGGCCCCGTGGCCGCCTTTTGAAACGGACAACGCGGACAGTACGCCGAGGGTTCCCGAGGGGTGACGTGGAGCACCCCTGGCCGGGTAAAGTAGAACACGTTACCGTCGGGGCATGAAGTTCTCCCTGTCGATCGCGATGAACCCCCTCGATCAGCTGGGCGAGCTCGCCCGCGCCGCCGAGGAGTCGGGTTTCTCCTCGATCGTCCTGCCGGATTCGCTGTTCTACTCCGAGAAGGTGTCCGCGGACTACCCGTACACGCCCGATGGCAGCCGGTTCTGGACCGAGGACACGCCGTGGGTCGACCCCCTGGTGGCGGCCGCCGCGATGGGCGCGGTCACCGAGCGGCTCGAGTTCTACACGTCCGTGGTGAAACTCGGCTCGCGCAACCCGGTGCTGCTCGCGCGCCAGGTCGGCTCCGTCGCGGCGCTGACCGGCGGCAGGTTCGGCCTCGGCCTGGGCATCGGCTGGTCGCCGGAGGAGTTCGAGTGGTGCGGCGCGCCGTACGAGCGCCGCGGCAAGCGCTTCGACGAGGCCATCGACGTGCTGCGCCTCATCCTCGACGGCGGCATGGTGGAGTTTCACGGCGAGTTCTTCGACTTCGACAAGCTCCGCATGAGCCCGACGCCCCCGAAACGCGTGCCGTTCTACATCGGCGGGCACACCGACGTCGCGTTGCGCCGCGCCGCCCGCGTGGGCGACGGCTGGTCGTCGGCGATGATGACCGTCGACCAGCTGCGCGACACGATCAAGCGGCTCAAGGAGCTGCTGGCCGAGCGTGGCCGTGAGAACGACCCGTTCGAGTTCCAGGCCGTGTGCGTCGACCGCTTCGGGCTCGACGGGTTCCGCGAGCAGGCCGAGGCGGGCGTGACCGACGCGATCACCATGCCGTGGGTGTTCGAGGGCATCGGCTTCGACGCCGAGGTGGGCCCGAAGGTCGACGCCATCCGCAAGTTCGGCGCCGAGGTCGTCGAGAAGCTCGGATCGGGGGAGTGACGTGGGGGTCGAGGTCAGCTGGGACGTCGACGCGGACCAGCCGCCGGCTCGCCTGGCGTCGTTCCGCTCGATGACGTCGGTCGCCGCCGGGGACAAAGCCGCGTGGCTCGCGTTGTTCGCGCCGGACGCCGTGGTGGAGGACCCGGTCGGCCCGTCGATGTTCGACGAGCACGGGAAGGGCCACCGGGGGCACGAGGGCATCGGCGCGTTCTGGGACCTGACGATCGCGCACGTCGAACGCTTCGAGTTCGTGATCCGCGATTCGTTCGCGGCCGGGGCGGAGTGCGCGAACGTCGGCACCATCACCACGTACCTGCCCGGCGGCTACCGCGTGGACACCGACGGTGTGTTCGTCTACCACGTGGGTGGCGACGGGTTGATCACGTCGATGCGGGCGTTCTGGGAAACCGAGCGGGCGATGGCGACGGCGCGCCAGGTCTGACTGTCACGCGGTGCGGTTTTGGTTCCGAGGTGTCGACGACGGTTTCTGCCCCGGTGCTCAGGCCGCGCTGTGGGCCAGCCAGTGCTCCACCAGCGAGCGATCCCCGGTGACCCGCGCCTGACCGAGCGGCTTGCGACGGGTGAGGACCAGCAGCAGCTCCGTGACCGGACCGGCGAGGGTGGCATCGGCGGGGGCGGTGCCGCGGGTCCACGTGATGCCCGAGGGGGTGCGGGTGAGGTGCCAGCCCGGGCCGTCGTCAGGCGCGAGGTGCAGGGTCTGGCCGGTGCCCCGCAGCTCCGCGACGTCCGGTTTCAGAGTGGCGGTGACCGGGTGCGCGAGCAGTTCCAGCCACTCGGTGATGGCGTCCTCGGCGAGGTCGGGGTCGGTTTTGAAATGCGGGTCGGCGTCGGCGTGGTGGACGAGGGTGTCGTTGAGCATGCGGCGCAGCCAGAACGTCGCGGGTCCCGGTCCGAAGAACGTCCACACGGGACGGTCGCTTGTGGACACCGCCGCGATCAGCTCGGCGGCGCCCGCGTGGAGCCAGGAGGCCCAGTCCGCCGGGTCGCCGGGGTCGGCGGTGAAGGGGTCGGGTACCGGGGACGGGCCGGTGCGGATGATGCTCGCCGACCAGCGGTGGGCCTGGCCGACGTGGCCGACGAGGACGCGCACGGGCCAGTCGGGGCACGTGGGGACGCGCGTGTCGGGGTCGGTGGCCGCCGCGGTGTGGGCGAGGGCGGTGGTGTGGTGGTGGAGCGCGGTGGCGAGGCGGGTGGTGTCCATGGCCGTACCGTAGGAACTCCATCCGGCTGGAGGTTCTACCGATGGTGACCGGGCTCACACTGGGGATCGGCGACCTGGCGCGGCGGACCGGCGTGCCCGTGCGCACGATCCGGTTCTACTGCGACGAAGGCCTGCTCGAACCCGCCCGCAGCGCCGGCGGGCACCGGCGGTTCGACGCGGGCGCGGTCGAGCGGCTCACGCTCGTGCGGCGGATGCGCGGCCTCGGCCTGGGGCTGCCGCTGATCACCGATGTGCTCGCCGGGCGCCGCTCGCTCGCCGACGCCGTGGCCGCCGAGCGGGCGAGCCTCGACCGCGAGTTCGCGACGCTCGCGTGGCGGCGGTCCGTGCTGCGCGCGGTCGAGGACGCGACGCCGATCGACCGGCCCGCGCGGCTCGAGCTGCTCTCCGCGGTCGAAGACGGCCACGCGTCCCACGAGGTCCTCGTGCGGCTCTGGCGGCCCATGACCACCGGTCCGATGCCCGCCCACTCGGCGCGCATGTTCCTCGCCCTCAGCGCACCGCCGCCGCCGGAAGTGCCGACGCCCGAGCAGGTCGTCGCGTACGCGACGCTCGTGCTGCTGGCGGCGGATCAGTCGTTCGTCACCGCGCTGCGCGACAGCACACTCGTGAACCACGACCGGATCGCCGACCTCGCGGCCCTGCACGCGGACGTGGCCGAAGCGTGCGCGCTCGCCTCCGCCGACGTGGCGTCCGGCACGCGCCCGGCACCCGGGCCGGCGCTCGACCGGTTCGTCGCGGCCCACGCCGCGGCCCTGGGCGCCGCCGACACCCCGGCCTTCCGCCGCACCCTCAACCACCGCACCGCGCCTGACCGCACCCCGCAGGTACGCCGCTACTGGACGTTGACGGGCGAGGTCACCGGCGAGGCGGCACCGATGGGCGTCACGCACACGTGGCTGCTCGACGCCCTCAACGCGACGAGCTGATCCCAACCGGTGCGGCCGGACGGGTGGGTGTCGGGCACACCGGTCGGGGTGCCGGACCCGCTCTTCCCAGATCTTGGGCACACTCGCCAGACGTCTGACGTCCAACCTATTCTCGCGGCGGATGAGGGCGAGGAGTGGTGCATGTCCGTACGTGATCGGGCCGGGCTGGTGGAGCCGGCGCAGCCGCAGGATTTCCCGGACAGCCCGTTGAGCCGGGTGCTGCGGCAACCGTTGCTGCTGGGGGTTTTCCTGCCGCTGCAGACGGGTGGGTGGTCGCAGTCGACGTTGCCGCGGGGGACGGACTGGACGTTCGACTACAACCGGACGCTGACGCAGCAAGCGGAGAAGTTCGGGTTCGACATCGCGTTCGGCCTGTCGCAGTGGCTCCCCAAGGGCGGGTTCGGCGGTGAGACGCACTACCGCGAGAACTTCCTTGACCCGTTCGTCTCGGCGATCGCGCTCGCGTCGGCGACGGAGTCGATCCTGTTGCTGGGCACGGTGCACGTGCTGTACGGACCGTGGCATCCCTTGCACCTGGCCAAGTTCCTCGCCACCGCCGACCACATCTCCGGCGGCCGCTTCGGGGCGAACATCGTGACCGGCTACGCCGACACCGAACCCGCGATGTTCGGCCAGCTCAAGCCCGAGCACGACAAGCGTTACGCGATGGCCGACGAGTTCGTTGCGGTGTGCAAGGACCTGTGGGCGGGCGAGGACAACCTGACCTTCCAGGGCGAGCACTACTCGCTGCAGGAGGCGTACGCGTCGCCGCTGCCGAAGTACGGCCGGCCGATCCTGGTGTCCGCCAGCGGTTCCCCGGCGGGCTTCGCCTTCGCCGGGCGCAACTCCGACCTCGTGTTCATCTCCAGCCCGGCGGGAGAGAACATCGACCGCGCGCTCGAAGCGCTGCCGGCGCACGTCGCGAAGGTCAAGCAGGCCGCGCGTGATCAGGGTCGAGAAGTGCGTGTGGTGATCAACCCCACGGTCGTTTCCGCGCCCACCGGCAAAGAGGCGCACGCGCGTTACCAGGCGATCATGGACCACGCCGACCTGGGCGCGATCGGCGCGTTCACCGATCGCCACACCGCGGGCGACAGCCAGTCGTGGCTCGAGCACTCGGCGCGGGGCCGCGCGGTGGGCGGGCACCTGCACATCGTGGGTTCGCCCGAGGAGGTCACGGACAAGCTGCGCCGCCTGCACGAAACGGGCATCGACGGCGTTCAGCTCACGTTCTACGACTACCAGCCCGAACTCGACTTCTTCGGCACGCGGATCGTGCCGCTGCTGGAAGAAGCCGGGCTGCGCAGGAGTGTTACGAATCCCTGACCGTCCACGCAGGACCCGTCTCGACGTGAAGTACCCGGCCTACTCTGTGCGGAGACAGAGGAGGTCACCCTGATCACGTTGGTGCTGATCGGCCTGGTGGGCGGGCTGATCACCGGCATTTCGCCCTGCGTTCTCCCGGTGCTGCCGGTGCTGTTCATGACGGGCGGGGCGAGCGCCGCGGCACCCACGCGGCGGCGGCCGTTCCTCATCGTCGCGGGGCTGGCGTTGAGCTTCAGCCTCGTGACGCTGCTGGGCACCCTCGTGCTGGCGGCGCTGCACCTGCCCGGCGACGTGCTGCGCTGGGCGGGGCTCGTGGTGCTGGTGGTACTCGGTGTCGCGATGATGTTCCCGCGGGTGCAGGACCTCCTCGAACGCCCGTTTGTCCGGCTGGGCCGCAAATCCGTGCCGGGCGACCGCGGCGCGTTCGTGCTCGGGCTCGCGCTCGGCACCGTCTACGTGCCGTGCGCGGGGCCGGTGCTCGCGGCCATCACGGTGGCGGGCGCGACCCACTCGATCGGCGTGTCGACGGTCGCGCTCACGATCGCGTTCGCCGTGGGCACCGCGATCCCGCTGTTGTTCTTCGCGCTGGCCGGAAACCGCGTCGCCGAGCGGGTGAAGGCCTTCCGCGACCGCCAGCGGCAGGTGCGGATCGCGGCGGGGGTCGTGGTGATCGGGCTGGCCGTCGCGCTCACGTTCAACGTCACCGACGCGTTGCAGCGCGCCATTCCCGACTACACGGCGGGGCTGAACCAGGCCCTCGGCACGAACCAGGCCGGGCTGCAGTCGTGTGAGCCGACCGACGAGCTGCAGGACTGCGGGACCGCGCCGCAGCTCGTCGGCATCAACCAGTGGCTGAACACGCCGGGCGGCAAACCCGCGGCGCTGCAAGGAAAAGTCGTGCTCTACGACTTCTGGGCGTACTCGTGCATCAATTGCCAGCGCGCCATCCCGCACGTCGAGGCGTGGTACCAGCGCTACCACGACGCAGGCCTGGAGATCGTCGGCATCCACACGCCGGAGTACGCCTTCGAGCAGGTGCCCGCCAACGTCGCGGCCGGGGCCGCCCGCCAGCACCTCACCTACCCCGTGGCCATCGACAACGACTACGCCACCTGGAAGGCGTTCGACAACCAGTCCTGGCCCGCCGAGTACCTCGCCGACGCCACCGGCCACGTCCGCCACGTCTCCATCGGCGAGGGCGACTACGACGGCACCGAGTCGCTCATCCGCGAGCTGCTCACCACCGCGAACCCCCGCCAGACCCTCCCGCCGCGCACCGACGTCGCCGACACCACCCCGACGAACCCGGCGCAAAGCCCGGAAACCTACCTCGGCTCCGCCCGCAGCGACGCCGGTGGCGCACCCCTGGACTTCCACGGCAAGTGGACGACGACCCCCGAGTACCTGACCGCGGGCGCCGACGCCTCCCTCGACCTCACCTACAACGCCTCCACGGTCTACCTGGACGTCGGCGGCGCCGGCACCATCACGGCGACGGTCGGCGGGGTGACGAAGCAGATCGCGGTGTCGGGGAGCCCGGACATCTACGCCGTGGCGCAGTCGGCGACGCCGCAACAAGGCACGGTGACGCTGAAGCTGAGTCCGGGACTGCAGGCGTACTCGTTCACCTTCGGGTGAGGGACCCGCTCGAAACGGTCACCAGCGACCGCGGTGCACGACCTCGTCGAACGGGCGGCGCGTCGGGTTCACGATGGGCCGCAGCGGTCGATCGGCGGGGTAGCCGATGCCGAGCATGAGCGACACGACGTGGCCGGCCGGCACCCCGAGGATCTCGCGCGCGCGGTCCTGGTCGCCGATCGCGGAGTGCCCGGTACCGATGCCGAGGTCGGCGGCGGCGAGCATCATGGCGTAGGTGGCCTGTCCGAGGTCGAACTGGTCGAGCGCACTCGTGCGATCGTCGGCCGGCTCGGGCACCACGAGCGCAAGGGCGGCCTGCGCCCCGGCGATGTGTCCCGCGCCCTGCCACACCGTCGCCAGCTCACGCAACTGCGAACGGTCGGTCACGACCACGAAGTCCCAATGCTGGCGGTTCGACGCCGACGGCGCCCGCCGGCCGGCCTCCGCGATCCGCGTCAGGTGCTCCTCGGGCACGGGTTCGTCGCTGTACCCGCGCACGTTGCGGCGGGCGCGGATGGCGTCCCAGGTTTCCACGGTCTTCTCCGATCCGGTGGTGGTCCGTTGCGGACCAAGGCTGCCACGGCGGGCGCGGCCACCTCCACCGCGCCGTCGTCCGGGTTTTGTGCTCCACTGTGGACTGACAGCTGCCCAGGCGAACTGTTGCACTAGGTAACGATCTCGCATCCGGGTGTTTTCCCCTTCACCCGTCTGGGTAGCTGGCGTTCGGACAAGTCACGGCCAGAGGAGGCCACATGGGAGTGGACGCCGGAACCGCGCCGCCGGAACAGGCGGGCACGGCTGGTGACGACAAGCGGCTCAAGAAGCACTTCGGACCGATCGGGCTGCTGTTCACCGCCGTCGGGTCGGTGATCGGGTCCGGGTGGCTGTTCGGTGCGCTCAACGCCGCGGAGCTGGCCGGACCGGCCGCGATCGTCTCGTGGGTGATCGGCGCGGTGATGTTCATCCTGATCGGGATGTGCTACGCCGAGCTCGGCACGATGTTCCCGCACTCGGGTGGGGTCGCGCGGTTCCCGCACTACTCGTTCGGTTCCTTCGCCAGCTTCTCGATGGGCTGGGTCACCTGGATCGCCGCGGCCGCGGTGTCGCCGATCGAGGTGCTCGCGGTCGCGCAGTACGCGACGAACTACGTGCCCTGGCTGGAAACACTCGACGCGGACAAGAACGCCGTGCTCACCCCGGCCGGCACCGGGGTCTGCGTCGCGCTGCTCGCGTTGTTCGTGCTCGTGAACTTCTTCGGCGTGCGCTGGTTCGCGCGGATCAACAACGTGCTCGTGTGGTGGAAGCTCGCGATCATCGCGCTGGTGATCGTGGTGTTCCTGGTGACCGCGTTCAACGGCAACCACTTCGGCGACTACGGCGGTTTCGCACCCTATGGGGCGCACGGCATCTTCTCGGCCGTGGCCAGCGCCGGCATCGCGTTCTCGTTCTTCGGGTTCCGCCAGGGCGTGGAGCTCGCGGGGGAGACGTCGAACCCGAAGCGCAACGTGCCGCTGACCCTCATCGGGTCGGTCGTGCTCACCGGGATCCTCTACGTGCTGCTGCAGATCGCGTTCATCGGCGCGGTCCCGTCCGACGCCGTGGCGAAGCAGGGCTGGGCGAACGTCGGCGCGAACTTCACCGCGGGCGGAGACGTGCTCGCCACCTTCGGTCCGCTCGCGGCGATCGCCGGCATCCTCGGCCTCGGCTGGCTCGCCGGGCTGCTCTACGCCGACGCGATCATCTCGCCGGGGGACACCGGCCTCATCTACACCGGCGTCACCGCGCGCATCTCGTATGCGATGGGCCGCAACCGCAACGCGCCGTCGGGCCTGTCGAAGGTCAACAAGACCGGGGTGCCGTGGGTGAGCCTCATCCTCGCGTTCGTGGTCGGCTGCTTCTTCTTCCTGCCGTTCCCGGGCTGGAGCCAGCTCGTCGAGTTCGTCACCAACAGCACGGTGCTCTCGTTCGGCTCCGGGCCGCTGGTGCTGCTCGCGATGCGCCGGCAGCTGCCGAACCAGGTGCGCCCGTTCCGCCTCGGCCGCTCGTGGGTGTGGGTGGTGGCGTTCCTGGCGTTGTTCTCCACCAACCTGATCATCTACTGGACGGGCTGGGACACGAACTGGAAGCTGTTCGTGGTCATCGCGCTCGGCTACGTGCTGCTGGCGCTGCACCAGGCGGTGGCCAAAGGGCGCACGTCCCGCATGGACTTCCGGCACGGCTGGTGGGTGCTGGTGTGGTTCGTCGGGCTGGCGCTCATCAGCTATCTCGGTGACTACCCGGAGCAGGACAAGCACGCCGGCAACCTGGGCGTGCTCGACTTCGACCTCGGCGCCGTGGCTTCGCTGGTGTTGACGGCCATCGTCATGTGGCTCGCCCTTCGCAGTGCGCTGCCGCGTGACCGCGTCGAGCAGATCCTCGCCGAACACCGCGACGACGAGGAAGAAGCCATCGCCTGAAATCCGCTGCGCGCCGCCCCGGCCCGCCTTCGCGGCGCCGGGGTGGTGCGGCTTTCGGGCCGTTCGTCCCTGTTTGCGGCAGACTGGACGCCATGAGCGCGAGCCCCACGACCGGCCTCTCCGACGTCGACGCCCTCACCGACGCCGTGCTCACCGCGTCGCGCGTCCTCGTGGCCGTCTCGGTCCGCTCGGTCGCCGCGGCCGGCGATCGGTTGACGCTGCCGCAGTTCCGGTTGCTCGTCGTGCTGCACACCCGCGGGCCCCTCAAGCACGCCACCCTCGCCGAACAGCTGGGCGTCACGCCGCCGACCGCCAGCCGCATGGTCGACCGCCTCGTGGCCGCGGGTCTCGTGCACCGCGGCCACAGCCCGGTGTCCCGCCGCGAGATCGTCCTGTCCCTGACCGACGACGGCACGCGCACCGTCCGGCAGGTCACCGCCCGGCGCCGCCGCGAGATCGCGAAGATCGTGGCGAAGATGCCCGAACAACGGCGGCGCGCTCTGGTGGAGGCGCTGACCGCGTTCGCCGAGGCGGGTGGTGAACCACCGGTGGGTGGTCTGGAAAGCGGCTGGGGTTGAGCGGCCGGCGAGCTGCAGCGGGCTGCCCGGCGGCTTCACCGGGATGGCGGATTTTCTTCGAGGGACACGGCTTCTCCGGCTCGCGGCACCGGCGGACCGTCCACTGTAGATGGTTGTGCCTAGTTCGCCGCGTGGCGTTCGATGATCGCGATCATCGAATCGAGGCCGGCTTCCAGTGCCTTCGTGGAGCGCTGCGCCTGGGCCAGCACGAGCCCGCCCTGCAGCGCGGCGAGCATGGCCAGCGAAAGGTGCTCCGCGTCGGTGTCTTCGCGCAGCACGCCGTGGTCGATCATGTGTTGGAGCCCCGCGCGGATCGCCTCGGCCCACAGGGTGAAGCTGTCGGCGAGGGCGGCGCGGGCGGCGTCGTCGTGTTCGGCGAGCTCGCCCGAGAGCGTCGCCAGCGGGCAGCCGCCCTGGCAGTGCAGCTCGTGCTGCAGCAGCACGATCGCGTCGCGCCAGGCGCGCAGGGCGGCGAAGCTGTCGAGGCGGCTCAGCAGCTCGTGCTGGCCGCCGACGATGCGGGTTGTCTGGAACTCGATGACCGCCCTGGTCAGGGCGCCCTTGTCGGCGAAGTAGTGGTAGATCTGCGACGAGCTGACCCCGGCGGCGTCGCGCACGTCGGGGGTGCTGGTGCCGGCCACGCCGCGTTCGGCCATCAGCCGGGCGGCGGCGGACACGATCCGCTCGCGCGTGGCCTGCCCGCGTGCGGTCAAGCGGGTCGGCGCCGTCTCCGTCATGTCCGTCAGTCTACGGAAAACTCCCCAAACTGGATTTGACTATCCAGTTTGCTGCCGGTACTACTGGATTGAGCTATCCAGTTCCGCCGTCGGCGGGCTGGCGAGGACGTCGAAAGGCTTGATGTGACCACCACTGACACCACCATCGCCGAGCGGGTCGAGGCACTGCAGGCAGATCTGGCCGGCAGGATGCCGGCCGATGCCGCAGCTGCGTTCCATGCCGAGCAGACCGAGCTCGCCGCGGCCGGGACGCCGGCCGGCGTGCTCGCGGCGGGCGCCGCGATGCCCGACGGTGAACTGCTCGACGTGCACGGCGTGGCCACCACACTGGCCGCGGTCCGCGCCGGCCGGCCCGCCGTCGTCGTGACCTACCGCGGCGCCTGGTGCCCGTATTGCAACGTCGCGCTGCGCACGTACCAGGAACAGCTCGTGCCGGCGCTGGCCGGGCGGGGCATCGAGCTCATCGCGCTCAGCCCGCAGAAGCCGGACGGTTCGCTGAGCATGGCGCAGAAGAACGAGCTCACCTTCACCGTGCTGTCCGACCCGGGCAACCGGATCGCGTCGGCCCTCGGTGTGCTCACCGCTCCGACCGAGCAGGTGGCCGGCGCGCAACGGGCGCTCGGACTCGACCTGACCGACGTCAACGCGGACGGGACCGGCGGCATCCCGATGCCCACGGTGGTCCTCGTCGACGCCGAGGGGACCATCCGCTGGATCGACGTGCACCCGGACTACGCGACGCGCACCGAGACCTCGGAGATCGTCGCGGCTCTCGAACTGCTCTGAACGACGGAAAGTGCGCCACCGCGCACTTTCGACAGCGCAAGTGCTCGTGAGTGCCTGTGCCGGTTCTGACCGGCACAGGCACTCACGAGCTCTGGTGCGGCTGTTCGTTCAACCCCCTGTGAAGGGTTGGAGCATGCGTGCGCTGCCCGTTGTTCCGCTGGCGTATACCGAAGTGGGTGAGCCTGAGCACGTCGGTCGGGGACCGCTGGAATAAACGAACACGATGGCCGAGCCTCGGTTCGAGACGGTGTCCATCAAGGCTGCTGGTCTGAATGGACGAGCGCATTCCGATTCGGGATGGGCGGTGATGTGGCGATTTCTCTCGGCCAACAACCGGAGTATCGCGCAGTCGGTTGATTCCTTTCCCGACGGTGATTCGTGTGCCCTTGCGGTGCAGCGGCTCAAAGAGGGGCTGCTGCGTCTGGCCGGGGAGTCGGTGGGCGTCTCGAGCCGCAAGTACCGCCGCCGGTTGCACGCGATCAATTCGGGTAGTCCTTTTCACCATCTCGCCGAATCGAGCGGTGAGATCAACCGAACCCGCCGGCGCGCCGGAAGACCGGGTGGCGCCGACCGCTTCTTCCGGCTGGCACTGCTGGGCGCCGGGCTGCTGGTGCTCACGATCATGGTGGTGGTCGGCGGTTTCCTGCTGAAGAACGGCAGCCAGGCCCTCGGCCACGCCGGACTGTCCTTTCTCACCACCCAGGCCAGGCCCAGCGCGTGTCTGCGCGGTGCGCTTTCTTCCTGGCGGAGGAGGGCGCGCCGGGCGGGATCGTGGAGGAGGGACCGACGGAGACGATCTTGGGCGCACTGCGCGACGAGCGGACCACCGACTACATCCACGGCCGCTTCGGTTGAGCGGATGCTTACTTCCCGCACCTCGAAAACGCTTGTGCCGCCGAGTCGTCCGCTCGAAGATCAATCCAGCTCAGGGTATGTTGTACAGCGTTACAGTTCACGGCTCGGCGCGGTGGGCGGTCGGGCCGCGGTCGAAGCGGAGGGCCGGTGGGAGATCCCGGTTCGCCTCGGGTGCGGTTCGAGATCCTCGGCCCGGTGCGGGCCTGGCGGGGTGAGCGCGAACTCGCTCTGGGCCCTCCCGCGCAACGGCTGCTGCTGACCGTCCTGCTCGCGCGCGACGGCAGTCCCACGGGTCTCGACGAGCTGGTCGACCTGCTCTGGGAGGACGAGCCGCCGGCGAGTGCGGCCAACGTGATCCAGCGCTACGTCGGGGCGTTGCGCCGCGTCGTCGAGCCTGATCTCGCCTCGCGGGCTCAAGGCCGGTGGCTCGTGCGCCGGCCTGGCGGGTACGCGTTGCAGGTGGACGCCGACAGCTGCGACCTCGCCGACTTCCGCGCCCGGGCCGCGGGGGCGCGCCAGGCGGAGGACGCGGGTGAGGCGCTGACCCGGTACCTCCACGCGCTGGAGCTGTGCCGCGGTGCGGCCGGCGCGGGCAAGACGCCGTCGACGAGCGTCGCCACGCTGCTCGCCGGCATCGACCGGGAGGTCGCCGCGGTGCTGCTGGAAGCCGCCGACCTCGCCGCGAAGACCGGCCAGTCGCCGCAGCCGCTGCTGCCGCACCTGGAGCGGCTGGCCGCGCAGGACCCGTTCGACGAAGGCGTGCACGCGCGCCTGATGCGTGCGCTGGCCGCGGTGGGGCGCCGCGCCCTGGCGCTCGAGCTGTATCGCGACATCCGCGGGCGCCTGGTGGCCGAGCTGGGCGTGGAGCCGGGCCCGGAGCTGGTGAAGGCGCAGCAGGCGCTGCTCGGCGAACCGGAGCCCGAGCCGGAACCGGACCCCGCGCCCGCCGCTCCCGCTCCGGGGCCTGTGCGCCCCGCACAGCTGCCGCCGGGCCTGGCGGCGTTCACCGGGCGCAACGCCGAGGTGACGACGCTGTCGCGGACGCTGGAGTCCGCCGTCGACACGGGCACGATGCCGCTGGTGGTGATCGACGGGCTCGCCGGCGCGGGCAAGACTTCGCTCGCCGTGCACGTGGGCCACCGCGTGGCCGCGCGGTTCCCCGACGGCCAGCTGTACGTGAACATGCAGGGCTTCGACCCGACGGGCGCGGTGGTCGACCCGGCCGAAGCGCTGCGCGGGTTCATCGAGGTGCTCACGCTGGGCTCGGTGCCCGTGCCCAGCGGGCTGGACGCGCGCAGTGGTCTGTACCGCAGCCTGCTGGTCGGGCGCCGGATGCTCGTCGTGGTCGACAACGTGCGCGACGCCGACCAAGTGCTCCCGCTGCTGCCCGGGGCCCCGGGCAGCGGGGTGATCGTGACCAGCCGCAACCGCCTCGGCTCGCTCGTCGCCTCCCACGGCGCCGAGGTGCTGACCCTCGACACCCTGTCGCCCGAAGACGCCCGAGACACGCTGGCCCGGCGCCTCGGCGAGGACCGGGTCACGGCCGAGCCCGAGGCGGTCGCCGAGATCGCCCAGCTGTGCGGCCGGCTGCCGCTGGCGCTGGCGATCGTCGCGGCCCGCGTGCGCACCCGCCCGCAGCTCACGCTCGCGGCGCTGGCCACGACGCTGCGCGAGACCCGCGGCACGCTGGAGGCGTTCGGCACCGACGGCACGGGTGACGTGCGCACCGTGTTCTCCTGGTCGTACCGGATCCTCAGCCCGGCGACCGCGCGGCTGTTCCGGCTCCTGCCCCTGCACCGCGGCGCCGACGTCTCCGTCGACGTGGCGGCGAGCCTCGCGGGCATCCCCGCGGCGGAGGCGCGCACGCTGCTGGAGGAGCTGACGCGCATCCGGTACGTCACCGAGTCCCGGCCCGACCGGTTCTCGGCACACGACCTGATCCGCTCCTACTCCCTGGAGCTGCTGAAGACCACCGACCCGCCGTCCGAGCAGGACGCCGCACTGCGGCGCCTCGTCAGCCACTACCGCTGCGTCGCCCATCAAGCCGCGCTGCTGCTGCGGCCGTTGCGGCCGGACCACGACCACGTGCCGGTGCCTGAGCCGGGCGTCACGGTGACCGGGCTCGGCGGGTACGACGAGGCCGCGGAGTGGTTCGAGACCGAGCTGCCCACGTTGACACTCCTGGCCTGGCAGCTGGCCGCGACGCCGGCGCTGCGGGCCGAGACCGGGCCGTTGGCGCTGTCGCTGCTCACGGCCTACCAGCGTGTCGGCAGGGCCGAGGAGTGGGCGGCGGTCACCGAGCTGGCGCTGGGGACGGTGGAGGACGACCCCGCGCTGGAGGCGCAGCTGCACCGCAGCCTCGCCGGTGCCTACAGCCTCCTGCAACGCGGCGAAGACAGCCTCCGCGAGCTCGACCGGGTGATGGAGCTGCTCACCGACGACGCCGAGCGCGCCTTCGTGCACACCAATTACGGCAACGTGCTCTTCTCGCTGGACCGCGTCGAGGAGGCCGCCGAGCACCTGCGCCGCGCGGTGGACCTGCACCGCGCCGCCGGCAACGCCGCGGGTGAGGTCGCGGCGACGACCGGCCTGGCGTTCGGCTCCGCCGTGCTCGGCCGGCGCGAGGAGGCGGTGGCGCTCGCCGAGCGCGCGGCCGCGGCCTACGAAGCCATGGGCAACCGCAACGGCGTGCTCAGTGCTTGGCAGGTCATCGCTTCGGCGCACGAGGCCGTCGGCGACCTGGCCGCGGCCGAACCGTGGTGGCTCGATGCGATCCGCGGTCAGCGCGAAGTGCACAACTGGCACTTCGCCGTGGAGCTGCTCGCCTACGTCGGCGGTGTGTTCGCCGAATCCGGTGATGCCGAGCGCGCGACGCGGTACTGGGCCGAAGCCCGAGACATCATCGACGAGCACGGCGTGCCGGACGCCTTCGACGTCCGCGAACGGTTGAGCGCGCACCTCTGCGCGAAGGCCGCGGGCCCGGCGGACTGAGACCCGGCTCGCACTCGGCTCGGCCACGTCAACTACCTGAGCGCCGATGTCGCGCGCAACGCCGAGTTCGTGGCTGGTGTCATCGGCGCGTGCCCCACCGAGCAAATCGTGCGCGAGGACGCCTCCTGGTGCCCCCGGCCAGCGCGGTGTGGTGAACCCGCCGGGCCGACCACGTACGGGCCGAAAACCGTTGTCAGCGCTGGTGTTCCGGCTCTGAACGCAGCGCGTCGAGCACGCTCTGCAGGTGCTGGCGCATCGCCAGGGCCGCGGCGTCGGCGTCGCCCTCGACGATCGCGGCGATGATCAGCCGGTGCTGGGGCAGTGACACGCTGGGGCGTCCTCGCCGCCGGGACAACCGGAACTGGTAGCGCACGATCTGCGCGCCCAGCCGCTCGATCACGCTCGCCGAGGTGGGGTGGTCGGCCATTTCGCGGATCTTCGCGTGCAGCGTGGCGTTGAGCTCGGAGTAGCCGTCGACGTCGTTGGCTTCGACGGCCGACACCATGTCCTGGCCGATGCGGCGCAGGGTCGCCGCGTGCTCGGGCGTGACGCGTTCCGCGGCCTTCGCGGCCGAGAGCGCTTCGAGCGCCATGCGGACCTCGGTGATCTCGATGGCGGTCCGCAGCGACACCACCTTGACCCGGGCGCCCTTGTTGTGGAGCACCTCCACGAGGTCGTCGACCATGAGCTCCCGCAACGCATTGCGCACCGCGCCGCGGCTGGCGCCGTACCGCTCGATGAGGTCGACCTCCACCAGCCGCTGACCAGGCACGAGCTCACCGCTGGTGATCGCGGCCCGCAACTCGACGGCCAGCGACGCCGACACGGGTTCGTCCCGGGCCGGCGTCGCACGCGTCTTGTTCTGCCCGGCCACCGCTTCCCCCTCGCCACCGCGAACCGGTGCTCGGCCCGGGCCATGGAATGTGCCGATATCGTAAACCAAATCGTCGGCCGAACCGGTCGGCCCGCAGCGGTGCCGCGTGCTGACCGGTTCGCCCGTCTTGGTGTCGTGCGTGCGGTAGCGGCCGGTTTGTCGCGGTCGATCATCGGCGGCCCCGCCCGCGGGCTCCCAGGTTGGCTTCGACGTGAACTTCATGGTCCCCGGAGCGCGCGCCCGCCGAGACGATCTCGACGGAAAACGATCCGATGGCGATCTTCGTTTAAACTGGAATGGATCGGGAAACTGCTAGCTTGGACCAGGTCCGATTCCGGCCGAGCCCCTCGGCCGGACTTCCCGACGGCAGATCAGGGTGCGCATGATGTCCGGGTTCGAGGCCCAGCTGCGGGCGGCCTCGTTGCGCGTCACACGGCCGCGCCTCGCCGTGCTCGCGGCGCTGGACGAGCATCCGCACGTCGACACCGAAACCGTGATCACGCTCGTGCGCGAGGAGCTGCCCACGGTTTCGCACCAGGCGGTCTACGACGTGCTGCGAGCCCTCGTCGACGCCGGTCTGGCGCGGCGCATCCAGCCCGCCGGTGCGAACGCCCGCTACGAGTCGCGGGTGGGGGACAACCACCACCACGTCGTGTGCCGTTCGTGCGGTGCGATCGAGGACGTCGAGTGTGCCGTCGGAGCGGCTCCCTGTCTCACCGCAGCGGACGATCACGGGTATGTGATCGACGAGGCGGAGGTCGTGTTCTGGGGCCTGTGCCCCGGCTGCGCGGCCGAACACCACCACCAGTGATCCGACCCCGGAAGGCGAGCAGATGAGCGAGACCCCGGAAACCACCCCGTCGAGCGCGCAGGGGGTGGACAAGAAGGCGGCGGCGGGTTGCCCGGTCGCACACGACTCCGTCACCTCGCACGGCAGTGAGAGCGAGAATCCGGCGATCGACTCGCCGCAGCCCAAGACCGGTGGTCGTCCGCACACCAACCGCGACTGGTGGCCGAACCAGCTCGACCTTTCGGTGCTGCACGCGCACTCGTCGAAGAGCAACCCGCTGGCGCAGGACTTCAGCTACGCCGAGGAGTTCAAGAAGCTCGACGTCGACGCCCTCAAACGCGACATCACCGAGGTGCTCACGACCTCGCAGGACTGGTGGCCGGCCGACTTCGGGCACTACGGCGGCCTGATGATCCGCATGAGCTGGCACGCCGCGGGCACCTACCGCATCCACGACGGCCGCGGCGGCGCCGGCGACGGTGCGCAGCGCTTCGCTCCGCTCAACAGCTGGCCCGACAACGCCAACCTCGACAAGGCGCGCCGCCTGCTGTGGCCGGTGAAGCAGAAGTACGGCCAGAAGATCTCGTGGGCCGACCTGCTCGTGCTCGCCGGCAACGTGGCGCTGGAGTCGATGGGCTTCACCACGTTCGGCTTCGGCTTCGGCCGCGTGGACACCTGGGAGCCCGAGGAGATCTTCTGGGGCCCGGAGGACGCGTGGCTGGGCGACGAGCGCTACGCCACCGACACGGAGATGGTGCCGCAGCTCGGCGCGACCGAGATGGGCCTGATCTACGTCAACCCCGAAGGCCCCCGCGGCAGCGCGGACTTCATGGCGGCGGCCCACTTCATCCGCGAGACCTTCGCCCGCATGGCGATGAACGACGAGGAGACCGTCGCGCTCATCGCCGGCGGCCACACGTTCGGCAAGACCCACGGCGCGGGTGTGGCCGACGACCACGTCGGCCCGGAGCCCGAGGGCGCGCGGCTGGAGGCGCAGGGCCTGGGCTGGCTGAGCACCTACGCCAGCGGCAAGGCGGGCGACACGATCACCAGCGGGCTCGAGGTCACGTGGACCGACAAGCCGACCGAGTGGTCCAACCGCTTCTTCGAGATCCTGTTCGGCTTCGAGTGGGAGCTGCAGACGAGCCCCGGCGGCGCGAAGCAGTACGTGGCCAAAGACGCCCCGGAGATCGTGCCGGACGCCTTCGACCCGGCCAAGAAGCACAAGCCGACCATGCTCACCACCGACCTGGCGCTGCGCTTCGACCCGATCTACGGCCCGATCTCGCGCCGCTTCCTGGAGCACCCGGACGAGTTCGCGCTGGCGTTCGCCAAGGCCTGGTTCAAGCTGCTGCACCGCGACATGGGTCCCGTCAGCCGCTTCCTGGGCCCGTGGGTTCCCGAACCGCAGCTGTGGCAGGACCCGGTGCCGGCCGTCGAGGGCGAGCTCGTGAGCGACGCCGACGTGGCGGCGCTCAAGGCGAAGGTCCTCGACTCGGGTCTCACCGTCGCGCAGCTGGTGAGCACCGCGTGGGCGTCGGCCGCGAGCTTCCGCTCCACCGACAAGCGCGGTGGCGCCAACGGTGCGCGGCTGCGCCTGGAGCCGCAGCGCAGCTGGGAGGTCAACCAGGGGCACGCGCCGGTCCTCGAGAAGCTGGAAGAGATCCAGCGCGGCTTCACCGGTGCCGACGGCGCGAAGATCTCGCTCGCGGACCTCATCGTGCTGGCGGGTTCGGCCGCGGTGGAGAAGGCCGCGCGCGACGCGGGCGTCGAGGTCACCGTGCCCTTCCACGCGGGCCGCACCGACGCCACGCAGGAGCAGACCGACGTCGAGTCCTTCGCGGTCCTCGAACCGCGTGCCGACGGTTTCCGCAACTACCTGCGAGCCGGCGAGAAGCTGCAGCCCGAGGTGCTGCTCGTCGACCGCGCGTACATGCTGAACCTCACGGCGCCGGAGATGACCGTGCTGGTCGGCGGCCTGCGGGCCCTGGGCGCCAACACCGGGGACTCGAAGCACGGTGTGCTGACCGACCGCCCGGGCACGCTGACCGGCGACTTCTTTACCAACCTCCTCGCCCCGGGCGCCCGCTGGCAGGCCGCGAAGGACGAGGAGAACGCCTACGAAATCCGCGACGCCGCAACGGACGAGCTGAAGTGGACCGCCACCGCGGTCGACCTCGTGTTCGGCTCCAACTCACAGCTGCGGGCACTCGCCGAGGTCTACGCCGGTGAGGGCGCGCACGAGAAGTTCGTCGCCGACTTCGTCGCGGCGTGGACGAAGGTCATGGAGCTGGACCGCTTCGACCTCGCTTGATCTACCGGAACCGTGGTGCGGACGCGTTCGGCGTCCGCACCACGGTTTCAGAGGGCGTCGACGAAGGTGAACCGCGGCAGTTCGCCTTCGCCCGCAGGGTTTTTCACGCGCTGCCGGAACTCGGCGAGCGGCCGGACCCAGGAGCTGAACGTGCCGTAGAGGGTGCGGTACACCACCACTTCGTCGGCGTTGTCGCTGTGGCGCGCGTTGCCGGTGACGAGGTACAGCCCGCCCTTGAAGTGGCGGTAGACGCCGGTGTGCAGATCGGGCGGCAGCTCCTGATCCGGCGCCGGCTGCCAGTTGTGGATCCCGGTGAGCGCGAAGTTCGACACCGCCCGCCGTTCGGTGTCGAAAGCCTTCAGCAGCCAGCGTTTTTCCCCGTTGCGCCACACCTCGTGCGGGCGCACCTGCCGCATGCCTCGCGAGCCGCCTCGATCGGTGTAGTCCAGGTGGATCACCGGGATTTCGTCCGTCACAACAAGCCCAGCCCTCTGAGATCCGCCACGTACTTTTCGATCAGGGCGCGCGACACGTGCGGAATATCCGGCCCGATTCCCGCATCCCGCACGGCTTCGCGGAACCGTGTGCCCGGCACGGCCGAACCGGCGACCGGTGTGATCGGCGAGCGGTAGTCGTGCACCAGCGGCAGCAATGAATCCTGCCGCTGCTTCTCCGGCAGGGCCCGCAGCGCGACGGTGAAGCGTTCGTGCCACTGCCGGTGGTCCTCGATCCGCTCGATCGCGGCGCCGGTGGCGATCAGCCAGTCGACGAAGGTGTCGAGGGAGACGTTGTCGTCGTGCGGGTTGACGACGTTGAAGGTGCGGTACCCCGGCTCACTCGCGCTCAGGGTGGCCACGGCCTCGGCGATGAAGTCGACCGGCAGCCCGTCGTAGTGCGGGCGCGCCGGATCGTCCCCGCGGTAGAACGACCGCGGAGCGAGGCCGGTGGCGAGCACGCTCAGCACCAGCCGGGTGAAGGCGTCGGGCACGTTGAGCTGCCCGGCGTAGCGGCTGTGCGCAAGGATCATGTCGGAGCGGAACACCGTCACCGGCAGGCCGTACCGGTCGTGGGCTTCGCGCAGCAGCACCTCGCCGGCCCATTTGCCGGTGACGTAACCGTTCGCGTGACTTTCGTCGATGGCCCGTTCGGGGACGGCCGTGCGGATGTCGGCGGTTTCGTCCACCACCACCGTGCCGCGGGTCGAAACGGCCACAGTGGACAGATACGTCACCGGCTTCAGGCGTTCGGTCAGCGCCAGCCGGATGACCTCGGCGGTGCCGGCGACGTTGGGGCCGAACAGCTGGTGGTAGGGCAGCACGTGGTTCACGAGCGCGACCGGGTGCACAACGAGGTCCACCGTCTCGGCCAGCCGCCGCCAGGTCGGCTCGGCCAGGCCCAGGCGCGCGGACCCGAGGTCCCCGGCGACGACCTGCAGTCCGCCGCTGAGTTCCGCGTACTCCGCCTTGAGCTCGGCGTCACCGCTGTCGAACGCTTCGTCGAGCCGCCGTCGCGCGTCCGCGTCGTCGGTGCCGCGCACCAGGCAGACGAGGGTGCCGCCGGTCGGTGCGAGCCGCTTGAGCCAGTCGAGGCAGAGGAACCGGCCGAGGAAACCGTTGGCGCCGGTCAAGAGCACGGTCGTGGGTGGGCGGGGTGGCCCCGCGGCCTGGTCGAGTGTCGCGGGGTCGAGGAACTTGTCCAGGGTGAGGTCGGCGGCCCGGGCGGTTGTCGCGTGTTCGCCGTGCACCGAGGCCACCGTGGGACGGGCTTCGGCCGTGGACCGCAACAGGGCGACCTGAGCCGCGATGTCCCGCAGCGTGCCGCTCGGCCACCTGCGCGACGACGTCCACCGTGCCTTCGACGAGTCACCGGCGTTCCGCGACTCGGTGCTCGCCACGTCGCGCCAGTACCTGGCCACGAAAGAACTCACCGGCGACATGCCCATCGAGGACCGCGTCCGCCTGTCAGCACGGTACTTCCTCGCGGAGCTCCCGCTGTGGCTGGACACCGCGGGCATCGTCGGCGCGCCGTCGTCGCTCTTCTGTTACCAGGCCACGAACACCATCGTGAACGAACTGTGGGACCGCCGCCACATCCTGGCCCCGCGGGATGACCAGGGCTACCTGATCACGACGGAACTCGACTCCGACGAGGCCTGAACCCGCACTCGCTGCCCCGGCCCTCCGCCGGGGCAGCGAGTGCGCTCATTCGGGCGTGAGCGGTTCGCCTTCGCCGGTCCACCCGGCCAGCAGCCGGCGCATCCGGTCGCGGATTTCGGGATCGGGCTCGATCTCGCCCGCCTTTCTCAGCGCGTCGACGAGGTGGCCCGGGATGGCGTCGGACGGCCACGCGGTGAGGGCTCGGACGGCCATGTTCCGGTTGCGGACGGTCGGATTGGCCAGCGCGACTTCGATCAGCGGCCAGCCCTTGCCCGGGTGTTCGTCGAGGCGGCTGACGATCAGGTCGAGGGTCCGATGTGGAGGGTCGGCATCGATCCCGATGCCACGGGTCGGTCCGGTGGCGAGGGTTTCCAATGGCAGGAGTTCGCGCGCGAGCGCCACGGCGTCGTCGATGTCGTCGTCGGTGAGCGCCTGCCAGAGGTACGAGTCGTCGGGGTGGGCGCGGACGCGGGCCCGGATGCGCTCGCGGGTGGGGATGTCCAGTTCCTGCGCCGGCCAGATCGCCTGCCGGAACACGGGCAGGTCGGGGCTGTCCAAGGCGTGCTCCACGGTGAGCCGCCAGTCGGGTCGGTGGACCAGCCGTTCGCAGGAGTCCTGCAAGCGCCGGCGAGCGTCGAGATCCACGGCCCAGCCGGAGGTGAGGAACCGGGCCAGCCGGAGCACGACCGCGACGCGCGCGAGGCTGGGCGGCCGGGCCGCGACGAGCGTGAGGTAGCGGTCGATGGTCACGGGCGCGTCGGCGTAGTCGGTCATGTCCTCGGCGGGGCCACCGAAGTAGAGGGCGGTGAGGATGTCCCCGGCGGAGTCGAGCAACTCGTCGTCCACGGGCGGTGTGGCCAATGCGCCGGCCAGGTCGCCGGTGGTGGCGGCGAGGTGGGCGAGGTACTCGTCCATGATGTCGTTGCGGAAGCCTCCCCGCAGCAGCCACGTTTTGATGGCCGGGGACGAGGTTCCGGCCAGCCGCTCGACCGCGTGGATGCGTCCCCAGCCGGAGACCCGTTGCGCCAGCTCGAACAGCGCCTCCTCGCGGTCGGGTTGCGAGCGCGCGAGGGCGACGGCGGCGAAGAGGCTCAGGGTTTCCAGGCGCCCCAATAGAAGCAGCAGCTCGCGATCCCGGCGGTCACCCGTCGGCCCGAGCAGCAACAGCCCCAACGCGACCGCGGTGCGGCGCGTGCCGTTCTCGGCGAGCCACCGCCCGACCTGGCGCAGCCGCTCGGCGGGCAGGCCACGTGCGGCCAGCTCCCTGCTGACGGCGTCGGCGATCGGCAACATGTCCTGGGCCGCCGCGAAATCGTGAACGTGCTCGACCGCTTCGGGCGCGGGCGGACCGGCCACGAGGTCGGCGATCAGGTCGACGAGCGCCACCGCGGCCGGCACGTCGGGCGTGACACGGGAATGGTGCGTGCGCACCCCGTCGAGGACCGCCTCGGACATCTGCGGCCGCCGTGCGGCGGGCCGGCTGTCGGGGAGCGGGTTGCCGCCTCGGGGCAACGGGCCGGGCCCGTGCATCTCCGTCAAGGCGATCACATGGGCGAAGTACGTCGGACGTTGTTCATCGCCGACGGGCAGCCGCCACGCTTCGGTACTCATGCGGCAGGGCGGAAGCCGCCCTTCAGGTCGATCATCATGCGGTCAGGATGGCCGACGAACGTGGGTGCCCGCAACCGATTTTCGGTCCCTCGACGCGGTGCCGACCGGACATGGGACACGCGCGAAACGGTATTGGACGGTACGGCGGGGAATGAGGGGTGTCAGTTGTCGAGAGACGTCGAGGCTGCCGTCACTTGAACGTGGCGGCAGCCTGCGCTCCGTCAGGGACGAGGAACATCGTGGCTGATTCCGAGCCGACCCCCGACGGAGCCCTGCTGGGCCGCGGCCGGCTTCGAGAGGTGGCGCCGGGCAGAGGTGCCGCATTTCCAGGTGGCTGTCGAACAATCCTCGCCTGTTCGTGAAGAAGCCCTGTGACCACCGAGGATCAGCGAAACATCACTGACGCCGAACCCGCACCGGTGACTTCTCGGCTCGATGACGCTCGACATACGCGTGCAGCCTCGCGCCGACCTCGGCCCACACCCCGGCCCCGGCCGGCGCAGTGCTTCACACCGGTGGGGGCAGCTTCTCGAGAACGCCCTCGACTCGGCGTGCCAGGTCGAGGAGGCGGCGGTCCTGGCCGGGTGCGCCGTCGATCTCGAGCCCGGTCGGCAGGCCGTTTTCCGCCTGCCCCATGGGAATGCTGATGCCCGGCAGCCCGGCCCCGCTGGTGGGCACGGTGTTTTTCGCGAGGACCAGCTCATCGACCTGCTCACCCGCGATCGTGACCGGACCGTGGTCGATCAACGGTGCGGGGCAAGGTGTCGTCGGAAAGAGCAGAGCGTCGAAGCCGCGGTGGGTGAAGACCTCGCCGAGGCGGCGCTGGAGTTCCGGGCGGTCGATCGACATCGTCGCCTCGTAAGCCTCCTGGGTCAAATAGCCGGGCCCGCTCGGCAGGACGAGAGCGCGCCACGTTTCCTTGAGCTGAGGCTTGAGCTCGTCGAAGATTTCATCGAACGACACCGGGACGTTGTTCCGGTGGAGGAACTCCGAGACCGCCTGTCTCGTCTCCCGGAAGAACAGGTTCCACGTCAACCGATCCGCCAGCGTCGAAAAGTCCGCACCGAGGTCGATTTCGGCGACCTCCGCGCCGGCGTCGCGCAGGCGCTGGAGTGCCTGGGTGAAATGCACTTCGACCTCGGGGTCGATCAAACTCAGGTACTGCCGGGGAGCGTAGGCGAACTTCACCCCTTTCAGGTCGGTGCGATCGGCCGGGGGAGTGGCCGCGTCCCGGGTGACGACCCGGTCGATCAGCGCGCAGTCCTCGACGCTGCGCGCGAGGACACCCGCCGTGTCGAGCGTGGGTGAAATCGGTGCGATACCACCACCCGGCCAGCGGCCCGTGGTCGGCTTGAAGCCCACGACGCCGGACAGCGCGGCGGGCACCCTGATGGAGCCCACCGTGTCGCCCCCCAACGCGGCGGGCACGATCCGAGCCGCGACGGACGCGCCTGCGCCGCTCGAAGATCCGCCCGGCACGTGGTCGCGGCCGTAGGGATTTCTCACCTGTCCGAAGGGCTTGTTGTTCCCGGTCAGGCCGAACGACATCTCGACGAGATTGTTCTTGCCGAACACGGTGGCCCCGGCGTTTTTGAGCGTGGAGACCACTTCCGCGTCTTCGGCCGGCGTGTACCTGGCCAGCGTGTCCACGCCGAGTGTGGTGCGAAGCCCGCGGGTCAGGTAGCTGTCCTTCACCCCCAGCGGCACGCCGAGGAGGGGATCGGTCGCACCCGCCGCGCGCGCCTTGTCCGCGTCGGCAGCCGCGGACAGCACCGTGGATTCGTCGATCGTGATGAAAGATTTGAGCTCGGCGTGCGTTCGGGCGTTGCGCAGAAGTGCGGTCGCGTACGCCTCGGCGGTGAGGTCGCCTTCGCGAATGGCCGCGGCCGCTGCCGCCACGCCGAGTTCGGCCACCTCGGTGGCCGCTGGGTTTCCGGTTCGCATGACTGTCCCTTTCGGACTGGGGATCGACGGTCGGTTACTGGGCTGCCGCTTCGGCGATGGCGGGAGGCACGGGAACATCCAGAACCCGGAGGAGGTCGGCGACCTTGCGGTCCAGTTCCCGCCCGACGGAGGTGATGGCGGGAACGCCGAAGCCGGCGAAGTGGGTGCTCGGCTGGTCGAGGGAGAACCGGGTGACACCTTGCCCGTCCAGGTGAATCGTCGTCCGCAACGGTGCGTAGAGCATCACCGCCGGGTCGTGCCGGTACATCCGTTCGGCGATCGTGTGGTTTCCCATCAGGTACGCGACGCACGACCCCTGGTCGCCCGCGAGCTGCATGAGCTCACCGACGTCGGTGCCCCAGAACCGCAGGAATCCGTACGGCGCGTTCTCGGCGGCAGCGGCGAGCACCGTGTCCCAGCTTGCCCGCTCGGCGCGCAGCTGTGCCATCCGATCCACGTCGAGCGGCGGCACCGCGGCTTCGTACCGGTCCCGGAAGTCCGCAAAGGACGTTCCGGTGTCGACCGACCAGCGGACCACCTCGCGGCGAACCGAGGTGAAGTGGTGAGTGGGCATGGGCTTTCGTTCCTCTCCGGGTGACGAATGCGAAGTAAAGCGATCGTTGTACCTGAGGCTAACAGGCTTGCGGCGAGATGTAAAACGATCGCTATACTTGGGGTATGGGAACGAGTGAGGTGACGGTCGCCGCTCCGCAGGGCGGGCGCGGGGCGCGCCAGCGCATCCTGCGTGCCGCGGCCGAGTTGTTCGCGAGAGACGGCATCCACGCCACCGGCATCGCGAAGCTGACCGACGTGGCGCACGTGTCGACGCGGACGTTCTACCAGCACTTTCCGAGCAAGGAGGCGGTGGTCGGGGCGTACGTGCAGTGGCTCGAGTCCGACGCGGAGGCTCTCGCCGAGACCGCGTTGCAGCGCAGCGACCTCGGCGCACGCGAGCGTCTCGTGGAGCTGTTCGCCGAGCGCCCGGCCGGTCCGCCCGCGGCAACAGTCGTACGCGGTTGCCCACTGCACAACACCGCCGTCGAAGCGGCCGGGACGATGCCCGAAGCCGCCGCCTTGGTCGAGCGGCACAAGAGGGAACTCGCCGCGCGGCTGATCGACACCGCCGCCGAGGCGGGCGCGCGCGAGCCCGAAACCCTGGGCCGGCAGCTCGCCGTGCTCTTCGAGGGGGCCCGCGCGCTCTCGACCTCGCTCAACGACAGCCGCCCGTTCGAAGACGCCCAGGCCCTCGCGGAAACCCTGATCGACGCGGCGATCGACCCCGCCTGACATCCCGCCGCTGACGACCTCCGACATTCACCGCCTCGCGCGGTCGGCGGCGACTGCGCGCGCAGCCGGCGAACCACTGCCCTGGGTCCCGGAACTGCAGGTCGGGATCTGGCACTCGCCCGGAGAAATCGTCGACCATCGCGATCCGACGCCCAAGGCTTCGAGTCGACATCGGCCACGACATGTACCTGATAAGCCACTAAGGCCAGCCGTCAGTCGAGCCTGGGCCGAAGGCGCGGGCTACACCGTGCCCATGGAGTCGCTCAGCTTCCGTGGCTGCCCCTGACAGCGATTCTCGAGCCGGCAAGAATCACGCTCGCGGATCGCGCGCTCGTGGTCGCGCGTGACACAGGGAATCGCTCTCGCTGCCGTCTGGGGCGAAGTGGTGTGACCGGAAGGCGCGGCCGAGGTGGGCGTGGACGTGGCGGCCGAGTTCTCCTTCGGCGCCGGAGGCGGTGCCGCGGCGACGGAGCATGATTCTGCTGCCGTTGGCTTCGAGCGGTGCGCGTCGGCGGATGTCGGCGAGCCAGAGTGTGGTCGTGAGTTCCGCGGCCGGATGGCGGCTGCGGACTCGGATGTTTGCAAGGCGCGGTAGTTGTTGTTGGCGTTGTCCGGGCTCGTGGTGGCCGGCCGATAGCACCGGATGGTGCGTGGGCTGAGGTTTCTGCGTCTCGAGTGACACACACCGCTCGTCGATCAGCGCCTGCCAAGCGCCGGGGGCGGGGGTTGGTCGGCAGCTCATGACCACCTCCTCGAAGCGAAGTGTCACAGAGCGCTGTGCCGGCTCCCCAGCCGTGTCCGACGGCACGACAATGGGGCTGAACCTCAGGAGGTCCAGCCCCATCTGGTCGGGATGACAGGATTTGAACCTGCGACCCTCCGCTCCCAAAGCGGATGCGCTACCAAGCTGCGCCACATCCCGACACCCCGCGGAGGGGGTGTGCGACACCACCCTAGCCCTCACGCTAAGCTGACTGCGCTCCTGGGTCACCGGGGGCGCTGCGGGTGTAGCTCAATGGTAGAGCCCTAGTCTTCCAAACTAGCTACGCGGGTTCGATTCCCGTCACCCGCTCCATATCCGTTCACCTGCGAGGACGAGGCGGCGTCGGCCTCCAGGCGGGTGGCGATCACGTCCAGCAGCAGATCCGTGTCCACCGGCTTGGTGATGTAGTCGTCGGCGCCCGAAGCCAGGGTGCGTTCGCGGTCTTCGGCCGTGGCCTTGGCCGTGACGGCGATCACGGGCAGATCTTCGTGGGCCGCTTCGGCGCGGATGGCGGCGATGGTGGCGTTGCCGTCCAGTTCGGGCATCATCACGTCCATCAGCACCAGTGCCGTGTCCTCGTGGCGTTCCAGGGCGCGGATGCCCGCGACGCCGGTGTCGGCGTAGATCACTTCCAGGCCGGCCTGTTCGAGCACCGCCGCGAGGGCGAAGACGTTGCGCAGGTCGTCGTCGACGATCAACACCTTTTCGCCGTTGAAGCGCTTCGGGGCGCTGTCCGGTTCGGTCACGGTGATGGTGCTCGGCAGCACCGGCAGCTTCGGCGCGGGCCGCACCGGGACAGCCGGGGCGATGAGGTTCGCGGCGCCCACGGGCAGGTACAGCGTGAACGTGCTGCCCACCCCCGGTTCGCTGCGCACGCGCAGTTCGCCGCCGATGAGCTCCGTGAGCTGCTGGCTGATCGACAGGCCCAGACCGGTGCCGCCGTACTTGCGGCTGGTGGTGCCGTCGGCCTGGCGGAAGGCGTCGAAGATGATCGCCAGCTTCTCCTCGGGGATGCCGATGCCGGTGTCCTCCACGCCGAACGCGATGATCCCCGCCGCCGACTGCAACGCTTCCTGCTCCACCTCTTCGGCCGACGCCATGCGGATGTGCAGCCGCACGCTGCCCTCGTCGGTGAACTTGGCGGCGTTGGACAGCAAGTTGCGCAGCACTTGCTGCAACCGGTGTTCGTCGGTGTGCACGCTGCCGGGCACGGGCGGGTCGATGAGCACCGCGAACTCCAGCCCCTTGTCCGCGGTGAGCGGGCGGCACAGGGACTCGACGTAGTTCACCAGCTCGGGCAGGGTCACGTCGGACATCTGCAGGTCCATGCGCCCGGCCTCGACCTTCGCGAGGTCGAGGATGTCGTTGATCAGCTGCTGCAGGTCGCTGCCCGCCGCGTAGATGGTGCGGGCGAACTGGATCTGCTTCTCCGTGAGGTTGCCCTCCGGGTTCTCCGACAGCAGCTTCGCGAGGATCAGCGCGCTGTTGAGCGGAGTTCGCAGCTCGTGCGACATGTTCGCCATGAACTCGGTCTTGTACTGCGACGCCACCGTGAGCTGCCCGGCCCGCTCCTCCAGCTCCTGGCGCGCCTGCTCGATCTCGATGTTCTTGACCTCGATGTCGCGGTTCTGCTGAGCCAGCAGCGCCGCCTTCTCGGCCAGCTCGGTGTTGGACCGCCGCAGCTCGCCCTGCTGCGCCTGCAGCTGCTCCGAACGCGCCCGCAGCTCCTGGGCCAGCCGCTGCGACTCCGTGAGCAGCGCCTCGGTGCGCGAGTTGGACAGGATCGTGTTCACGTTGACGCCGATGGTGTGGCGCAGCTGCTCCAGCAGGTCCAGGTGCACCGCGGAGAACTCGTTGACCGAAGCCAGTTCCAGCACGCCGAGCACCTCGCCCTGGAACAGCACGGGCAGCACGATCACGTTCACCGGCGGCGCCGAGCCGAGGCCCGAGGACACCAGCGCGTACTCCGGCGGCGCCTCGCGCACGAGGATCGTCTGCCGGTCGACCGCGGCCTGCCCGATCAGCGACTCGCCGAGTGTGAACCGCAGCCCGGCGCGCGACTGCGCGAGCCCGTACGCGGCGATGCAGTCGAGCACCTTGCGGCCGGGGTCGCTGCCGTCGTCGTGGGCGAGGAAGAACGCGCCCTGCTGGGCGCTCACCAGCGGCGCCAGCTCCGAGAGGATCAGCGTGGCCACGGACGCGAGGTCGCGGTGGCCCTGCATGCGCCCGCCGAGGCGCGCGAGGTTGGTCTTGAGCCAGTCCTGCTCGCGGTTGGCCGAAGTCGTCGACTTCAGGTTCGCGATCATCTGGTTGATGTTGTCCTTGAGGTCCGCCAGCTCACCGGAGGCGTCCACGGTGATGTGGCGGGTCAGGTCGCCCGCCGTCACGGCCGTGGCTACCTGGCCGATCGCGCGCACCTGCGTGGTGAGGTTGCCCGCGAGCTGGTTCACGCTTTCGGTGAGCCGCTTCCACGTGCCCGACACGCCCTCGACCTCGGCCTGACCGCCGAGCTTGCCCTCGGTGCCCACCTCGCGCGCCACGCGCGTGACCTCCGAGGCGAACGCGGAGAGCTGGTCGACCATCGTGTTCATCGTGGTCTTGAGCTCGAGGATCTCGCCGCGCGCGTCGACGTCGATCTTGCGCGAGAGGTCCCCTCGCGCGACCGCGGTGGTCACCTGCGAGATGTTGCGCACCTGGCTGGTCAGGTTGTGCGCCATGAAGTTGACGTTCTCCGTCAGGTCCTTCCACGTGCCCGCCACACCCGGCACGCGCGCCTGACCGCCCAGGATGCCTTCGGTGCCGACCTCGCGCGCCACACGGGTGACCTCGTCGGCGAACGCGCGCAGCGTCTCGACCATGCTGTTCAGCGTCGCCGCGAGGGCCGCGACCTCGCCGGCGGCGTCGATGGAGATCTTCTTCGACAGGTCGCCGTTGGCCACCGCGCTCGCCATCGTGGCGATGCTGCGGACCTGCTCGGTGAGGTTGTCGGCCATGCCGTTGACGTTGTCGGTGAGGTCCTTCCACGTGCCGGCCACGCCGGGCACACGCGCCTGGCCGCCGAGCTTGCCCTCCGTACCGACCTCGCGCGACACCCGCGTGACCTCGTCGGCGAAGGCCGAGAGCTGGTCGACCATCGTGTTGAGCGTGTTCTTGAGCTCCAGGATCTCGCCGCGCGCGTCGACGCTGATCTTCTGCGTCAGGTCGCCCTTCGCCACCGCCGAGGTGACCTGGGAGATGTTGCGCACCTGGTCGGTGAGGTTGTTGGCCATGAAGTTGACGTTGTCGGTCAGGTCCTTCCACGTGCCCGCGACGCCCGGCACGGCCGCCTGACCACCCAGCTTCCCCTCGGTACCGACCTCGCGCGCCACGCGCGTGACCTCGTCGGCGAACGCGGAGAGCTGGTCGACCATCGTGTTGAGCGTGGTCTTCAGCTCCAGGATCTCGCCGCGCGCGTCCACCGCGATCTTCTTGGTCAGGTCACCGCGCGCGACGGCCGTGGCGACCTGCGCGATGTTGCGGACCTGCGCGGTGAGGTTGTTGGCCATGAAGTTCACGGACCCGGTCAGGTCGCGCCAGATCCCCGCGACGCCGGGCACCTGCGCCTGCCCGCCCAGCATGCCTTCGGTGCCGACCTCGCGCGCCACGCGCGTGACCTCGTCGGCGAAGGCCGAGAGCTGGTCGACCATCGTGTTCATCGTGGTCTTGAGCTCAAGGATCTCGCCGCGGGCGTCGACGGTGATCTTCTGCGTCAGGTCGCCCTTCGCCACGGCCGTGGTCACGTGGGAGATGTTGCGCACCTGGTCGGTGAGGTTGTCGGCCATCTGGTTCACCGAGTCGGTGAGCCCGCGCCACGTGCCGGCCGCGCCGGGGACCTCGGCCTGGCCGCCGAGCCGGCCGTCGCTGCCCACCTCCCGGGCCACGCGGGTCACCTCGTCGGCGAACGCGGAGAGCTGGTCGACCATGGTGTTCAGCGTGGTCTTGAGCTGCAGGATCTCGCCGCGCGCGTCGACGTCGATCTTCTTCGTCAGGTCACCCGCCGCCACGGCCGTGGCGACCTGGGCGATGTTGCGGACCTGGTCGGTGAGGTTGTCGGCCATGAGGTTCACCGAGTCGGTGAGGTCGCGCCAGGTGCCGGCGACGCCCGGCACGCGTGCCTGACCGCCCAGGCGGCCCTCGCTGCCGACCTCGCGCGAGACGCGCGTGACCTCGTCGGCGAACGCCGAGAGCTGGTCGACCATGGTGTTGATGGTGTTCTTGAGCTCCAGGATCTCGCCCCGGGCGTCCACGTTGATCTTCTGCGTGAGGTCACCGCGCGCCACGGCCGTGGTGACCTGGGCGATGTTGCGGACCTGCTCGGTGAGGTTGTCGGCGAGGAAGTTCACGGAGTCGGTGAGGTCGCGCCAGGTGCCCGCGACGCCGGGGACCTCGGCCTGACCGCCCAGGCGGCCCTCGCCGGCGATCTCGCGCGACAGGCGGATCACTTCGGCGGCGAAGCGCGAAAGCTGCGCGAGCAGGCCGTTCACGGTCTTCGCGAGGTCGGCGTACTGGCCCTGCAGCGGCTTGCCGTCCAGCTGCAGGGCCATCGGCTGCGAAAGGTCGCCGGCGGCGACGGCGCCGAGCACCCGGTCGAGCTCCACCACGGGCTTGGACACGTCCTCGATCAGCCCGTTGACCGTCTCGACGGCGGTGGTCCAACCACCGGGGCCGATCTCGGCGCGCACGCGTTCGGTGAGGCGTCCTTCCTGCCCGACGGCCCCCCGCACTCGCATGAGTTCGGTCACGAGCCGCTGGTTGCGCTCGGCGATGTCGTTGAACGCGCCCGCGAGCTGAGCGGCGATCCCGTCGCCGCTCGCCACGATCCGCCGGCGGAAGTTGCCTTCGCCGAGGTCGCGGACGGCGGCCAGGAGCCGCTCGAGCGCAGCCGCCTCACCGGCGGCGATGCCGCCCGCCCCGGTGAACTCGTCCCGCTCCGAACCGGTTGTCATCTCTGCCGACCCTCTCCACCACGCGTGTGCCAGCCATGGTCGTCGACCCAGCGTGCCATGGTTCGCCCTACACTTCGAGCCAGTCCGCCCGCTCACGCTGTGCCAACCTGTACTGACGACAAGTCGGTCGACCCGGAGGCAGGAGGTTCGTGCATGGTGTCACGGCCCGCTCCGGCGTCGGCCCTGCCACCCGGCGCCGACCTGCCCGAGTACGGGGGGTTCTGGCGCTCGGTGCTCGAGGACGTGCGCGACCCGGTGTTCGTGCAGGACCCCGCCGGCGCCGTGCGCTGGGCCAACGCGGCCGCGCGCACCCTCGCCGCCGAGGGCACGCCCGTGCTCGTCACCGTGACGGAGACCACCGGCCGCATCGACCTCGGCGAGGTGCGCCGCGCCGCGCATCTGCGCGCGCTGCCCGAGGGCTGGCGCGTGTGGACCGTCGTCGACGAAAGCCCGCGCCGGCCGGAGGAGTTCCTCGCCCACGCGGGTCCGAAACTCGCCGCGGCCCGCGGCCGCCACGGCACGGCGCGCGTGATCGCCGAGCTGGCCGCCTCGGCGCTGGGCGACTGCGTGTTCGTGCTGATGCCCACCACCCGCGGCCGGTGGGAGTGGTGGAGCTGCGAGGACCACGGCGCCACCGGTCACGGCCGCATCCGCCGGGTGCCGGCGCAGCACGCACCCACCGTGGCCGAGACGTTCGCGGCCGTCGGCCCACCCGACATGCGGGTGGTGCCCGCCGCCGAGGTGGCCACGATGCCGGCGGTGGTGGCCGACCGCTTCACCGGCCACGCCGAGGTTTCGGTGGTGTCGCTGGGTGTCGCCGACGGTGGCGTCACCGGCGCGGTGCTCATCGGGCGGCGCTCGGAGCCGGCGTTCGGCGCCGGGCAACCGCGCGCGATCGAGGCCTTCGCGACGGCCGCGGGCACGGCGCTGGCCAACGCGCAACGCTACGCGCGCCAGGAAGAAGCCACGCGCGGCCTGGAAACCACGCTCAAGCCCACCCCACCCGCCGAGGTCGACGGCGCCGGGTTCGAGCTCTGGTACGAGCCGGCGGGCGGCGTGCTCGGCGTGGGCGGCGACTTCTACGACGTGCTCGCGCGCGACGACGGCAGTGCCTTCGTGGTCGTCGGCGACATCTGCGGCAAGGGTGCCGAGGCCGCTGCCCTGACGGGCCGGGTGCGGCATTCGCTCGCCGCGCTGCAGCTCGTCGAACGCGACGGGCGCACCTTGCTGCGCCTGCTCAACGAATTGCTCATCGCCGGCGGGTCCAACCGCTTCGCCACGCTCGTGCTCGGATCCGTGACGCCGACGGAGTCCGGACTCGACCTCACGCTCGCGTCGGGCGGTCACCCCGCCCCGCTCGTGCTGCGCCGCGACGGCGGGGTCGAGGAGGTGAGCGTGCCGGGCACGCTCGTCGGGATCTCGCCGCAGGCCCGGTTCGCCGAGGCGACGGTGCACCTCGCCCAGGGCGACGTCTGCCTGCTCTACACCGACGGCGTCACGGAAGCCCGCAACCGCACGGAATCGGCCGAGCTGTTCGGCGACGAGCGCTTCCACAGCGTGCTCGCCGACTGCGTCGGCCTCTCCGCGCGCCAGGTCGTGACGCGGCTGCGCGAGGCCGTGCGTGCGTGGCTGGGCAATTCCGGCCACGACGACATCGCCGTGCTGGCGATCGAAGCGCAGCCGCGCGCGGATTGAGCGCGCTGCCGCGGGGGTAACCGGGCGTCACACGACGATCCGGATGGAGGAACCCCATGGCGAACGCACTCGAGGGCCGCAGGGTCGCGATCCTGGCGGCCGACGGCGTCGAGCAGGTGGAGCTGGAGGAGCCGCGCAAGGCGGTTTCCGCCGAAGGCGCGACCGTGGACCTGGTCTCGCTTTCGGAAGGCGAGATCCAGGCGATGAACGGCGACATCGACAAGGGCACCACCTTCCCGGTCGACCGGCTCGTCGCCGACGTCTCGGCCGAGGACTACGACGCCCTGCTGCTACCCGGCGGCACGATGAACCCCGACAACCTGCGCCGCGACCCTGCGGCGGTGCGCTTCGCGGGCGACTTCGTGCGCGCGGGCAAACCCGTCGGCGTGATCTGCCACGGGCCGTGGACGCTCGTGGAGGCCGACGTGGTGCGCGGGCGCACGCTGACGTCGTTTCCCAGTGTGCGCACGGACATCCGCAACGCCGGCGGCACCGTCGTCGACGAGGAAGTGGTGGTGGACCGCGGTCTCGTGTCGAGCCGGAACCCCGACGACCTGCCGGCGTTCTGCGCCAAGGTGATCGAGGAGTTCGCCGAAGGGCGCCACCCGGTCGGCTGAGTCCGGCCGCCGAGCCGGGCAAAGCAGTGGCGTACTTCCGGTCCGCGAGGGACCCTGGTGGGGTCCGAATCGTGGTCCGGAAGGAGGTGACGCGATGACAGTGCATTCGAGGCGGTACGGCCGGTGGTGCCGGGAGCACTTCGAAACGCCCGCCTCCACCGGGGACAAGGTCGTGCCGGACGCCGCTGTGCCGGATGCGGCTGTGCCGGACGCGGCAGTGTCGGACGCCGCTGTGTCGGACGCGGTGGTGGCCGAGGCGAAGCCACCGGCAGCCGCGCCGCCGGCACCGAGGAAGCCGAAGGGCTGAAGTCGTGTTGTCCGGCTGGTTTTCCGGCTGTGGCGGGCAACCTCGGCCGGTACCGCACGTCCTGCGGATCATGAAACCCACCCGGTGCGCCGCCGTCGTCGCGGCCGCACTCGCCGTGCTGGCCCTCGTCCCCGCCTCCGCCACCGCTGCTCCTGCGGCCCCTGCCGGCTTCGCGCCCGCATCCACGAGCTGGACCGGGCCGGAGCTCGGCTTCGTGCTCGGCTACACCGACTGCGGCGAGCCGGGCTGGTGCCCGGTCCTGCTCACCACGACCGACGGCGGCGTGCACTGGCGGAAGCTGGGCGCGCCGCCGATGTCGTTGCCGGACAACCACAACCACGTCCGGCTCGTCGCCGCGAGCACCGAACACCTCTACGTCACCGACGGCTCCCGCATCCTCGCGACCCGCGACGGCGGCCGGCACTGGTTCTCGGTGCTCGTCGCCGGCAGCGGGCAGCGGTACGTGTCCGCGCTGGCCGAGACGGACGGGCGGATCTTCGCCGTGGTCACGAACAGCTCGTACGGCACCACGTCCGTGTACTCGGGCCTGGCGGGCGCGCCGGTGCTGGTGCCGCTGCCGGGGTTCGAGGTCACCGGTGGCATCACCTACGGCGACCTGGCCACCGGGGGAGGACTGCAGATCGCGCTCGGCGCCGACTACCGCACCGAGGAGTACTGGACTTCGCGCGACGGCGTGGTGTTCACGCCCGCGTCGCCGCCGTGTCCGTCGGGGACCACCGCTTCGCTGGGCGGGGTGCGGGCGGGGCAGGTGATCGCGTTGTGCAGCAGCAGTCCCGGTTCGCCGCAGCCCGGCTCGTCGCAGCGGCGGATGTGGCGCGCGCCGAAGCTGGGTGGCACCTTCAGCGGCACGGCCGAGGCGCCGGCCATCGGCATCACACAGGGGTTCAGCGCGGCCTCGGCCGACACCGCGACCGTCGCGGCCGAGGGCGGCGGCGCCGGGTTCCTGCACCACACCACCGACGGCGGGCGCACGTGGACCACCACCGAGCTGTCCGACCGCGGTGTCGGGCTGTCGGATCTGGCGTTCACGGGCTCGGTCGGCGTGGTCGTCGACGGCCTGCCGGACGCCGAGAGCGGCTCCGCTGTGTACCGGAGCACCGACGGCGGAGCGACGTGGGAAGAACTCTCGTTCTCCTGAGCGTTGCCGCAGGTGGGGCGGGTCGTCGGCCTTGGGTTCACTTGGTGGACGCGGTGTCGTACGCTGTGCACTGTCCGTGGCGTCGAAGGGGGCGAGCGTGGGTTCGGGGACCTCGACGCGCTTCGACCACGACCGGCCCAGTTCTGATCGGCCCGGTTTTGTTCAGCCCTGTTTTGATCAACCCAGCCTCGCCCGCCTGTCCGACGCCCTCCTCGGCGGCTGCGACCACTACGAAGCCGACCGCGCGATGCTCCAGCGGCTGCTCGCCGTCGCCCCCGGCGCGCAGGCCATGGCCCGCGAACACCGCGACTGGCTCATGCGCGCGATCCGCCACCTCGCCGCCGCCCGCGGCGTCGACCAGTTCCTCGACCTGGGCTCCGGCATGCCCACCGCCGAGAACACGCACGAGGTCGCGCAGCGCTACAACCCGGACGCCCGCGTGGTCTACGTCGACAACGACCCCGTCGTCCAGGTCCACGGCCGGGCCGTGCTGGAAACCAACGACCGCACCCACGTCAGCGGCGCCGACCTCACCGACCCGGGGGCCACCCTCGGCGACCCGATCGTCTACCGCCACCTCGATTTCGACCGCCCGATGGCCGTGGTGCTCTGCTCGATCGTGCACCACATCGACAGCCTGGACCGCGCGCGGTTCATCGTGCGCAGCTACGTCGACGAACTGGCTCCCGGCTCGTTCCTCCTGCTCACCCACCACCACGCACCCGCCGCCGACCCGCCCCGCCAGGCCCTGGCGCAGCTCATCGACGCCACCTTCCAGGGCACCGGTCTCGGCACGGTGCACCGCTCGCGCGAGGAGATCGCATCGTTCTTCACCGGCCTGGAGATGCTGGAGCCGGGCTTGACGATGCTGCACGAGTGGTGGCCGGACGGTCCGCGCATGAAACCGTTGGGGGACTTGAACCATCTGACGCTGGGCGGCGTGGCGAAGAAGCCGTGACCCTTCCCGACCCGTTCATCGCGACGCTGCCCAAGGCCGAGCTGCCCGTGCACCTGGAGGGCACGCTGGAGCCGGAACTGCCGTTCACGCTGGCCGCGCGTAACCACGTGGAGCTGCCGTGGGCGGACGTCGAGCAGGCCCGCGCCGCGTACACGTTCACCGGGCTCGAACACTTCCTGCCGCTGCTGTTCCGCGCCGCCACGGTGCTGCGGCGCGGCCAGGACTTCTACGCCCTCGCCCACGGCCACCGCACCACGATCCACGCCGGCGAGGACGGTCCGGCCGCCTATGTCCGCGAAGCCCTCGACGTGTGCCGCCTCGACCGGATCGACCACGGCGTCGCCGCCGCCGGCGACCCGGCCCTGGCGTTCGAAGAGGTTCAGGCCTCGCCGTCACGTCGCGGAGCGCGATAGCGGACCACTGGCCAGACTTCGCCGCGGATCTCCAGGGTGGCTGTGCTGTCGACCCGGCTGAAACCGGCGCGCTCGGCAACGCGCTGCGAAGCCACGTTGCCGGCGTGCGTCCAAAGCCGGATTTCGGTGATCGGCCACGCGGCGCTCACCCGGCCGCACAGCTCGGCCAACGCGCGGCTGGCCACCCCGCGACCGCGCACGGCGGCCGCCACCCAGTAGCTGACTTCGGCGACGGCACCCTCGCGGACCGCGGCGACGTTCGCCACCCGTTCGCCGGACCCGGCGGCCACCGCGACGAAACCGAGCGCGTTGTCGTTGCGGCGCATCGCCTCCAGCGCGCGCCGGAACTCCGCGACGGTCAGCGTCGCCCGCTCGGTGGTGAAGCGGAGGGTGTCCGGGTCTTGCACCTGCGCGACGTACCACGCCGCGTCGTCCGGCGACCACTCCCGCAGCTCGATCTCCATGCCGCACACCGTAGGCGCGAAACGGACGGCTCCCCACCTGGGAAACCGCCCGTTGTCGGAAGTGTGTCAGGGAAGTGTCACGCCACGTCGAACGTGTCCGGGTCCGGCCCGGTGCGCAGCCCGCGGTCCAGCGAGGACACCGCGGCCAGCTCGTCGTCGGTGAGCGTGAAGCCGAAGACGTCGAAGTTCTCGGCCACCCGCGAAGGCGTCACGGACTTCGGGATCACCACGTTGCCCAGCTGCAGGTGCCAGCGCAACACCACCTGAGCCGGTGTACGGCCGTGCGCGGCGGCCACGTCGACGACGGCCTGCTCGGCGAGCAGGTCGCCACCCTTGGCCAGCGGGCTCCAGGCTTCCGTGGCGATGCCGTGCTCGGCGTGGAAGGTGCGCAGCTCCTGCTGCACGAGGTACGGCGAAAGCTCGATCTGGTTCACGGCCGGCACCACGGTGCCCTCGTCGAGCACGCGGCGCAGGTGCGCCGGCTGGAAGTTGGAGACGCCGATGGCGCGCACGCGGCCGTCGGAGTACAGCTTCTCCAGTGCCTTCCACGTGTCGAGGTACTTGTCGCGCTGGGGCAGGGGCCAGTGGATCAGGTAGAGGTCGAGCCGTTCGAGGCCGAGGGCCTTGATCGAGGAGTCGAAGGCGCGCAGGGTCTCGTCGTAGCCCTGGTCGCTGTTCCACAGCTTGGTGGTGATGAACAGCTCCTCGGCCGCGATGCCGGATTCGGCGAGGGCCTCGCCGACGGCGGCTTCGTTGCCGTAGGCGGTGGCGGTGTCGATGCTGCGGTAGCCGGCGTCGAGCGCGGTCTTCACCGCGGCCTTCGTCTCGGCGGGCGGCACCTGGAACACGCCGAAGCCGAGCTGCGGCATCTCGACGCCGTTGTTCAACTTGGTCAAAGGAACGCTGGTCAAGTCAGGAAACCCTTCTGTACGAACACTTCTAGGGAATGATCGCCGACGCGACCCCACCGTCGACGCGCAGCGCGCCACCGGTGGTCGCGGCGGCCTGGTCGGAGGCGACGTAGGTGATGAGGTTCGCCACCTCCTCCGGCCGGATCAGGCGGCCCAGCAGGGAGGTCGGCCGGTCCTGGGCCATGAACCGCCGCTCGGCTTCGGCGAAGTCGAGGTCCGGGTACAGGGCGCGCACGAACTCGCGCACGCCTTCGGTCAGCGTCGGTCCGGGCAGCACGCTGTTCACGGTGACACCCGTGCCGGCCACCTCCTGCGCCATCCCGCGGGACAACGCCAGCTGGGCCGTCTTCGTCATACCGTAGTGGACCATCTCGGTCGGCGGTTGCACCGCCGATTCGCTGCTGACGAAGATCACCCGGCCCCACCCGCGATTCACCATCCCGGGTGCGTAGTGGCGGGTCAGGCGTACGCCCGAAAGCACGTTCACCTGGTACAGCCGCAGCCACTCCTCGTCGGGGATCTCGAACACGAGGATCGGCGAGAACACACCGGCGTTGTTCACCAGCACGTCCACGTCCGGCAGTTGCTCGACGACCGCGGCGACGCCCTCGGCCGTGCCGACGTCGGCCGCGATCCCGCGCACGCCCAGGCGTTTCGCGACCTCGTCGACGCGGTCGGCGTTGCGGCCGTTCACCACCACGTCGGCGCCCGCGGCGCCCAGCGCGGCGGCCGTGGCCTCGCCGATGCCGGCGGTGGACCCCGTGACCAGGGCGGTGCGCCCGCTCAGGTCGAGCTTCATCGGGTGGATACCCCTTCCTGCGTTCGCGGGTACAGTGGCAGCAGACGATTACGAGCGTCGGCAATACTTGCACACGCGGTTATTTGCACACGCTCGATAGTGCCTGAGGGAAGATCGCCCCGCAACCGCGTGGGCCGGCGAGAAGGGGTGAACCGTGTCACTGGCTGACGACGCCGTGGAGGCCCGGGCGCAGGGCTGGCGCACGCTGGCCGCGTTGCACGCGCGCATCGAGGACCGGCTGCAGCGCGCGTTGGAGCGCGATCACGAGCTTTCAGTGAGCGAGTACACGGTGCTCGACGTCCTCGCCCGTCAGGACGGCTTCCACCTCCGGATGAACCAGCTCGCCAACGCCGTGGTGCTCAGCCAGTCGGCCACCACCCGCCTCGTGACCCGCCTGGAGGACCGCGGCCTGCTCGCGCGCTACCTCTGCCCGACCGACCGCCGCGGCATCTACACCGAGGTGACCATCGCCGGCCGCGAACTGCTGGACCAGGCGCGCCCGACGCACGCGTCGGCGCTGTCGGCGGCGCTGGCCGAGGCCGAAGAGCTGCCGGAGCTGGCGCCGCTGGTGGGAGCGCTGGGTTCGCTGGCGTTGGCGAAGTAGGCCGCCGGCCATGAGCTGCGCGTGGCAGAACAGCTGCCGGAGCCGGCGCGCTCGCCTCCGCAAAACGTGACGCACCGTGACGGGCCCTGCGAGGACCTTCGGCCCTAGGCGGGCACCAGCCGCCGCGTGAGGCTGGACCGGGAAGACTTCCCGGAGGCCGGGTGGCGAAATGACGGAAAACGCTGGTACTGCGGACGAATCTCCCGTCGGGCTCCTCGAGCGGCTCGGCCGTTGGTGCGCCGGACACCCGTGGCCGGTGATCGTGATCTGGGTCCTGATCCTGGCCGGCGCGACCGTCGCCAACAACCTCGTCGGCGGTACGTACAGTGACGACTTCAGCCTGCCCGACGCCGAATCCGGCCAGGGCAGCACCGTGCTCGCCCAGCACGGCGTCGTCGGTGGTTCCACCAGCGCCCGCCTGGTCTTCACCACCGATTCCGGCACGCTGAGCAGCCAGAGCGCGGTCATCGAACAGGCCGCCGCGCAGGTGCGGGCGGTGCCCCACGTCGTGTCGCTGTCCGATCCGCTCGCGCCGGGCACCACCGCTCAGGACGGGCAGGTCGCCTTCGCGAACATCCAGTTCGACGACAAGCCCGCCGCGCTCGGCAGCGACCTCGTCGACGGCATCGACCAGGCCACCGACCCCGTGCGCGCCACCGGCGTGCAGGTCGACTACAGCGGCGCGCTCGGCAAGGCGGCCGAACCCGGCAGCGGCGACCTGCGCTCGGAGTCGGTGGGCTCATCGTCGCGATCCTGGTGCTGCTGCTGGCTTTCGGCAGCGTGATCGCCGCCGGGCTGCCCATCGTCACCTCCGTGATCGGCGTCGCGACGGGCCTCGGCATCCTCGGCCTGCTGGCCGCCGCGATCAGCTTCGCCACGGCCTCGCCGACGCTGGCGATCATGATCGGCCTCGGCGTCGGCATCGACTACGCCCTCTTCCTCACCACCCGCTTCCGCCAGCACATCCTCGACGGTGCCGAACCCGTCACGGCCGCCGGTCGCACCGTCGCCACGAGCGGCCGCTCGGTGCTGATCGCGGCGTCGACGGTGGTCATCGCGCTGATGGGGTTGTTCACGGTCGGCGTCGGCTTCATCGGCAAGCTCGGCCTTGCCGCCGCGATCACCGTGATCGTGGCCGGGATCGCGGCGACGACGCTCGTGCCCGCGCTGCTCGGCTTGTCCGGGCGGCGGATCGACCGCTGGCACCTGCGCAAGCCCGTGGCCGAACAATCGGCCGACGGCAAGGAAAGCGCGTGGCACCGCTACGCCGTGCGCATCGACCGGCACCCGTGGCGCTACCTCGGCGGCGGCGTGCTGGTGGCCGCCGTGCTCGCGATCCCCGCGTTCTCCATGCAACTCGGCCACATCGACGAGGGCGCCGACCCCGCGGGCACCACCACCCGCGAGGCCTACGACGCCATCACCCGCGGCTTCGGGCCGGGCGCCAACGGGCAGTTCACCGTGGTCATCGAGTCCCCCGACCCCGCGCTAGGCTCGACGGTGCAGCAGGCCCTGGCGAAGACCCCCGGCGTCGCTTCCGCCACGCCGATGAGCCCCAGCCCGGATCGCGTGCTGCAGCTGTCCACCGTCACGCCCACCACCGGCCCGCAGGACGCCGCGACCGACGAGCTGCTGTCCACCCTGCGCACGCAGACCCTGCCGCCGGTGCTGGCCGGCACGACCAGCTACGTCACCGGCATGACGGCCGGCCAGCTCGACTTCCGCGACATCGTCGCCGCCCGGCTGCCCACGATCATCGGCGTGGTGGTGGCGGCCGCGTTCGTGTTGCTGCTGCTGTCTTTCCGCAGCCCGGTGCTCGCGTTGAAGGCCGCGCTGCTGAACCTGCTGTCCATCGCCGCGTCGTACGGGGTGATCGTCGCGGTGTTCCAGTGGGGCTGGGGCGGGTCCCTGCTGGGCGTGCACGAGAAGGTGCCGATCGAGTCGTACGTGCCGATGATCATGTTCGCCATCGTGTTCGGCCTGTCGATGGACTACGAGGTGTTCCTGCTCTCGCGAGTTCACGAAGCCTGGCTCCGCACGCGCGACAACCACGTCAGCGTCGCCGACGGCCTCGCCGTGACCGCCCGCGTGATCTCCTCGGCGGCCGTGATCATGGTGTGCGTGTTCTTCGCCTTCCTGGCCTCGCCGAACGTGGTGATCAAGATCCTCGCCCTCGGCTTGGGCGTCTCGGTGCTGATCGACGCCACGATCATCCGGCTCGTCATCGTGCCCGCGGCGATGTTCCTGTTGGGACGAGCCAGCTGGTGGCTGCCCCCGTGGCTGGACAAATTGTTGCCCCACCTCGAACCCGAGCCCGAAGAGGTGCCCGAACCCGCACCGTCCACTTAGGGCGCGAGGCGGTGCACGTCGCGCGGGAACAACGTCGTACCCCGGACGTTGGGCACCTCGAGCACCCTCGCGACCCACCGCTCGAGCCCGATGGCGAACCCACCGTGGGGCGGCATGCCGTGCTCGAAGGCCGCGAGGTAGTCCCGGTACAGGTGGGTCTGTTCTCCGAGGACGGCTTCGTAGTCGGCGTACCGGTGCAACCGCTGGCCGCCCGTGACGAGTTCCAGGCCGCGGAAGAGCAGGTCGAAACTGCGGGAGAGGTGGGGCGCTTCGGGGTCGGGATGGGTGCAGAAGGGGCGCTTGGCCATGGGGTAGCCGGTGACGAAGAGGAAGTCCGAGCCGTGTTCCTGGTGGGCCCACTCACCGAGGCGACGTTCGTCTTCGGGGGAGAGATCGGGTTCCGTGCTGTGCAGGAGTTGCTGGGCCGCGGGGTAGTCGATGGCCGGGATCTCCGCAGGGACTTCGGGTCCTTCCGGGATGGCTGTGGCCATCTCGGCGATGACGTCCCTGAGAACCGCCATCACGTCCCGGTGGTCGTCGATGAACCCGAGCTCGGCGTCGAGGCTCGTGTACTGGGCCAGGTGCCTTGCCGTGTCGTGCTTTTCCGCTCGGAACACGGGCCCGGCCTCGTAGACGCGCTCGAACACGCCGACGAGGGTCTGCTTGAAGAACTGCGGTGACTGGGCGAGGTAGGCGGGTCTGCCGAAGTAGTCGAGCCGGAAGACGTCGGCGCCGGATTCCGTGCTGGTGGCCACGATTTTGGGGGTGTGGACCTCGGTGAAGCCCCGCTGGTCCAGCGCCCGCCGGAACGCCTGGACACTGCGGGCGGCCAGCTCGTGGCGGCGTTTGAGCACGGGATGCCGCAGTGCTGCGGCGGCGTTGTCGAGGATGGTGGGGAGCGAGGCGGGGATGGTGGGGCGGTAGAGGTCGAAGGGTGGGTGTTTTCGGGGTGTGGCCAGGATTTCGACAGTGGGGTCGGTGATCTCGATGCCGCCGGGAGCTTGGTCGTTCGGGGTGACGAGGCCGGTGATTTCGAGGACGGTTTCTTCGCTGAGCACGGCTGTTTCTGGGGCGCCGGATTTGTCGTGCGTGACTTCTGCGGCGGTCTTTTCGCTGGCCAGGGTCGGTTTTTCGGGCAGGGCGGTGCCTCTGAGCGCCTGCTGCTGACCGGGTTCCGGGGATTTGTCCACAGCCGGCTCGAGTTGTGGACAACTCGAGCCCATTTCGGCTTCGCTCAGGTTTTTGTCGGGGGTGGGCGATAGAATGGAGCCGGGGACGCCCCCCGGAGAGGGCGGGGGTGTGTCCGGCGTGGATGTGGCCGGCGTGGCGCGAGGGGATTTCCTCACCACCACCTGCGCCAATCCCGAACGGTCACGGATCACCAGGAACGTGACGGATTTCAGCGTGCGCCGGCGGTGCAGCCAGCCGGCGATGGTCACCGTGGTGCCGACGTGCGTGGGCAGGTCGGCCGCCAGAGTGCGAGGGAACATCGGGTCTCCAGGAAGCGAAGGACCCCTTGGGGGTGCGGGCGAGAAGGGAACTCGCGGTACCACCGCACCTTCGCCGCCCGGCGCGCCGGGCGGCCTCGAACAAGCCCGATCTCGGGGGCCGGCCGGCGGGGCATTTCCTCCCCGCTGCTCGGGAGTGTCTTCGCTGCGGGGGTGCGGCGCCGCCTCTCAGCGATGGCGGCTCTCTGTAGGCGCGGGACCCCGCGCTACTCGGCTCCGTCAGCGCGTTACCCGCGAGGGTAACCGCCGACCGGCCGTCGTGTCGCGCGAATTGACCACGCGAACCGAAAGCAGCAAACGACTTTCGACTTGCCGGCCAAAAACAGCCGTTTCCAACAAACCCACCCCGCCCGGCCAAGCCTCCCCACCCGAATGGCCCAGCCGAACTCAACTCCGAACCGCCCAAACCCATGCAGATGGCCAAGGCCGAACGGGTGAGCGGTTCGGGCGTCCACCACCCCGAACCCCTGCTCCATCCGAAGGACCACCCGCCCCGGCCACGAACCGAATCTCCGCAGGTCAACCAGGAGAAACGGGGTATTTGCCGGGATCGTTACCATTCCTCCATCGTTGACCCCTTCGTTCGGGCTGACCTAATTTGTTGCCCCACCAGACGAACTTGGCGGTGTCGGCGTGGACTCCTCCCTGCCTCTGCGAACCGGCGGCCCCCCGCGGCCGGCGGACCAGGCCTCGGTGCGGCGCAGCAACCTCGCGCTAGTGCTGCGGCACCTGCGTGACGCCGGCCCGAAGTCGCGGGCCGGGATCGCGGCGGAGACCGGCCTGAACAAGGCCACGGTGTCGAGCCTCGTGGCGGAGCTGGTGGAGCGGGGGCTGGCGCGCGAGGGTGACCTCGAACGAGCGGGCGCGGTGGGTCGACCCGGCACGATCGTCGAGCTCGACGGGCGGAGTGTGGGCGGCGTGGGGGTGGAGTGCAACGTCGACTACCTCACCGCGCTGGCCCTCGATCTCACCGGCACCGTCCTCTTCGAACAGCGCATCCCGCTCGACGTGCAAGCGCTTCCCCCGGCGAAGGTCCTCGACGCGACGGCCGAGCTGGCCGCCCGGGCGCTCAGGGAATGCCGCCGGCTCAGAATCAAACCCGTCGGCCTGACGTTGGCGATCCCGGCCCTGGTCGACGTGAAGGCGGGCACCGTGGCGTTCGCGCCCAACCTGCACTGGACCGACGTCCCCGTGGTCGCCGGTCTGACCGAGCGCCTCACCCAGCGCCTGGGCCACCTGGACTTCCCGATCCGCATGGCCAACGACGCCAACCTCGGCGCCCTCGGCGAACACGCGATGGGCAGCGTCGCCGGCACGGCGGACCTGGTGTACCTCACCGGCGAGATCGGAGTGGGTGGCGGCGTGATCTCCGGCGGCCGCCTTCTCGGTGGGGCGGAAGGGTTTTCCGGCGAGATCGGCCATATCCAGCTCGACCCCCACGGCCGGCGCTGCGGCTGCGGCCGCCGCGGGTGCTGGGAGACGATCGTGGGCCTGGCGGGGATGCTGCGGCTCGCGGCGGAGCCCAGCGACCCCGTGCACGACCCGTCGCTGGACCTCGAGCAGCGCCTCGACATGCTGCGCCGCCGGGCCGAGCTCAAGGACCGCCGCACGCTCGACGCGCTGGCCCAGGTGGGCACCGCCCTGGGGGTCGGCGCGGCGGTGCTGGTGAACGTGTTCAACCCGCGCGTGGTGCTGCTCGGCGGCTACTTCGCGCAGCTGGGCCCGTACCTGCTCGGCCCGATGATGGCCGAGCTGGAGGCTCGCGTGGTCGCGCCCGACATCGGCGGCTGCCGCGTGGAGCTGTCGTGGCTCGGGTTCTCGGCGGCCTCGCGCGGCGGGGCCCACGTGGCGCTGGAAGCCGTGTTCGACGACCCCGCGCGGGTCGTCGCCGCAGCGGGGGAAAGGGACAGCGGATGACGCTCCTCGAAATGACCGGCATCGGCAAGGGGTTCCCCGGCGTGCGCGCTCTCGACGACGTCGAGCTGAGCGTGGCCGAGGGCGAGGTCCACTGCCTGCTGGGCCAGAACGGCGCCGGCAAGTCCACTTTGATCAAAGTGCTCGCCGGAGCGCACCGGCCCGACGCGGGGGAGATCCGCGTGGGTGGCGAGCCGGTCGAGCTGCCCAACCCGACGGCCGCCATCAAGTGCGGCATCGCCACGCTGTACCAGGAGCTCGACCTCGTCGACGGGCTTTCCGTGGCGGAGAACATCTTCCTCGGCCACGAGCAGGCCAGCGTCGGCTGGGTGCGCCGAGCCCGGATGCGCTCCGACGCCCGCAACCTGCTCGACCGGCTGGGGCACAAGGAAATCCGCGTCGAACGCGAGGTCGGGTCATTGTCCGCGGCAGGAAAGCAGATCGTGAGCCTCGCCCGCGCGCTCTCGCTCGACGCCCGCCTGATCGTGCTCGACGAGCCCTCGGCCGTGCTCGCCAGCGACGAGGTCGCGAACCTGTTCCGCGTGATCCGCGGCCTCACCGAACGCGGGGTCGCCGTGGTCTACATCTCCCACCGGCTCGAGGAGATCCGGGAGATCGGCGACCGCGTCACGGTCCTCAAGGACGGCCACACCGTCGCGACCGGGCTCCCGGCCCGCACCACGCCGACCGCCGAGCTGGTCGCGCTGATGACCGGCCGCCGCGTGGAGTACCTCTTCCCGCCGCGCCCGGACGAAGCCGCGTTCGCCGATCGCCCGGTGCTGCTGGAGGTCGAGGACCTCGGTGTCACCGGCGAGTTCCGGAACGTGTCCTTCACGGTGCGGGAAGGTGAGATCGTCGGCCTCGCGGGGCTGGTCGGGTCGGGCCGCAGCGAGGTGCTGGAAACCGTCTACGGAGCGAGGAAACCGGCCACCGGACAGGTGAAGCTCGCCGGGAAGCCGCTGCGCAAGGGCGTGACCTCGGCCGTCCGCAATGGACTCGGGCTGGCTCCCGAGGAACGCAAGAGCCAGGCCCTGCTGCTGCAGGAATCGGTGGCCCGCAACGTGTCCCTCGCGTCGCTGCGGCGCTACGCCCGCTTCGGCTGGTTCAACGCGCGGGCCGAGACCACCGCCGTCCGCCGGCACACCGAGGCGCTCGACCTGCGCCCGCCCGACATCCGCCGGCCCGCGGGCAAGCTCTCGGGCGGCAACCAGCAGAAAGCCGTGCTCGCGCGTTGGCTGCTCAAGGGCTGCCGCGTACTGCTGCTCGACGAGCCCACGCGCGGGGTCGACGTCGGCGCGCGGGCGGAGCTCTACCGCGTGATCCGCGAGCTGGCCGATTCCGGTGTCGCGATCGTGCTGGTGTCCAGCGAGCTGCCGGAGGTGCTCGGCCTGGCCGATCGGGTGCTCGTGCTGCGCGAAGGCCGCGTGCTCACCGAAGCGCCGGCGCGCGACCTCGACGAACCGGCCGTGCTCGACCTCATCCTCGAAGAGCAGGAGCGTGCGGAATGAACGCTGAACAGGCGGTGGCATCCGAACGTACCCGGGGGTTTTCCGTGCGGCTCAAGGAGGCGCGCAACCTCGGCCTGGTCGGAGTGCTGGCCGTGCTGGTCCTGATCGGCGCGCTGACCGAACCGGGCCAGTTCCTCACCACGGGCACGCTGGTGCTGGTGCTCACGCAGGCTTCGGTGATCGGCGTGATCACCGTGGGCATGACGTTCGTGATCATCGGCGGCGGCATCGACCTGTCGGTGGGCGCGGTCGTGGCGCTCGCGACGGTGTGGGCGACCACGCGCGCCACACAGGCGTTCGGCATCACCGGGATCGTGTTCACCGCCGTGGCCGTCGGCGTCGGCTGCGGCCTGGTCAGCGGGCTGCTCATCGCGTACGGCCGGCTGGTCGCGTTCATCGGCACGCTGGCGATGCTCGCATCGGCCCGCGGCCTGGCGATCCAGCTCTCGCAAGGCCGCACGCAGACCGTGACCACGAAGAACCAGGCGCTCGTGGACCTCGGTTACCAGGACAGTTACGTGCTCGGCATCCCGCCGTTGGTGCTGATCTTCGCGGCCGTCGCGATCGTCGGCTGGCTCGTGCTCAACCGCACGACCTTCGGCCGCCGCACCTACGCCATCGGCGGCAACCTCGAAGCCGCGCGGCTCGCGGGCATCAACGTGAAGCTGCACACCTGCTTGCTGTACGTCCTTTCCGGACTGTGCTGCGGCATCGCCAGCGTGATGCTGATCATCCTCACCTCCAGCGGCACCTCGGGCAACGGCAACCTCTACGAGCTCGACGCCATCGCCGCGGTGATCATCGGCGGCACCCTGCTCTCGGGCGGACGCGGCACGCTCGTCGGTTCCGTGCTCGGGGTGCTCGTGTTCACGACCATCAGCGTGCTGTTCACCCTCAACAACCTGCCCACGGCCGTGCAACAGCTGGCCAAGGGCGTGATCATCGTGCTCGCCGTGCTCGTGCAGCGGCGGGCTTCGCTCTACTCGAGTGAGAGGACCTCCCGATGACTGCCACCGATCTGCGCCGCCGCACGTTCCTGACCGGGGCCACCCTCGCGGGGGTGGGCGTGCTCGCCGCGTGCACCAGCAACGAAGAACCACCGCCGGCCGCCCAGACCGGGCCGGCCGGAGCACAGAACGCGCCCGGCAAGCGGGTCACGGTCGGGTTCGCCGGGCCGCAGGCCGACCACGGCTGGCTCAACGCGATCACCCTCAACGCGCGGGCCGAAGCACAGCGGCACTCCGACGTGGAGCTCGTCGTCGCCGAGGGGTCGAACGACGCGGCCACGCAGTCGGCGCAGATCGACGCGTTGATCAACCGCAAGGTCGACGTGCTCGTGGTGCTGCCCGCCGACGGCAAGCAGCTCACGCCCGCCGGGCGCAAGGCGATGGACGCCGGCATCCCGGTGATCAACCTCGACCGCATCTTCGACTCGCCGCAGGCCTACCGCACGTGGGTGGGCGGCGACAACTACCGCATGGGCGTGAACGCGGGCAACTACATCGGCCGGCAGCTGGGCGGGCAGGGCACGGTGCTGGAGCTCGCCGGCATCGACACCCTCGAGCTCACCCGCCAGCGCACGCAGGGCTTCGACGACGCCCTGGCCAACTACCCGGGCATCCGGAAGGTCGGCCGCGCCGCCGCCGAGTTCACCGTGCCCACCGGGCAGGCGCGCATGGCCGAATTGCTGCAGGCGCACCCGCAGTTCAACGCGATCTGGAACCACGACGACGACCAGGGCGTGGGCGCGCTGCAGGCCGTGCGCCAGGCCGGGCGCACCGACTTCCTGATGGTGGGCGGCGCCGGCTCGAAGGCCGCGATGGAGCAGATCAAGAGCGGTGACTCGGTGCTGAAGGCCACCGTGCTCTACCCGCCGACGATGTCCGCCTCCGCGATCCGCCTGGCGCGGCTGCTCGGGCAGGCGAAAGGCGTGTCGGACCTGGCCGAGCAGGAGATCCCGGCTTCGGTGACCACGTTCTCGGCGGTCGTGACGAAGGACAATGTGGACACGTACCTGCCGGTTTCGTTCGAGTGAAAGGACTCCCGGGCATGGCCGACGAGATCGGCGTCGGGATGGTGGGCTACGCCTTCATGGGCGCGGCCCACTCCCAGGCGTGGCGGACCGTGCACCACGCCTTCGACGTGCCGCTCACGCCGAGGATGGCCGTCCTGTGTGGACGCGATCCAGCGGCGGTCTCGGCCGCGGCGGCGAAGCTGGGCTGGGCCGCCGTGGAGACGGACTGGCAGCGGGTCGTGGCGTCCGACGAGGTGGGGCTCGTGGACATCTGCACGCCCGGCGACTCGCACGCGGAGATCGCCCTGGCCGCGCTCGCCGCCGGGAAACACGTGCTGTGCGAGAAACCGCTGGCCAACTCCGTCGCGGAAGCCGAGACAATGGCCGTGGCTGCCGCGGAGGCGGCGACGCGCGGGGTACGGTCCATGGTGGCGTTCAACTACCGCCGGGTGCCGGCGCTCGCGTTCGCGCGGACGCTGGTGGCCGAGGGCCGGCTGGGGGAGATCCGGCACGTGCGGGCGCAGTACCTGCAGGACTGGCTCGTCGATCCGGAGTTCCCGCTGGTGTGGCGGCTGCGCCGCGAGCACGCCGGCTCCGGTGCGCTCGGTGACCTCGGCGCGCACCTCGTGGATCTCGCGCAGTTCCTCACGGGGTCCCGGATTTCGGGCGTGAGCGCGGTGTCGGAGACGTTCGTGCGCTCGCGCCCGCTCGTGGCGTCGTCCTCGGGCCTGGCGGGTTCGGCGGGCACGGCGCACGGCGAGGTGACGGTGGACGACGCCGCCCTCTTCACCGCCCGCTTCGAAAACGGTGCCCTCGGCACCTTCGAAGCGACAAGGTTCGCCGCCGGGCGCAAGAACGCGATGCGCATCGAGCTCAACGGCGCCGCGGGCAGCCTCGCCTTCGACTTCGAGGCCATGAACGAACTGCACTTCCACGACCACACCCAGGATCCGTCGGTCGCGGGGTACCGACGGATCCTGGTCACCGAGCCGGCGCACCCGTACGTGGGCGCGTGGTGGCCGCCGGGGCACGGTCTCGGGTACGAGCACACGTTCACCCACGAGGTCCGCGATTTCCTCGTGGCGCTGGGCGAGGGCAGCGACCCGGCGCCGTCGTTCGCCGACGGGCTGCAGGTGCAGCGGGTGCTCGACGCCGTGGCACGCAGCGCCGCCGCCGATTCCGTGTGGACCATCCTGTAGAAGGGGAGTTTTTCGATGGCACGACCGCTGACGTTGTTCACCGGGCAGTGGGCAGACCTGCCCTTCGAGGAGGTCTGCCGGCTCGCGAGCGGCTGGGGTTACGAGGGCCTCGAGATCGCGTGCTGGGGCGATCACTTCGAAGTCGACAAAGCGCTTTCCGACGGTGGTTACGTGCGGTCCAAACTGGACACGCTGGCCAAGTACGACCTGCGCGTGTGGACGATCTCCAACCACCTCGTGGGCCAGGCGGTGTGCGACCACCCGATCGACGAGCGCCACGAGGCCATCCTGCCGGCCCGCATCTGGGGCGACGGCTCACCCGAGGGCGTCCGGCAGCGCGCGGCCGCCGAGATGATGGACACCGCGCGGGCGGCCGCTCTGCTGGGAGTGTCCACTGTGGTCGGATTCACGGGATCGTCGATCTGGCACACCGTGGCGATGTTCCCGCCGGTGCCGCAGTCGATGATCGACCGGGGTTACGAGGACTTCGCCGCCCGCTGGCACCCGATCCTGGACGTGTTCGACGAGGTCGGCGTGCGCTTCGCCCACGAGGTGCACCCGAGCGAGATCGCCTACGACTACTGGACGACGGTGCGGACCTTGGAGGCCATCGGCCACCGCGCCGCCTTCGGGCTGAACTTCGACCCGTCGCACTTCGTGTGGCAGGACCTCGATCCCGTCGGGTTCCTGTGGGACTTCAAGGACCGGATCTTCCACGTGGACTGCAAGGAGGCCCGCAAGCAGCTCAACGGCCGGGGCGGCCGCCTCGGCTCGCACCTCCCGTGGGGCGACCCCCGCCGCGGCTGGGACTTCGTCTCGACCGGCCACGGCGACGTGCCGTGGGAGGACGTGTTCCGCATGCTCAACGCCATCGGTTACGACGGCCCCGTCTCCGTGGAGTGGGAGGACGCCGGCATGGACCGCCTCACGGGCGCGCCCGAAGCCCTGGAGTTCCTGCGGCGCTTGAACTTCACCCCTCCGACGGCGGCGTTCGACTCGGCGTTCTCGGTGAAGGCCGACTAGCCGGCGTACCGCCCGACCCGAACCCCGACGGCTTCCAGCAACCCGGCGAGCGGCACGGTGACGTCGCTCTGCCGGGGATCGACCGAATAGCCGTCGCGACGGAGGAGATCGAGCAGCCGGGTGGCCAGTGGCATGACCATGTGGCGGCCCCAGCAGCGTTCGTTGACGTGGCCGAACGGCAGGTAACCCGGCTGGTTGTCGGGGTCGAGGTCACTCCAGCGCTGCGGCCGGAACTCGTCGGGGGCTTCCCACAGCCGCGGGTCGCGGTGGCTGAGCAGCGGCAGGATCAGGACGTCGTCGCCTCGGCCGATCCGCTCGTCGACCTCGGGGAACTCGGCCGACGCCCGGCGCAGCAGGTTCCACGACGGCGGCAGCAGCCGCAGCGCCTCGTTCAGCAGGTACTCGTCCGGCACGTCCTCGTCGAACGGCGAACCGAGCCAGAGCGTGGCGGTGACGAGCGCGGAGACGGTGAAACAGACGGTGCTCGTGATTCGGCGGTACAAGGTCATCGCGCGCCGCCGTTGGCGGTAATCCGGGGCAGTGGCGGCGAGACCTGCGACCGTGGACACCGGGTCGTTCTCGCGCGGCCCGCCCGGCAGTGCGGCGCCCGCTGCGATCACGGCGAGGCTCAGCTTGGGGGTGAGCTCCAGGTTTCGGTTCACGAGGACCTTGAGCCGGTGGGGATCGTCGCCGAAGATCAGGTCGCGCAGGTAGTTGTGCCCGGTCAGCGGCCACTCGCCGGACAGGTCGACGTGGTCCTCCAACGGCTTTTTCAGGGCCACCCGCACGTCGTGGCCCACCGCCTGCATCAGCGTGGCTGCCTCGCGCCGCGGGACCGGTGTCCTGCTCACCGGTTTGAACGTCGGCCGTTCGATATCGGTGGCCGGCCGCGCCCGTAACACCGCGTCCATTTCCTCGGCCCCGGCTACGCCGATGGTGTCTTTTTCCAATCGGAAGACATCGGTGCCGCGATATTCGCGTAACAACGCGTCGAGCCGCGGGGCGAACTTCGTCTTTCGCGCGAGTCGGCTCGTTTCGGAAATGCTCACGATCATCCCTCGGTTCCGGGGTGCGGCGCCCGGGGATCCGCCCGGGCGCCGCGCTGTTCCAGCTGATCAGGCCTGGTGGCTCACAGCCAGATGTACCAGGCGTAGGCCTTCAGGCTCTTGCGCGCGGACAGCTTGTTCTTGACGAAGAATGCGAGCTTCACAATCAGAACCTCCCGTTGTCGAACTGGCGACCGTTGGCCCCAGCTGCCACCATTTCGTGGCTCATCAACGACTACCAGGCAGGTTTGTTGTCAGCAATGGACAAGTCCGATCGTGCACGACGGCACGGGAAAAACGGGTAGCGTGCGTTTTCGGCGAGGCGCCGCGCCGTTACACTGATGCCGCCGCCGGCTCGGCGTGGTGGCTCGCGGTGGTGCTCGGGGGCGCGGCATGGGCCGCGACCCGGTTGCCGACCATGATCACACCCACGACGAGCGCCAGCGTGGCGCACATCATCCCGATCACGGCGAGCGCCTTCACCGGCCGTCGTCCGATGCACCCCACGACGCCCAACGCGAACGCCACCACCGCGAACGGGAACGCGATCCACGACCGCACGTGGTCCAGCGGCAGCGGGAGGAACGGCACCACCAGACCCAGCACGCCGAACACCAACGCCAGCGCGCCGGGCGCGGCACTCTTCTCGGGTCCCTGCCGGGCCTGGGCGGCTTGCCCCGGCCAGGGCTGCTGAACCGGCGCGCCGAATCCCTGGTGGCCCGGCGCGCTCGGGAAGGGGGCCGGTTGGTGCGGCGCCGCGCCGAGGCCGGTGGTTGCGGGCGTGCCGACAGGACCGGCGGTGCCCGGCCCCTGCGCCGTACCTCCGGTCGGCCACGCCTGTTGCGTTCCGCCGGTCAAGCGGCCCGACTCGTCGGCGCTGCCGGACAGGGAGCCCGGTGATCCGGCCGGCCCGGGGGTGTACCGGGGCACCGGTCCCTGCGGCGGTGGGGGAAAGTCGTCCTGCTGGGGACCGTCGGTCATGGTGGGGGACTCCTCGGTGGTGGGGACCGTTCGCGAGATCACAAGATAGTCGTCCGGACCATTCCGCGACCAGTGAACGGCCCCCGCCGCCCGAGAATCACCGGGTGCCGAGCAGGTGCTCCAGGGCCAGCTGGTTCAGGTGCGTGAAGTGGTAACCGCGCTTGCCCGCGGCCTCGACGTCGAAGTCGTCCGCCGCCAGGTCGTCCAGGGTCTCGCCCGGTGCGGCCGTGGGCACCGACAGCTCGTCGACGCGCGAGGCCGCCAGGGCCGCGACCACGTCCGGGTCGGCGCGGAAGGCGGCGGCCTTTTCTTTCAGGATCAAGTACATCCGCATGTTCGCGGCGGCCGAGACCCACACGTCGGCGGGGTCCTCGGTGCGCAGCGGCTTGTAGTCGAAGTGGCGCGGGCCCTCGTAGCCGGCGCTCTCCAGCAGGTCGACGAGGAAAAACGCCGACGTGAGGTCACCGTGGCCGAAGATGAGGTCCTGGTCGTACTTCGGGCCGTGCTGGCCGTTGAGGTCGAGGTGGAAGAGCTTGCCCTGCCACAGCGCCTGCGCGATGCCGTGTACGAAGTTCAGGCCCGCCATCTGCTCGTGGCCCACCTCGGGGTTGAGGCCGAACAGCTCGGGCCGCTCCAGCCGGGAGATGAGCCCCAGCGCGTGGCCGATCGTGGGCAGCAGGATGTCGCCGCGGGGCTCGTTGGGCTTGGGCTCGAGCGCGAAGCGGATGTCGTAGCCCTGGGACACGGCGTAGTCGGCCAGCAGGTCGAGGCCTTCCTTGTACCGGTCGAGCGCCGCGCGCACGTCCTTCGCCGCGTCGGATTCGGCGCCCTCGCGGCCGCCCCACAGCACGTACGTGGAAGCGCCGAGCTCGGCGGCCAGGTCGAGGTTGCGGCGCACCTTCGTGAGCGCGTAGCGGCGGATGTCGCGGTCGTTGCTGGTCAGGCCGCCGTCCTTGAACACGGGGTGTGTGAACAGGTTCGTGGTCGCCATCGGCACCTTCAGGCCCGTGGCCTCCAGTGCCGCCTTGAACTTCTTGATCGCGGCGTCGCGGTCGGGCTCGGTGGCGAGCAGGTCGTCGTCGTGGAAGGACACGCCGTACGCGCCCAGCTCGGCCAGGCGGTGCACGCTCTCGACCGGGTCGAGCGCCGGTCGCGTCGCCACGCCGAACGGGTCCGCGGCCGGCCAGCCCACGGTCCACAGGCCGAACGTGAACTTGTCGTCCGGGGTGGGCGTGAAGTCGGTCATGGCGATCCCTTCATTTAGTTCACGTTATAGACTAAATACTGCGCCGCACCGGCCCGCGAGTCAAGGACCGCCGGTACAGTGCCGAGAGGAGGTCGGGGGATGACGCAAGCGGTGCGGCACGACTCCATGCGCGCGCGCAACCTCGAGCTGGTCCTCGGCGAGGTCAGCCGTCGCGGTCCGCTTACCCGGGCGGCGCTCGCGGAGCTGACCGGCCTCACCAAGACGACCGTGTCGAAGCTCGTCGCCGACCTGCTCGACGCCGGTTTCCTCGCCGAGACGGGACCGGCCCCGGCCCGCGCCGGCGAACGCGGCCGCCCCGGCGTCGAGGTCGTGCTCTCCGGCGCGCGCGTGGCCTCGCTCGGGCTGGAGATCAACGTCGACTACCTGGCCGTCTGCCTGCTCGACCTGGCTCGCGAGGTGCGCTTCACCGAACGCCGCGAACGCGACAACCGTGGCGCCCGTCCCGAGGAAGTGCTGGGGGAGCTGCAAAACCTGGCCGAGGCGGCCCTCGCGGCCGCCGGTGACCTGACCGTCGCCGGCGCGGTGCTCGCCGTCTCCGGCCTGGTCGGCGACGGCGTGCTCTTCAGTGCCCCGAACCTCGGCTGGGCCGACGTGCGCGCCGCCGACATGCTGCACCTGCCCGTGTCCGTCACCGTCGACAACGAAGCCAACCTCGGCGCACTGGGCGAGCTCTGGTTCGGCGCCGGCCCACCCGACTTCCTCTTCGTCTCCGGCGAGGTCGGCATCGGCGCCGGCCTGGTCGTGGGCTCGGAGCTCTTCCGCGGCCCCCACGGGCTCGCCGGCGAGCTCGGCCACGTCGTGGTCTCGCCCGACGGCGCCCGCTGCCGCTGCGGCGCGTCCGGCTGCCTGGAAACCTATGCGGGACAAGAAGCCCTGGTCACGGCGGCGGGCGTGCCGAGCGTCGCGGCGCTGCTCGAAGCGCTCGACCGCGACGACGCCGCGGCCACCCGGGCCACCACCGCGGCCGGCGAGGCGCTCGGTCTGGCGCTGTCCTCGGCCGTCAACCTGGTCGACCTCGACCACGTGGTCCTCGGTGGGGTGTTCGTCCCGCTCTTCCCCTGGCTCGCGCCCGCCGCGGATGCCGTGCTGTCCGCGCGTCTGGGCCGGCTGCGCGGCTCCGTCCCGACACTGGCACCGTCCACTGTGGATGGCGAAGCCGCGACGCTGGGCGCAGCCGGCCGCACGATCCACCGCGTCCTCGCCGATCCCGGCCCGTTCCTCGGCCGCGCCGGAGATCGTTAGCGGCGTTCGGTCACCTTCCTTGACGACCGCGTTCGCCCGAGTGGCGCAGGCGGAATCCCGGAAGGGCAACGAGGGCACCTGTTCGCACGTTGCCGGGGCGGCGGGAGATTGCCCCGCGAGTTCGCGCGTGGCTAGCGTTCGGCCTCCGAAGAGCAACTCACTGGCGTCGACGAGGTTGTCGTGCACGCCGTTGGCGTTGCCCGAAACCGAAATGCGGCGCAGCGTGTTGGGCGGGTTCTGGTAGAAGCCGAAGTAGATCCGCAGGGAGTGCTCACCCGGCAGGTCGAGCCGACCACCGGTTTCGGTGCCGGGCACCGGAATGCTGCGGGCCTTGCCGCCGAGAGCGCGGCGCTCGTACACGGTGACGTCGAAGCCGCGCTCGGCGAGATCGTGCGCGGCGGTCAGGCCGGCGATCCCGCCGCCCAGCACCGCGACGGTGCCCCCGGTCGCCGTGTCGGCGGGCGAGGCCGAAGCGGGAGCGGCCAGGCCGCTCATCCCGGCCAGCCCCGCGACCCCCGCCGCGGTACCCATCAGGAACGTCCGACGATGGGCTTGTGTGCGCCCATCATCCACCACCTCGTGATCAGCGTTGCGCCAAAAGGAAAGTCCGAAGCGCGGCCGGGCACCCCGCCACCCGCCGCACCCCGCAACCTCTCCGCGCAGTACGGCGACGGAAGCGTGAAGGAGATCATCTCCGCGATCTTCGGCGAGTGGGACAAGCCGGGCATCCTCTTCGGCAAGCCCGCGAAGCAGCTCACCCGCGACCAGATCACGCAGGAAGTGTGGGCGCAGATCAAGCAGAGCCTCAACGACACGGGCGAGACCGTCGTCGACGATGCCTCGCTGGTGACCTCGATCCTCGACCCGGGCGTGTCCGGGCTCGGCGGCCCGAACCCCCAGGACGCCGACCAGCTCTTCGTGCACCCCACCGGTTCCTGGCTCAAGCGTCCCACCTCGCGCACCATCCCGAACCTCGCCCTCGCCGGCGACTACGTGCGGGTCCCCATCGACGCGGCCGCCATGGAGGGCGCGAACACCGGCGGCCGCATGGCCGCGAACGTCGTGCGCGACGCCACCGGCTCGTCGGCGTCTCGCGCGGCCGTTTTCGGCCAGTACAGCGCACCCGAGTTCGAAGCCCTCAAGACCGAGGACGCGCAGCGGTTCGCCGCGGGCCTGCCGAACACGTTCGACGTGCCGGCCCGCGGCATGTGACCACCTGATCGTTTGACGAGAACCGCCCCGGAACCGACGGGTTCCGGGGCGGTTCTCGTGTGGTGTTCCGTCACGGTCGCGGCGCAGGGCGTGCTCGGCCGGCCGAGCACGGACTCCCGAAAGACTGTGTGCTCCGAAGACGGCGGGCTGAGCCCCCGAAAGGGAACCCGGCCCGCCGCCCACAACGGAACTCAGCTCACCGCACGCACCAGCACCGTGCCGTTGCCGACGGTCTTGCCGGCGTCGTCGACCACCGACAGCCGGCCGCGCAGCACACGACCGGCCGCGGGGGCCTGCGACGCCGTGACGACACCGGGCACGGTCCACGTCGAGCCCGACGCGTGGGCGGCCACCGGGTCGGTCACCGAGACGGTGCCGAGGGCCGGGTTGGTGAACACGTCCAGGTAGTCGTACGCGGTGGTCCCGGCGGGCACCGAGTACCCGTCGACGAGTGCGAGCCACTTGCCCGCGGCCGGGTTCTGGATCGTCACCGACTCCTCGGAGTCACCGTCCGCGCTCTGGCCCGCCGCGACGCACGAGCCGCTCGTGCAGTTGTAGACGACCAGGTCCAGGTCGGCGGCGGCGTCGGCGGTGCCGCCGATCGTCACCGTCAGCGAGGACGAGCCGGGCAGCACGTCCACCGGGAACTGCTGCTGCGCGCCTTCGGCGATCGACGGCCGCTTGATCGACGCGCTGCCGAACGTGCTGCCCACCACGTGCCCGGTGAACGCCTTGAGCGTGTTCTTCACCGTGTACGTGCGCGCCAGCCCGGTGCCCAGCGGGGCCGACGCGATGTCGTCCGGGTTCGGGGTGATCGCGGTGCCCAGCGCCGAAACCGTGAGCGAGTACGGCGCGGTGTCCACATCGGACGTCCGTCGCGCTTCCACCGTGATCTCCCAGACGCCCGGCAGCGGGTTGGTCAGCGTGCGGCTGGTCGGCGTGCCGCCGATGCAGCCCGCGCCCGCGTCGGGGTTGTAGCAGTTGGTGGAAGTGTTGCTGTCGACCGGAACACCGGTCGGGTCGTAGCGCAGGAAGCGCACCTGCCCCTTGCCCGGGTCGCCGCCGCCGGTCAGGTCCACCTGCAGCGAGCTCGCGCCCTGCGGCACACGCAGGAAGTAGCTCACCGACTGGTTGCGCCCGATCTTGCCCGACGCGGTGAAGATGCCCGACGCCGGGAATTCGGCCGGCGCGAAGACCGTGTTCATGGTCTGTGCGTCGACGCCGATCGTCAGCGGGTTGTCCAGGTACAGCAACGCCGAGTGCGCCCCGGCCGTCTTCGGGTTCACCTTCACGGCGAAGGAAACCGGCTTGTTCAGCGGCAGGCTCAGCAGCGAGCCCGAGGAGAAGGTACCGTCGTTGCCCACCCACCGTGCGAAGTACACCACCGGACGCGAAGAACCGGACGTGCGCGTGAGCGTGTACGTCCGGGTGTAGGACTTCCCGACGGTCACCCCCTCACGGTCGTGGATCCCCACCCCGACACCCGGCGCCGGCTTCAGCAGGTTGGCCTGCACCGTGTGCACGTCGACCGCGGTGGTCACGGCGTCCGGCTTCGGGTTCAGCGAGAGCGCGACCCACGCGGCGGGCACGTTGAACAGTCCGGCGCCCTGCTCGTACGCGCCGATCCCCGGCACGAACCGCGCCGTGGACTTGATCGCCGAACGCAGCGCGGCCACCGGCGGGCGCTGCCCGTGGTGCGTCGCCTTGTACGCGCTCACCAGTAGGGCCGCCGCGCCCGTCGCCTGCGGCGAGGCCATCGACGTGCCCTGCAGCATCGCGTAGCCCGCGGGCAGCGCGTACGTGCCCGCGACCGGGCCCGGCGCCTCCCACCGCGGCACGGTGGAAATGGCCGCACCGGGCGCGATGAGGTCGGGCTTGAACCCGCCGTCCTCGCGCGGCCCGCGCGAGGAGAACGGGTGCAGCGCCTCGGCTTTGTCCACCTTCGAGCCGTAGTTCGACAGCCACGTCTGGCGCGTGATGTAGGAGCCCACGCTGATCGCGTCCGTGGCCACCGATGGGTCGCCGACGGAGTTCGCGCCCGCGCCGGAGTTGCCCGCGGAGATGAAGATCTGCACGTTGTACTCGGCGATGGTGCGGTTGTAGAGCTCGGCGCGCGCGTTGTTGCCGTCGTTGAGCGCCGGCAGGCCGCCGATGGAGATGTTGATCACGTCGGCGCCGTGGCTCGCGGCGTAGACCACGCCGTCGAGCAGGCCGCTGTTGGTGCAGGAGTCCGTGGTGAGGCACACCTTCACGGCCATCACGTTGGCGCCTGGGGCGGCGCCGTCCATCTTGCCGCCGAACAGGTCGTTGCCGGTCGCGATGCCGGCCACGTGCGTGCCGTGCTCGGCACCCGCGATGCCGATGTTCACGAAGCCGGGGTGGTCGGTCTGCACCACGAACGCCATGCGCTCGGCGCGGTCGGTGGCCGGGTCGTCGGTGCCGAAGTAGCCGACGTCGAAGTTCTTGGCGTAGTCCGACATCGGCTTCTCGTCGGTGAAGTCGCCGTCGCCGTCGAGGTCCACGCGCACCTGCTTGTTGGCGGTGTCGAGCAGCACGCCCCAGGAGTCGGCGCGGTCGCCGTCTCGGTTGAGGTCACCGCCGGTCTCGCTGCCGGCGCCGCCGAGGTCGCCCGAGGTTTCGGTGAACAGACCGAAGGTGTACGGCCCGCCGGTGGTGGGCGCGGTCCACTCGCGGTTGTTCGAGGAGAACACGCCGGAGTAGGTCTGAGCCGACTGCTGCACCCACGTGCCGTCGCCGGAGTTGGTGGCGTTGGCGTTGTACCAGTCGACGATCTTGCGGTCGCCGTGGCTGGTCTTGGCCAGCGCGGGGCTGTCGAGGTCCACCCCGGAGTCGAGCACGGCGACGGTGGTGCCCTTGCCGTCCCAGCCGCCGAAGGTCTGGCCGAACTGCGCGGCGTAGGTGTCGCCGGTGGGCAGGTACGGGTTCACCCGCGGCGTGTTCTTGCCCGGCGCCGGCTGCGGGATGGGGCTGGCCGCGCCTTCGGGCTTCGGGTCGTCGCGGTGGATGAGGCCGTCGACGTCCACGGCGTCGACCGACGTGAGCTTCGCGGCCTTCTCGGCGTTCGCCACGGGCACGGAAACCTTGACGTAGTCGAGCTTCGCGTCGGTGGACTCGACCACACCGCCGAGTACCTCGAGGTCGTTCACGGCGGCGTTCGACCGTCCGCGCTCCGCGGCCACCAGCAGCGTCACGGTGCGCTTGCCGGCGCGCTGGGCTTCGGCCACGAGCGCGCGGTCGCCGTCGTCGAGGGTCTTGGCGCTGTCGGTGCTGGGGGAGGCAGGAGGTAGGAGGGGGGAGATCGGGGGCTGCGCGGCGAGCGCGGCCGGCACCCCGACGGGTGCGACGCCGAGAGCGGTGGCGAGAAGGGTGATCCCGGCCCGCCGTCTCCAGCGCGAGGTGTGCTGTGTCATCGGAGAAGTACACAGGTCGGGACCATCGGCATCAATCAGACAGTCAGCCGATACCGCCCACACTTCGACGTGGGACGAACGGCCTAACCCCCGACACCGCAACCCCCGCTCGCGACATCCGTCGACAACGCAACCACCACTGGGGGTCCGCAACCACCACTGGGGGAACGCAACCACCACTGGGGGTCCGGGGGCGAAGCCCTCCGGGCGGGGCCCGGGGGTTGCACCCCCGGAAACACGACGAGCGACCCCGGCCCGCTCTCTCCGGGCACACTCCACCCAAGTCGCTCGTGGCAGCCGAGGGAGTCGAACCCTGCGCGGCTTGTGAAGGCGGCGCCCCTGACCGGCCCTGACCCTTCGGCGGGCGACGGCTGCCATTGATGTCAACACCAGTGGAGTACCCGGGCATTCCCGTGATCGCACATTCGTCACCCGTTCGGGCAGTGACGGGATCGCCGTGATCTCGGCCGTCCGGTGATTCCCTTCCCCCGCACCGGCCTGGCAGGCTGGGCGGATGGACGATCTCCTCCTCCGCCGGGTGCGGGTCGGGCTGGGCGGCGGGCTCGCCGATGTGCGCGTGAACGACGGTCGCGTGGCCGCCATCGAGGAGCCGGGCGCCGGGTCGGGCTTCGCGGCGCGCGTGCTCGACGGGCACGGCGGCACCCTGCTGCCGGGTCTCGTCGACGCCCACGTGCACGCCCTGCAGTGGGCCACCTTCCGGCGGCGCATCCAGCTGGAGGCCGCGCGGTCGGCGGCCGAGGCGGTGGAGCTGCTGCTGCGCAAGCTGCTGGAGACCGCGGACCGGCAGGGTGACCTCGTGGTCGGCGCCGGCTTCCGCGACGGACTGTGGCCCGACAAGCCGCACAAGGACCTGCTGCAGCGCGCGCTGCCGGGCCGCGCGGTCGCGTTGTTCAGCGCCGACCTGCACACGCTGTGGCTCAGTCCCGCGGCGCTCAAGCTGATCGGCCGCGAGCACCCCACGGGGGTGCTGCTGGAAAACGACTGCATGACCGCCACGGCCGCGCTGCCGTCGGCACCGCTCGACGTGCAGGACCGCTGGGTCGCCGACGCGTTGTCGGCCGCGGCTTCCCGTGGTGTCACGGGCATCGTGGATTACGAGTACGCCGACACGGTGGCGGACTGGACTCGCCGTGCCGCCGAGGTTTCCCCCGCCACCAGGGTTTCCTGCGTGATTTCCCGGCCCCTGCTGGACGAGACGATAGCCCGCGGCCACCGCACCGGAGACGTCCTCGCCGACGGGCTGCTGAGCGTGGGGCCGTTCAAGCTGTTCGTCGACGGTTCGCTCAACACCCGCACCGCGTACTGCCACCACCCCTATCCCGAGTCGGATTCCCCGGGCCTGCTGGAACTTCCGCCCGCGGAGCTGGAGGCGTTGATGCGGCGCGCGTGGGAAAACGGCCTCGTGCCCGCCGTCCACGCCATCGGCGACAAGGCCAACACCATCGCGCTCGATGCGTTCTCCAGGGTGGGCTGCCCGGGCCGCATCGAGCACGCGCAGCTGCTCTCGCCCGACGACATCCCGCGGTTCGCCGGGCTGGGCCTGGTGGCGAGTGTGCAGCCCGCCCACCAGCCCGACGACCGCGACGTCGCCGACCGCCACTGGTACGGCCGCACGGACCGCGCCTACGCCTACCGCGCGCTGCTCGATTCGGGTGCCCGCTTGGAAATCGGCTCCGACGCGCCGGTCGCGCCGCTGGATCCGTGGGACGGCATCGCCGCCGCCGTCGGCCGCACCGACGACGACCGGCCCGCCTGGCACCCGGAGCAGGCGATCCCTCTCGCCGACGCTCTGGCCGCGGCGAGTGGCGGCCGCCGGGGCGTGGTCGTGGGTGATGTCGCGGATCTGATGATCACCGCCGCGGACCCGTCGCACCTGTCCCCGGCGCAGCTGCGCGACATGCCCTTGACGGCGACGATCCTCGACGGGAAGCCGTCGCACCTGGCCTGATCAGCTGATGTGCACGGGCGTCTCGTTGATCACCTTCACGACCTGGTCGTAGTTGCCGTTGGCTTCGCAGTAGCGGAGGAACTTCACGGCCTCGACCTGAATTTCCGTTGCGTCCGGCCGGGTTTCGAGCAGGTGCAGGACCTCCGTGACGAACTCGTTTACCGGTTGGGCGTAGCCCAGATCGAGGCCCGACCCGGCCGTCCGGATGGCCGGCGGCTGCAGTTCCAGGACCCGCACCGGCGTGTCCTCGAGCTGCAGCCGCAGCGATTCCGTGAGCAGGTGGATGGCGGCTTTCGACGCGTTGTAGCTCGGGGTCGCCTTCAACGGCACGAAACCGAGGCCGGACGACACGGTCATGATCGTGGCGTCGGTCCGCGTCTGCAGGTGCTCCACGAACGCCGCGATGAGGCGGACGGTGCCCAGCACATTGGTCTTCAGCACCGCTTCCGCCGACGCCAGGAACGACTCGGCCCGGTGCCAGTCCTCCGCGCGGATGATGCCGGGCATGGTGATCAGGACGTCGAGCTCCGGGTGGTTCGTCAGCACCGTCTCGGCGGCCCGGCGGACGCTCACCGGCTTCGTGATGTCTATTTGCACGGTCTCGAGTTCCGGGTTCTGCTTGGCCAGCGAGCGCAAGGGGGCGGCGCGCCGCCCGCCGATGATCACGGTGTTGCCGCGTGCCCGGAGCGCGAGCGCCAGGGCGAGCCCGATGCCGCTGGTGCCGCCCGGGATGAAAACGGTGTGCCCCTCGATGTTCATCTGCACAACGGTGCTGATCTTGCGGTCGTCGTGGCAGGGGAGCGTTTGCCCACGGATCCGTGATCCCAGGATCACCCGCGGCCCGGCCGCGCGCGAAATCCCGCGCCGAGCGGTTCTCGCCGAGGTCAGGGAGGCACAGATCGTGCACACTGGGATCTCGTAACCTTGGATCGCACTCCGTGTTCGCCCGATACTGAATGCGTGAACAGAACTGCACTGGCGGAGTTCCTCCGCCTTCGCCGGGCGAAGTTGCGCCCAGAAGACGTCGGCCTTGCTTCGGGACCACGGCGGCGTGCACCGGGGTTGCGGCGCGAGGAAGTGGCGACCCTGGCCGGGATGTCGGCCGACTACTACGCGCGGCTGGAGCAGCAGCGCGGCCCGCAGCCGAGTGAGCAGGTGCTGGGAGCTCTGTCCGGGGTGCTGCGCCTTTCCGAGGGGGAGCGGGAGTACCTTTTCAACATCGCCGGGCGCACCGCGCCGGCGTGCGCTCCGACCGTCGCCGAGCAGCCCGGCCCGGCATTGCTGCGGGCGCTCGACCTCCTCGGAGCCGTGCCCGCCGCCATCCTCTCGGACGTCGGCGACGATCTCGGGAAGAACGATCTCGCCCGCGCCCTCTACGGCGACACCTCGCACCACACCGGCCTGGCCCGCAGCGAGATCTACCGGTGGTTCACCGACCCGGCGCGGCAGCTGCTGTGCCCCGAGCAGGAGCGCGAGAACCAGAGCCGGTGCCGCGTCGCGAGGCTGCGGGCGGCCTACGGGTCTGCGGGCCCGCGCTCGCGCGCCGGGGAACTCGTGCGGGCGTTGCGTGAGGGCAGCACGGAGTTCGCCCGCCTGTGGGACCTGCACGAAGTCGCGCGCCAGTCGGAGGGCCGGGTGACCGTGCTGCACCCTCGGCTCGGCGAGATCGAGCTCGAACGCCACGTGCTCTTCGCCGACGACAAGAACCAGGTGCTGCTGGTGTTCTACCCGGCGCCCGGTAGCGACGCGGAGCGGAAGATCCGGCTGCTGGACGAGCGGCCGCGCTCGGCGAGCTGATCGCGGCGGCTCGCCTGCTCCCCGCTGAGGTCGAGGTTGTTGACGGCCGCCACGACCGGGTCGTAGTCGCCGCGGGCTTCGCCGTAGCGGAGGAACTTCACGCGCTCGACCTGGATCTCGCGGGCGTCCGGCAGGTGCCGGCGAACCACCCCGATCTCAACGTGCTGGTCACCATGTCCGGCATCATGCGACTGGAGGACTGGCACCGGTCCGAGACCTTCCTCGACACTGCCGAAGCCACCATCACCGCCACCGTGCTCGGCCCGATCCGGCTCATCGCCGCGTTCGTCGAGCACCTGCGGACGCGCCGCAACGCGACGATCATGATCGTCTCGTCGGGACTGGCGTTCACCCCGCTCAGGATCACGCCGAGCTACACGGGTTTCCAGGAGGGTCATGACCTTTGCGATGAACTCGTCCAGGGGCTGGGCGTCGCTGTTTTCGGCCTGGCCGGGGATCAGGTCGGTCCGCACCGACGGCGGCTCGAGCTCGACGACCCTCACCGACGTGTCCGCGAGCTGCCGCCGCAGCGATTCGCTGCGCATGGGGATGGCGCCTTGGAGGCGTTGCTAGGCGGTGGCGGTGATGCTCGCGGGGTCGGCGGTGTCGATCTGCCCGGTGTCGATCTGCCCGGTGTCGATCTGCCCGGTGTCGATCTGCCCGGTGTCGAGGCTGGGGTGCTGCGCCACGATCTCGCGCAGCCGCCCGGTGCGGCGGCCGCCGATGATCACGGTGTTGCCGCGAGCCCGCAGTTCGAGCGCCGGCGCAAGCCCGATGCCGCTGGTCGAGCCGGGGATGAAGATGGTGTTTGCGCTGATGTCCACGTCGTCGACCTTCGCGGCCCGCGTAGCGGTGGGGCAGAGACCGCTCATCGGGGGATCGCCGCTGCCTGGTTGGGCGCCTGCGCGCCGCGGATACCGGGTGCCATGGATCGATCGACTTCGGCGGAGTTCCTGCGTCGCCGCCGGGAGGAGCTGCAACCCGAGGACGTCGGCCTGCCCTCGGGCGCGCGCCGCCGGGCGCCGGGCCTGCGGCGCGAGGAGGTCGCCGCGCTCGCCGCGATGTCGGTCGACTCCTACACCCGCCTGGAACAGCAGCGCGGTCCGCAGCCGAGTGAGCAGATGCTCGCCGCCCTGGCTCGCGCGCTGTGCCTCGACTCCAGCGAGCGCGACTACCTGTTCTAGATCTCCGGCCGCAACGCGCCTTCGGCCGCCACCGTCGCGACCCACGTGGCGCCGGCGCTGCTGCGGGTCCTCGACCGCCTCGACGACAAACCCGCGCTGATCCTGTCGGACCTCGGCGAGATCCTGGTGCAGAACCGTTTCGCCGAAGCGCTCTTCGGCGACCACTCGCACCGCACGGGCCTGGCGCGCAGCACCATCCACCGCTGGTTCACCGATCCCGACGAGTGGCTCGTCCACCCCGCCGAGGATCGCGACCGCCAAAGCCGTTCACAGGTCGCGGGTCTGCGCGCCGCGTACGGGCTCGACGGGACCGCAGTCGCGCGCCGGTGAGCTGGTGCGGGCGTTGCAGCAGGAGTGCTGGGCACCGAGCGGTTCACAGCGTCGGCTCGATGAGCGCCCTTGAGGGCTGCCGCGCAGTCCGGAGCCCTTCGGTCACTTGATCTTGCCCGAACGGCTCGGGGATGACCGGTCCGCGCCGCGAAGGATTCCGTGCCGCCCGACCGGGCTGCTTGGATCGCCCGGCGCCGCGTCCGTGGTGCCCGACGTCGGGGAGGAAGACCGAGCATGTCGCCCGCTGAGGTTTTCGCGCGGCTGAGTGATACCCGCACGCCCACGGCCGGGCCGGTGGTGATGCGGACCGCCGTGGTGCTGGGCGGGAGCGTCGCCGGGTTGCTCGCGGCACGGGTGCTGGCCGACCACGCCGACGAGGTCGTGGTGCTGGAGCGCGACGAACCGGGCCTCGGCTCGCGCCCCGGCGCACCCCAGGGATCGCAGACGCACGTGCTGCTGCCGGCCGGGTTGCAGCAGCTCGAACGGTGGTTCCCCGGCTTCACCGACAAGGCCGTGGCGGCGGGTGCGCGGCTTGCGCCGGCCCGGTCGCGCCACACGTATGCCGATGGCGTGCGCAAGGTCGTCGGCTCGGACACCGACATGCTCACCAGCAGCCGGCCGTTCCTGGAGGCGCGGATCCGGGAGCACACGCTGGCGTTGCCGAACGTGCGGGCGCTCGTGGCTCGCGTGACCGGGCTGGAGTTCTCGGACTCCGCGGTCACGGCCGTCCGCTACGAGGGTGGCCGGCTGGAGGCCGAGTTCTTCGTCGACGCCATGGGCCGTGCCAGCCGTCTCGGCGACTGGCTGGCCGACGCCGGCTGGGAACAGCCGCCGATGACGCGGATGAAGATCGACCTCAACTACGCCACCGCGGTGCTGCGTCGCGAAGGTGAGCAGCCTGCCGCGCGCCTGGGCCTGGCGACGTACTCGCCGGGCGCACCGTCGGGCATCGCGGCCGCCGTCACGTGCGAGATCGAGGACGACCGGTGGATCGCCACGCTGTCGGGATACCTCGACGAGCGCCCCGGCAGCACGCCGGAGGACTTCGTCGAGCTGTGCCGCACGGCGCTGCCGGACGAGTTCGGTGCCGTCGCCGGCAACGAGCTGCTCGGCGGCATCACCACCTACCGCCACGCCGACAGCCGCCGCCGCGACTTCCACGGGCTCAAGCGCTTCCCCGCGCGCCTGGTGGCCACCGGGGACGCCGTGGCGTCGTTCAACCCCATCTACGGCCAGGGCATGACCTGCGCCGCGTTCCACGCGTCGTGTCTCTCGGAGTACCTGCGCTCCGCCCCCGATCTTTCCGTGCGGGCAAGCGAATTCTTCGCCCTGCAACGCGTGGTCGTCGACGCCGCCTGGGACCTCTCGACCGGCGCCGACCTGGAACTGCCGCACGTCGACGGCCCCTACCCCCGCGGCTACCGCCTGCAGAAGTGGGCGATCGGCCAGATCGTCGCCGCGTCGGTGCACGACCCGGAGATCGCGCGCCGGTTCGACGAGGTCACGTACTTCCTCGCCCATCCGGCGACGCTGGCGAAGCCGGGCACGTTGGTGAAGGCGATCCTGGCCAACCGCCGGAAAAGCTGATCGCCGGTCCGGGCGCCGCGATTTCCGGCGCCCGGACCGGCTTCGGTCGGTGTTTCAGGTCAGTGCTCGGGGTCGATGCTTCGGTTCAGTGCTTCAGTTCGGCGCGGACCAGGAGGGCGTCGTGGTCGGTGTAGGTGGTCGGGAGGACCTGCGCGCGGGCGGCGGCGAGGGTGCCGTAGGAGTGCTGGATGCCCGGGTCCTTCGCGGCGGCCGCGTCGGTCAGCGTCCAGAAGCCCTGGGGCGCGCACGAAGCGTGCCGGTTCACGTCGCCGGCGAAGAGGGTCGGCCGGTGGCGGGCGGCGAGCACGGCGCTCAGCTCGGTGCACTGCACGTTGTTGGTCGAGCCGGCGGCCTCGCCGTCGGTCGAGAGGTGGCTGGTGCAGACGTCCACGCCGCGCGCGGTCGTCACACAGAGCCAGCGCCGCTGCTCCACGCCGCTGAACACGGAGTACGGCGCGTCCTGCGAGGCGCGGATCGCGTCCTTGGTCAGCACGGCGTTGCCGAAGAAGCCGCGGCCTTCCGGGTTCTTGCAGGCGAGCGGGGCGCCGTTGTAGATCACCGTGGCGAAGCGGTAGTGGTAACGGGTGCGCGCGGCGATCTGCGCGACGTCGCCGCTGCAGGCCTCGTTGAGGGTGACCACGTTGACGTCGTTGGCCTTGATCTTGGCGACGACCTCGTCGTCGATCTTCGGGTACTCGGTGCCGGCGTAGCAGCCGGCGTAGCCGCTGGAGCACACGTTCATCTGCAACAGCGAGTACGGCGATCGCCCGTGCCCGGCCTCGGCGGCATCGGCGGTGCCGAGGGGGGACAGGAGCCCGAAGGCCAGCAGGCAGAACAGCACTGTACGCAAACGCGCCGCGAATCTTGAGGTCACGCGCCGATTCTGGCGCCCGCGGCGCGCCACCCGAAGAGCTCTCGGCAAGAGTTCACCGGGTGGACGCTCGGAAGGCGACTTTTCGGCGTTTTGTGTTGCGCCACCGCGATTTCCGGCGGACTACATGGTCTACCGGCCCGACGGCCGTGGCAGGTCGAGGTTCTCGCGCAGCGTCGATCCGGTGTACTCCGTGCGGAAGCGCCCCTTCGCCTGCAACAGCGGCACCACGTGGTCGACGAACGTGGCCAGCTCGTAGGGCAACGTGGAGCCCATGATCGTGAAGCCGTCGACCGCGCCCGCGTTCTGCCAGGTGAGGATGTGGTCGGCCAGCTGCTCCGGGGTACCGACGAAGTGGTACTGCCCCGCCCCGCTTTTCATGGCCGACGTGAGCTTCCGCAACGTCGCTCCCGGCTCCTTGCGCGCCGCCTCCACGAGCTGCGCGGCCCGGCTCGACGCGGCCGGGGCGTCGAGCAGCTCCATCGGCAGCGGCGCGTCCGGGTCGTAGGCGTCCGGGTCGAGCCCGGCGGTGTAGAGCACGTTCTGCCAGCGGAATTCTTCGCTCGACAGCTCCTCCAGCCGGTGCGCCTTCGCCTGGGCCGCCGCCTCGGTGTCCGCGAGCGTGATCATCAGCGCCGGCAGCACCAGCACCTCCTCGGCCTTGCGCCCCGCCGCCGCGGCCTGCGCGTGCAGATCCGTGCGGAACTTCACCGCCGCCTCCAGCGACGGCGGCCCCGAGAACACGAGCTCCGCGAACCGCGCCGCCAACCCGATCCCCGCCGACGACTGCCCCGCCTGCACCAGCACCGGCCACCCCTGCGGCGACCGCGGGAACGGCAGAATGCCCTCGACGTCGTAGAACTCCCCGTGGAACCGCGGCGCGTGCAGCTTCGCCCGGTCGGCCCACACCCCGTCCGGCCGATCCCCGACGAGCGCGCTGTCCTCCCAGCTGTCCCACGCCCGCGTGACCACGTCGACGAACTCGTGCGCCCGCGCGTACCGGTCGGCGTGATCGGGGTGCGCGGCCTCGCCGAAGTTGGCCGCCGCCAGCGAGGTGACGGTGGTGACGATGTTCCACCCCGCCCGGCCACCGCTGAGGTGATCCAGCGTCGCGAACCGCCGCGCCAGCTCCCACGGCTTGTTGTACGTGGTGGACCCGGTGCCGATCAGCCCGATGTGACTGGTCACCGCCGCCAGCGCCGAGAGCACCGAGATCGGATCGAACTGCGTCTGCGGCAGGTGCGCCACGCGGTACTCGGGAATGGCGATGTTGTCGGCGAGGAAGATCGTGTCCAGCAGCCCCCGCTCGGCGGTCCGGGCGATGTCGGCGTAGTAGGGCAGGCCGAGGACCCCGCGGACGTCGTCGTCGACCACGCGCCACGCTGATTCGTGGTAGCCGTTGGGCCAGATGAAGGCGTTGAAGTGCAGGGGGCGCGCGCTCATGGGCTGGACTCCTCAAGCAGGGTTGTCACGGTGGTGTGGTCCTCGGGGCGGAGGGGAATGGCGGGCCGGGGGCGAATGGCGGGCCGGGGGGAATGGCGGGCCGGCACCTCGGAGCTCCCGCCACCCCGTGGCAAGCCCTGCCGCAGGGCGGAGCGAGCGACCCCGACCCGCCAGACCTCAGGCCAGCCCCACCTTCGACAGCCACTCCTTCGCCACCTCAGCCGCCGGCTCGCCGTCCGCGTCGACCTGGCTGTTCAGGCCCCGCAGCTCGTCCGTGGTCAGCTTCGCCGAGACGGCGTTCACCGCCGCCGCGAAGTCCGGGCCGCGTTCGTCCAGCACTTTCTGGCTCACGGCGGGCACGACGTTCTCCGTCGGCTCGATGCCGAGGTCGTCCTTCAGGACCACGTACTTCGGGTCGCCGGCGACCGGGCTGACCGAGTCGACCGGGATCACCGTGGCGCCGCCCGAGTCGAGCTCCTGCACGCGCGGGCCGATTTCCTGCACGGTCTTGAACGTGGCGTTCGTGAGCTTGTACACGTCCTGGAAGCCCTTGAAGCACGGCAGCCGCGTCTCGCACTCCGGGCCGCCCGCCATGACTACTTTGTCCACCTTGCGCAGATCGCCGATCGTGGCCAGGCCCTTGGACTTCGCCAGGTCCGCCTTCACGATGTAGACGTCCTTGTCCTCGGCCGGCGCGTAGTTCAGCAGGCCGATGCCCTCGGGCTTGAACAGCGCGGCGAGCTGGCTGTGCTCCCCGGCGGCGTCCTTCACCGCGTCCTTGCCGAAGCCCGTCGCGATGGCCGCGCCCTGGTACTCCGGCACGAACTGCAGCTCGCCCTTCTTCAGCGACGGGTAGATCAGCTCGCGCGAACCCAAGTTCAGCTTCCGCGTGACCGGGTAGCCCTTCGCCTCCAGCGCGCCCGCGTAGATCTCCGCGAGGATCTGGCTGTCCGTGAAGTTGAACGACGCGACGACGATCGGCGCCCCGCCCTTGCTCTGCGCGGCCGGCTGGTCACTGCCACCACCGCACGCCGTGAGGCCGAGCCCTGCCGCGGCCAGCAGCGCCGCCGCTCGGATGGTCCGGGTCCAGCGCACGTGCCCACACTCCTAGAGTCGAGAACGGTCTCGTTGACCGATCACTGGGACCCTATAGACGGGTACCGACAGAAACCACATCGTGGGAATCACACGCCCCCGAAGTCCCCTGTGGACAGGGGATATTCCCGCCGAACGGCCACGAATCCCGGGCCGAACGCATACAGATCGGGCGGCGCGGCGCCGTTCGACCGGCGAGAATCGACCAGAGGCAGGTGCCGTGATCACTCGCTCGGTCTCGCGGACCTTGACGAGCACCGGCGGCCCAGTCCGGGGGCCCGAGTTTCCCTGGTCGGCACGCCCGTACCCGGGCTAAGTTGATCGCGTGACGAGTTACGCGATCGTGGGATCGGGCTGGCGCGCGGAGTACTTCTGGCGGCTCGCGGGGGACCTCGACTGCCTCGGCGTGGTCTCCCGCGCCCCCAAGGACCTGCCGGTCCCCGTGTTCACCTCGCTGGACGAGTGCCTGAAGCTCAAACCCGACTTCGTCGTCACGGCCGTGCCCTGGCAGGTCACCCCGGGCCTGATCCGCGAGCTCGTCGAGCGTGGGACGAGGGTCCTCGCCGAAACGCCACCCGCACCGGACCTCGAAGGCCTGCGCAGCCTCTGGCACGACGTCGGCGAAAGTGGTCTGGTGCAGGTCGCCGAGCAGTACAGCCGCATGCCCGCCCACGCCGCCCGCCTCGCGCTGGCCCGCTCGGGCGTGCTCGGCGACATCACGCGCGTGGACGTGTCCTCCACCCACCAGTACCACGCCGTCTCGTCTATGCGGACCTTCCTCGGCGCCGCCCGCGGCCCCGTCGAAGTGCGCGCCATGAGAACCACCGCGCTCCTGGCCGATCCGCTCTCCCGCGCCGGCTGGGCGGAGAACACGGAGACCAAACCCGCCGTCACCACGCACGCCACTGTGGTCTTCGCCGAGGGCGTCGGCGTCTACGACTTCACCGACAACCAGTGGCACAACCAGCTCTTGCACCGCCGTCTGCTCGTGCGCGGCACGCGCGGCGAGCTCGCGGACTCCGGTGTGCTGCGGCTGACCGCGGAGAAGACCATCGTCAACACCCCGATCGTCCGCCGCCAGACCGGCTACGACCTCGACCTCGACGGCTTCGACACCGATCACCTCACGTTCGGCGACCAGGTCCTCTACCGCAACCCGTACCCGGGCCGCCGCTGGAACGACGAGGAGATCGCCATCGCCACCCTCCTCGAAGACACCGCCGCCTGGGCCCGCGAAGACGGCCCACCGCCGTACCCGCTTGCCGACGGGATCGAGGACCACCGCATCGCCCTCGCCATCGAAGAGGCGGCGGACCGCGACGCGACCGTGCGAACGGCGAAGGAAGCCTGGCACTGAAACCGGCCTGAACCCGCGGCCAGTGGTTCACACCACCGGAACCGATTCAGCGCCCTGGTGAACGCCCCACTGGTACGCCCGGTGGATTGACGGAACCCCACCAAAGCGGCAAAGATCGTAGACACCCCGATCTGACAACGTTGTCACCCCGAAAGGAACGCGATGAGAGCGCGGAAACGCGTGTTCGCCGCCTTGGTGCTCGCCGTGGCGGTGGCCGCCACCGGAGCCACCTCGGCGCAGGCCCAGCGCGGCCCGAAGTTCGCCGACGACCCCACTCGGCTCGTCGACACCAGCATCGGCAACAACGGCGACGGGACCACGTTCCCGGGCGCCTCCACGCCGTTCGGCATGGTGCAGCTGAGCCCCGACACCCAGCTCAACCAGTACGCCTCCTACGACTACAAGCAGGACACCATCCTCGGCTTCAGCCACACACACCTCTCGGGCGTGGGCTGTCAGACGATGGGCAACTTCCGCTTCATGCCCACCACCGGCGCGGTCACCTCGTCGGACCCGAGTCAGTACGGCGCGAAGTTCAGCCACGCCAACGAAACCCGCGCCCCCGGCTACTACGGCGTGAAGTTCGACAACGGCATCCAGGCCGAGCTCACCGCGACGCAGCGCACGGGCCAGCACCGCTACACCTACCCCGCCGGCTCGGGCCCCGAGAACGTGCTCATCGAGGTCGGTCAGAGCAACGGCTCCACCTACGCCGGCGACGTGCACGTGGTCGGCAACGACACCGTCGAAGGCTGGCTGCAGGGCGGCAACTTCTGCGGCGAGACGGGTAAAGAGCGCTACCGCGTCTTCTTCAGCGCCAAGTTCGACCGCGCGTTCAAGGCCTTCGGCACCTGGACCGACGGCACCATCACCCCGAACCAGCGCGACGCCTCCCGCGGCAACCAGCGCGCCGGCGCGTACCTGACGTTCGACCCCACCAAGAGTGACCAGGTCGGCATCTCGGTGGGCCTGTCCTACACCTCCGTCGACGGCGCGCGGCTCAACCGCAAGACCGAGCAGCCGAACTCCTTCGACAAGGCCCGTTCGCAAGCGCACAACACGTGGGAGGACGAGCTCAACCGCATGCGCGTGGCCGGTGGCACGACGGCTGACCAGCGCACCTACTACACCGCGCTCTACCACTCGCTGCTGCACCCGTCGATCGGGTCCGATGTGGACAACCGCTACCGCGGCTTCGACGACCAGGTGCACAAGGCGGATTCCCCGTACTACCAGATGTTCTCGCTCTGGGACACCTACCGCTCGCAGAACCAGCTGGTGGCCCTGCTGCACCCGGACAAGGCCGCCGACATGGCCAAGTCCATCCTGCACATCTATCAGGACGGCGGTTGGTTGCCGCGCTGGGCGCTCGGCAACAGCGAGACGAACGTGATGTCCGGCGACCCGGTGACCCCGTTCATCGTGGACCTCTACAACCGCGGCCTGCTCGACAACCGCACCGCGCACGGCCTCTTCGACGCGCTGTGGAAGAACGCCAACGAGGTTCCCGCCGACCAGTCGATCTTCCGTGGCCGCGACGGCAACCCGTCGTATGTGCAGAACGGCTGGGTCGCCTACCAGAACCTGCCCGGCTACAAGTTCGGCGACAGCCGCCAGGCCGGCTCGGCCACGCTCGAGTACGCCCTCGGCGACTGTGCGCTGTCCACCATGGCGGCGGGACTCGGCGACCAGGACAAGGCGAAGACCCTCGCGGGTCGCTGTGACAACTTCACCAAACTCTGGGACCCGACGATCACCTCCCAGGGCTTCAACGGCTTCCCCGTGCCCAAGAACGCCGACGGGAGCAACGTCGGCAACCCCGACCCCACCCAGACCAACGCCTTCCACGAGGGCACGGCCTGGCAGTACCAGTGGATGGGCCAGCAGGACCCGCAGACCCTCTTCGGGCTGATGGGCGGCGCCGGGCAGGCCGAGCAGCGGCTCGACAAGTTCTTCGACATGCCCACCGTGCTCACCGACCCGGCGAAGGCCGCGTCCGACTCGTGGGTCACCGGCGCGTACGACTACCACAACAACTTCGCCTTCAACCCCAACAACGAGCCCGACTTCGCCGCCCCGTGGATGTACACGTGGACCGGCTCGCCGTGGAAGACGTCCTCCGTGCTGCGCGCACTCCGGACGCTCTTCACCGACGACGTCTACGGCATGCCCGGCAACGACGACCTCGGCGCCACCTCGTCGCTGCTCGTCTTCGCCATGGCCGGCGTCTTCGAGGCCCAGCCGGGCTCCGCGACGTACGTCGTCACCGCGCCCATGTTCGACAAGGTCGAGATCCGGCCCGAACACGGCCGCACCATCAGCATCGATGCGCCGGGTGCCAGCGCCTCGAAGCTCCAGTACGTGTCGTCCGCGTCGACCGACAAGGGCAAACTCCGCCAGAGCTGGCTGTCCCACAAGGACCTGCTCCGCGCGGGCACGATTCACCTCAAGCTCTCGGACACCCCGACGAGCTGGGGCGTCAACGCCGGCCCGCCCCCCGTGGCGCGGGCCTGAGGTTCCGGGGTGCGGGCTCCTCGCCGGAGGCCCGCACCCCGGGCTTCACCCGTTTGGCGGCTTCAGTGCTCCGCTTGCAACATCGACAGCACCCCGTGCCACGCTTCGCGCGAGACAGTGAGTTGTCCTGCTTCGCGATTCTTTGTGTCCCGGACACCCACCCGCTGCGCGACGGCCACCTCGACACAATTGGAATTTGCCGTGCTGTAGGACGACGTCCGCCATTGGGCAGTCTGCATGTGTGGCCCTCCGCTTACCTAGCTGCCTCCGCGATCACCGCGCGGCTCGCTTCCTCGCTCAACGCCTCTCCGAACAGGAGCCTAGCAAGCTGCCGATAGAGCCCCCAATCCTTATCGGCGCTCAGGAACGAGGTCGTGCTGTGCTGCTCGAGCAGCACAACTGGGTCGCGGTGTTGATATTCGAAAATGATGAAAGAGCCGATCAAGCCGGGATGATAGTGCGGCTGCCGGGGGAGCACTCGCAGCGAAATGTTCGGGCGTTCGGACATGGCCAGCAGGTGGTCCATTTGATCGGACATCGCCCAATCCGGTGCGACCGGCTCATCGACAGCATGGATGCCGATGATCGCGGAATACTTTACCGGATCCCTTTCGGTGAGAATTTTCTGCCGGTTGAGGCGAACCTTGATACGTGCATCGGTCTGCTCCACGGTTAGGCCGGATTCTTCGAAAATTCGTCGTGCATAATCTGGAGTCTGCAGCAGTCCAGGAATGATGTTGAGAGCCCACTCGTTAATATTGCGAGCACCCCGCTCGTATTGCAGCAATGTGGTCAATTCTGGAGTCAGCTCTGCTTGCCCGGCCGCCATCCAGTTTGGGTCGCGTACATGCCTTGCCAAATCCATGATTCGGCGCTTCGAGTCGCCGATCACCCGCAAGTAGCCCAGAAGGTTGGCAACGTCCTCGGTGGAGGGCATGCGCGTCCCGGCTTCCCAGTGCGCAATGAGACTCGGGTTCAACTCGAGCGCTCTTCCCAGCTCGCGCACACCGAACTTCCTTGCTTCGCGCACTTCGCGCAGTGCCGCACCCAGCGCCACGGCGCGCGGGGTGCCAGAAGGCTTGGTCATGGCCCACATCCTACGTAACCGGATGATCACCCTGGCCGTCGCTGGCGTTTACTGAAGTTGACAGAAGGCTATGTTCAGCACGTTTGCTGAATAGGGGAGACCGCCATGTTGAGGTGGCAGCAGGCCGAGGGAAAACGGCATGCTCTCGAAGGGCCTTTCGCGCCGCGTCCGGAGGAATCGTTCGTGGCGTTGTGCGGGGTGGAAGTGCGGGTGGCGGAGCGGGACGTTCCGCAGCTCGGTGGGAATTGGTTCGATCCGACGTGTGCGGTGTGTTCGTCGGCGTGGCTGGCGCGGACGTGAACGATCTGGCACTCCTCGACCGGCTCCGGGATCTGCACGCGTCGCTCGGGTCGGATCTCGCGTTTCTCGTCCGCGCGCTGGAGGAGGACTCGCCGCGGCCCGACGCCTGGCGCGACCTGGGCGAGCGGCTGCTGGACCTGGGCGGCGCGCTCGTCGCCCGGTCGGACGAGCTGAACGCGGCCGTCCTCGCGCTGCTGCCGCCTGACGGCTGGCTGCCGGAGGCGGGCACGCGCCGGCACGTGATCGGGCTGGTGCACCAGGTGGGGCCGAGGCCGTTGCGGTGTGGGGCCGTGTTCCTGGCGTTGTGCGGTTCGGCGTGTTTCCCGTTCTACGGCCGCGACGCGACGAACCGCTCGGCCCGCCACGAACGGTGCGAATCCTGCCTGGCCCGCAGCACACCCCGAGCGTGACCGGCGGTTTTCGTGTTGGCTGGACCGATGGCTGACGCACCGCGGCGGAAAACCAGCACCGAGCGCCTGTTCCGGATCGCGATCGCGCTCAAGGGACTCGACGGCGCGCTGCAGCTGGTCGGGGCGCTGGTCCTGGCGTTCATCCCGTCGACGGTCGTCACGGGGTTCACCCACGCCGTGATCACGCGCGACCTGCTGGGCGACCCGTCGGGCACGCTCGCGCACCACCTCGAACTGGCCACGGAGCACTTCGTGAGCGGCGGGACGAAGACGTTCGCGGTGGCGTACCTGCTGGCCCACGGCGTGATCAAGCTGCTGCTGGTGTGGGCGCTCGCGCGCAAGTGGCTCCGCGCGTACCCGGTGGCGATGGTGGTGCTGGGCGCGTTCGTGGTCTACGAGGTGTACCGCGCGATCGCCACGCACTCGATCGCGCTGCCGTTCTTCGCGGCGCTCGACGCGCTGATCATCGTGCTCGTGTACCGCGAGTACCGGCAACTGAAGCGTGAACGCGCTTCCCGCTCGTCCGGCAAAGACGCGAGGTGAAGCTACGCCGCCGTGGCTTCCGTATCTGATCTCGCCGCCGCGGTGCGCGCGGGTCTGACCGCAATCTCCACGGCCCGTACAGCGCTGGAGCGCGCCTACGCCCTCACCGGCGAACTGGCGAAGACGTGGCGTCGGGTGCTCATCGGGACGAACGATTCCGAGGCCGCCGGGCTACCCGCGCTGGAGGAGGCGACGACCCAGAGCATCGGCACCTGCCGTGCCGCGACCGCGCAGGCCGAGTCGCTGTTGACCGCCTACCTGGGCAGCCTCGCCGTGGATTTACCGGTGGCTCCGGCTCCGGCGGCCAAAGGTGTCACTCACACGTACGCCCAGCGGATCGCGCAGGCCAGAACAAGGGGTGGGGCAGTGATCGACCGGGCCGTGTGCGGCACCCGCGACACCGACCGCGAGCAGCCGTTCACCTGCGGACAAGTACCTACCCCGGTTCTTGTCACCAGGGCGCGCTCGCGGGTCGTGCAACCTGACGGGACAGTGAGGGTCTATACGGGTACCGAAATGGAGCGGCGATGACGACGGAGACCACGCTGGGCGCCAGCGTCCCCACCTGGCGCGACGGCCAGGAAGGCGGCGAATACGTCACCCTCGCCAGCCAGGACGACGTCACGCGGCTGGCGGAGCTGCTGGCGCAGCCGTGGGCCGACTCCGGTTCGATCCAGACCGAAAACTTGGTGTTGGACGTGCACCTGACCGACAAGTGGGGCTACATGTCGTATTACGGCGACGCCGGAAGCCTTGAAACGGACGGTGACCCGGCTTCACCGGAAGTCTTCGGAGAAGGTGGCCACCGAGCCGGAACCGGACTGCCGGTCGCCGACGTGGTCGCGGCGCTGCGGGAGTTCGTCGCTCCGGCGGGCAGCTGCCCCGGTCGGTGCCCTGGCGCGACACCTGAACACCAAGCAAAAGCCGGGACCTTTCACCGCCCCTCAGGCAGCTGAGGGAAATCGTTCGGTGACGACGGCGGCCACGTCCACCTCCGGCTGTTCGACGAAGAGCGCGGTGGCGTTGTCGGTGCCGCCGAGGGCGATGGCCGTCTCGACCAGAGCCGCGGCGCCGCGCGAGGGGTCGGCGAGGATGGCGTCGATGGTGGCGGGCGGCAGCACCTTGTGCACGCCGTCGCTCGTGAGCAACAGCCCGCCGCCGACGACTTCCGTGGTGCCGATCTCGTCGGGTTTCGTGGTGCGCACGCTCGTGGTGACCATGTGTTCCATGCGCGGCGAGTAGGGCTGGTGGCGAGCGCGGAAGTACTCGGCGAGCGTGTGGTCGGTGGTGAGCTTGCGGATCATGGTGCCGTCCCAGGCGTACGCGCGGGAGTCGCCGACCCAGGCGATGCGGTAGCCGCCGGGGAAGGGCATGGCGACCACGAGCACGGCGTCGCCGGTGCCGCCGAGTTCGCGCAGGGCGCACTGGGCGTTGAGGATGGCCGCCACTGGCCCGCTCTGCACGGGCGTGCGCGCGGCGGCGGCCGCCGCGGTCCGGGCGGCGCGGCCGGCGCCGGGGTCGTCGCCGACGCCGTCGGCCAGGGCGAAGGTGATGCCGGGGGCGCCGGCCAGGGCGTACGCGCTCACGGCGTCGGCGTTGCGCTCGCGTGGGCCCTGGGCGCTGGCGGTGTGCCAACGGGGGTAACCGGCCATCGTGACCTCCCGGGTGTCGGTAACTCCCAGAATGCGCGCGTTTCCTGGGAACAGTCTGAGACCCGGCTGTTTTTCCCCTGTTGGCCTAAACCACCGCTTCACGGAACTCGGCGGGCGGCAGTCCCGTGGCGTCCTTGAAGACCTGGCCGAAGTGCGAAGCCGAGGTGAAGCCCCACCGCGCGCCGATCGCCGCGACGGGCGTGGTGCGTTGCGCCGGGTCGGCCAGGTCACGCCGGCACTCGGCCACGCGGCGGTGGCGGATCCAGCCGGCGACGGTGTGTCCGCTGCCTCGGAAGAGCGAGTGCAGCGAGCGCACGGAGACGAAATGGGCGGCGGCGATCGTGTCCACGCGCAGACCGGGATCTTCGAGGTGTGCGTCGATGTAGGCGAGCACGGCTTCGCGGCGGCGGGTCAGGGCGTCGGCGGGTGCTCCGGCGTCGGCTTCGGTGCGGAGCATGGTGGCGGCGATGTCGAGCACGTGGCCGGCGACGACGATCGCCCCCGGGCTGCGCGCCGCTGCGCCGAGGGTGAGCGCGGCCGACCAGAACACCGGCGCGAGGCCTTTCTCGGCGGAGAACTTGCGGGCGACCAGTCCGGCGAAGGCTTCGGTGTCGTGGGCGCCGAGGGCGGCTTTGCGGAAGCGGACGTTGACGGAGCGGTAGCCGTCGCCGATGTCCATGGCCAGCGGGCGTTCGGAGTCGTAGAGGGCGAAGTCGCCGGCTTTGAGCGTGGTGGCGCGGCCTTCCTGGGTGACGCGTTTGTGGCCGTCGACCTGGAGGGTGAGCACGAAAGCGGGGTCGTGGGGCAACGCCAGGTCTTCGGCGCCGCGGCGCACGGTGTGCGGGCGGCAGGCGATGGCGAACGTGGCGAGCGCGCCGAGGTCGTGGTGGACGAAGGCGCCGGCGAACTTGTTCTGGCGCGCGAAGTCGTAGCTGAAGTTCAGGGCGACGCCGGTGTTCACGCGCCGCCGCCAGGTGCCGGGCCGGACCGCGACGGCGGTGCGGGGCACGGCTCGCTCGGCCTCGACGATCCTGGGACCGCGCATGGCTGCTCCCGTCGTTGGGCTCGGCGTCGGGCTTTCCCGCCGAGGCTACGCCCGTGCGCATCGACGACAGAAGTGTGCACTTTTCGGTGATGCGTGTCTCGTCTGTTCGGACGTATGTTCGATCGAGCCGACCGACGAAGAGAGGCTTGGCCATGGCGTACATCGAAGGGTCCCACCACATCACGCTGTCGGTGGGGCACGCGCAGGAGGACGTGGATTTCCACGTGCAGGTGCTGGGCATGCGCTTCATCAAGCGCACCGTGCTGTTCGACGGATCCTTGCCGATCTACCACCTGTACTACGCCAATGCGAATGGTGATCCGTCCAGTGTGGTCACCACGTTTCCCTGGGCGCAGGCGGGAAAGTTCGGCAAACGCGGCACGAACCAGGGGCGGGAGGTGCTGCTGTCGGTGCCTGCTTCGTCGCTGGAGTTCTGGAGCCGGCGGCTGGCTTCGTTCGACGTCCCCGCGCGCGACGCCGAGGTGTTCGGCAAGCGGCGTGTGCTGTTCTCGCACCCGAGCGGGATCGAGTACGCGCTCGTCGGCAACGACGGCGACGACCGCGTGGGCAACCCGGGCTCCGGCGTGCCACCGGAACACGCCATCCACGGGTTGCACGGCTTGGGGGTGCACGTGGTGACGCCGGATCGCACGGTGGAGTTCGCGGCGGAGACTTTCCACGCGCAGAGCGGGCTGGTGGAGGAAGGTGACCGCGTGGCGCTGCAGATCGGGAAGCAGGCACAGGGCAACCACCTGGAGATCACCGTGAACCGGGCCGACGAGCAGGGCACCTGGCGCTACGGTGCCGGCACGCTGCACCACTTCGCCTGGAACGCCGACACGCTGCAGAACCAGGACGAGCTCAAGTTCGAGGTGGAGGGCGACGGCTACACAGACATCTCGGAACTGAAGGACCGCAAGTACTTCAAGAGCGTCTACGTCCGCTCCCCGGCCGGCGCCCTCTTCGAGTTGGCGGTGACCCACGCCGACGGCGGCTGGGACTGCGACGAGTCCCCGCACGAGCTCGGACAGCGCTTCCAGCTCCCGGAGCAGTTCGAGGACCGCCGTGAGGAGATCATGGCCGCCCTGGAACCGATCGACGGATGACCCCGGTCTCCTGGGGCCCGGCCGACGCGCCGGTGATCGTGCTGGCCGTGCACGGGCGGGGGCAGGACCCTTCGTTCATGCGCTCGCTGTCCGCGCGCTTCGGCCCGGTGCCGGCCCGCTTCGTCGCCCCTGTGCCGTCTTCGGGCGACAGCTGGTATCCCTTGCCGTTCCTCTCACCCATCGCCGAAAACCAGCCGGCGCTGGACCGCGCTTTGGACGTGATGGAGGCTTCGCTGGACGGCCTTGACCCTTCGCGCGTGGTGCTCCTGGGCTTCTCCCAGGGCGCCTGCCTGCTGGCCCACCTCTTGCTGACCCGGCTCCGCCCGGTGGGCGCCGCGGTATTGCTCACCGGCGGCTACCTGGGCCCCACTCCGCTCGCCCCACCGCCTTTCCCGTACAACGGCATGCCGGTCCTCCTCCGCAGCATCTCGCAGGACCCGTGGGTACCCGCTTCGCGAGTCCACGAGACCGCACAGCTCCTGTCCGCCGCCGGCGCGAAGGTCGACGTCACCATCGCCCCGGGCACCGACCACACCATCACGGCCGAGGCCTGCTCGGCAGCTGCGGAGGTGATCCGCGGGCTCGCTTCCTGACGACGCGGCATGGTTGCGCCACTCTTACCCGGCGGCAGTGAAAGCTTGGGGCGCTTGGCCACCTCGGTACTTGCCGCGCTCGTGCCCAGGCCGCTCGGCTTTCGTCGCGTGAGTGGTGGAGAGCACCGGCGTTGCCGCGCGGGATGCGACCGCATCATGTGGCGGCGATGGCTTGGCGTGGTGCGGCGGGGTTGTCTTCGCGCGGAAAGTCTGTGCCGGAGGCCACGCCACCGGGCGGGGCGTGGCTTGCGGCCGTGAAGGCTTGTCGCGGTTGGTGTTTGGCACGCTTGGTCAAGATCGCGCGCTTCGCCCGACCGGGTCGCCGGCTGTGAGGGCTTGCGGCCGTTGGGGATTCGTGTGTGCCGCGCTCGTGCGCGGGCCACTCGGCATGGGCGCATGAGCGACGGAAGCGCTCGCGATGCTGTGTGACTGCCACCGAGCAGAAGCCGAGAGGCGAGGTCACTGCACCCCACCGCGACGCGGGGTGCAGTGACCTCCCCTGAAGCCGGGAGCTACTTCGTGAGGTCGTAAACCGTGGTGTTGCCGACCGCGGTGGCGGTGAAGGTGGCCGCGATCCATTCGGCGATGGCACTGGAGTTGCCCGCGCCACCGCCGCCGCCCGGGCCGCCGCCGGGGCCGCCGTCGACGTAGTAGGAGACTTGGCCGTTGGTCACGTACTGCTGGAATTCGGTGAGGGTGGGGGCGGGGTCGCTGCCGTCCCAGCCGCCGATGGCGATGACCGATTTGCCGCTGACGAGTTCGAGGCTCGCGGCGGATGGGGAGCCGGTGGTGGCTGCGGCCCAGGTCGTGGTGGTGCCCGCCAGGAGCTGGGAGAGTTCGCTGTTCGATTGGTCATCGCCGAAGCCGAAGCCGGCACCGAAGCCTGAGCCGACGTCCGAGGTGGCCGAGCCCGACGTGGGGATCGAGCCGGTGTGGGGCTGCGCCGCCGTATCGAGGGCGTAGGCCGCGGTGCCCAACCCCAACGTCAGCACACAGAAAGCCGCGAGGACGGTCACCGCGTGGCGAAGCGGTGCCACGCCGACGACCACAACCGTCGCGATCAGCAACCCCAGCGCCACGAGAACCCAGCGCAGCCAGGGCAGCCAGTCGGGCGTGCGGTCGAGGAGGATGAAGCTCCACACGGCCGTCACGGCGATCATCGCGCCGAGCACCGCGCGCGGAGCCTGGTGAGCGCGGCCGCGCCACAGGGCGTGGCCGGAAATCGCCACCACGGCGGCGATCGCGGGCGCGAGCTGAACCGAGTAGTACGGGTGCACGATCCCGCTCATGAAGCTGAACACCAAGCCGGTCACGAGCAGCCAGCCGCCCCACAACAGCAGTGCGGCGCGGGTGCGGTCGGTGCGGGCGCTGCGGCGCGTGAACCACAGGCCGGCGACCAGGCCGATCACCGCGGCGGGCAGCAGCCACGACACCTCCGTGCCGAAGCTCGCGCCGAACATCCGGCCGAGGCCGCTGCTGCCACCAAAGGCAGAACCACCTCCACCGAAGCCACCACCACCCGAGCCGCCGAAGATGCGGCTGAGGCCGTTGTACCCAAGAGCGAGCTCGAGAAGACTGTCACCCGTCGAACCACCGATGTACGGCCGCGAACCCGCGGGCCAGATCGACACCAGCGCCACGAACCAGCCCGCCGACACCAGCACTGCCGCACCCGCGCAAACCAGATGCAGCAAGCGCTTCCCCAGAGACGTCGGCGCAGCCACCAGATACGCCAACGCCAACCCCGGCACCACAAGAAACGCCTGCATCATCTTCGTCAGAAAACCGAACCCCACCGCCACCCCGGCGAACGTCAGCCACAGCGGGCTCGCCTTCTCCGCCGCCCGCACCGCGCAATACGCAGCCACGATCAACAACAGCACCAGCAACGCATCGGGATTGTTGAACCGGAACATCAACGCCGCCACGGGCGTCAACGCCAGCCCGGCACCCGCGAGCAACCCGGGCACCGGACCGGACACCCGGCGGACCGTCAGGTACAGCAACCCGACCGAAACGACGCCCATCAGCGCCTGCGGGGCCAGCACCGTGAAACTGGAGAAGCCGAAGACGCGGGCGAACGCCGTCCCCACCCACAGCGCGGCAGGCGGTTTGTCGACAGTGATCACGTTGCCGGCGTCGAGCGAGCCGAAGAGCCAGGCCTCGACGTTCTGCGTGCCCGACTGCACGGCGGCCGCGTAGAACGAGTTGCCGAACCCCGAAGCCGGGAGATCCCAGAAATACATTACGGCCGTGAGCACGAGGAGCCCGAACACCGCCGGACGAGTCCACGGCACAGGGCGCACCGAAACAGCGGGGACGGAGAGCGTGGCAGTCATTGAGACTCCTCGGACGGACGGCGGCGCGGGTTGAACACCCAGCCGCGCAGCAGCAGGAAGCGGAGCACCGTGGCGGCGAGGTTCGCCAGCACCAGCACGGTCGTCTCCAGCACGAGGCCCGGGTGGGTCGTGTGGTTGAGCAGCGCGAGCGAGCCGCTGGTGAGCACGAGGCCGAGACCGAACACGAGCAGGCCCTCGAACTGGTGCCGTCCGGCGCCACCCCGCCCACGGACGCCGAACGTGACCCGGCGGTTCACGGCGGTGTTGGCCACGGCCGTCACGAACAAGGCCAGGAAGTTCGCGGCCTGCGAGCCGATCCCGGTGCGCAGCACCAAGAACAACACGAGATACGCCGCGGTGCTGGCGACCCCGACGGCGGCGAACCGCACCAGCTGCTTCACCAGCCCGGGCGGCACACCGGGCGCGGTGACGCCGATCGGCTCGCGGCCCAGCTGCTCCCGCAGGAGGCGCACGGGGATCTCGCCGGTGAGTGTGGCGCGGGTGATGCGCACGATCCCCTTGAGGTCCTCGGTCGCGGTCGGGACGAGGTGCACCGACGAGCGCGGGTCGTCGACCCAGTCGACAGGGACCTCGTGGATCCGCAGGCCGGCGCGTTGCGCGAGCACGAGCAGCTCGGTGTCGAAGAACCAGCCCGTGTCGCGAACATGCGGCAGCAGGCGGCGCGCGACGTCCGCGCGGATGGCCTTGAAACCGCACTGTGCGTCGGAAAACCGGGCGGCGAGGGCGCTCCTGAGGATCAAGTTGTAGCAGCGCGAAATGAACTCGCGCTTCGGCCCGCGCACGACCCGCGCGCCCCGCGCGAGCCGGCTGCCGATCGCGAGGTCCGAGTGCCCGGACAGCAGCGGCGCCACGAGCGGCTGCAGCGCGGCGAGGTCGGTGGAGAGATCCACGTCCATGTAGGCCAGGACTTGAGCGTCCGAAGTGGACCAGACGGCGTTGAGGGCACGTCCGCGGCCCTTCTCGTCGAGGTGGTGCACCTGGACGTGCGCGAACTCGGCGGCGAGCTGCTCGGCGATTCTCAACGTGGCGTCGGTGCTCGCGTTGTCCGCGATCGTGATGCGATAGGTGCAGCCGGCGTGCGCTTCGAGGTGCGCGTGCAGCCGGCGGATGCACGGCTCGAGGTCGGTTTCCTCGTTGTACACCGGGATCACGACGTCGAGCACCGGCTGCGGCCCGCCGAGCCCGACCGGCGTCGAGCCGGGTCGCGGGCTCGGGACCCGGCCGGTGGTCCCCGTTACCCGGGAAGGTGCGGTGGCGTTCATGGGCTTCATCGTTCGGTCCGCGGCTTTGCCCGGCTTGTGGCATCGCTGTGGGTGGCCTGTGGGTCATTACACCAACGGGTGATCTTGAAGAAGCCCGTACGATGAGCGGATGCTGTTCGAAGCACGACTGCGGGAAGGCATCCACGCCGGGCACGTGACGGTGATGGTGCGGCGCTGGGCGCGCAACAAGGCGATCGCCGGGCACCGCTACCGCACGGGCGTGGACCTGATCGAGGTCGAGCACGTCGACGAGGTGCGCCCCGAAGACCTCACCGGCGCCGACGCCGTGGCGGCCGGGTACGCCGACCGCGCGGAACTGCTGGCGAGCATCCGCGGCGACGAGTCCGTGCCGTTGTACCGCGTGCAGTTCCACGTCGTGCCGGGCGGCGACCCGCGCGACACGCTCGCGGCCGCCGCGGCGCTCACGGCCGACGACGTCGAGGCGATTTCCGCACGGCTGCTGCGCTTCGACGCAGCCGGGCCCCACCCGTGGACCCGCGAAACGCTGGAGGCGATCGCGGCGAACCCGGGGCTGCGGGCGGGGACGCTGGCCGAGCGGCTCGGGTGGGACGAGCTGCTGGTGTTCAAGCGGTCGGTGCGCAAGCTGAAGGACCTGGGGCTGACCTTGTCGCTCGAGGTGGGCTACCGGATCTCGCCGCGAGGTGCGGCTTATCTCAGGATGTCGGGTCGTCCCCGCTGACACCGTCCACTGTGGTCGCGGTGTGGTTCTCGGCAACCCGGTTCGCGGCCGGGCGGTGGCGTCGTGGGAACCGGCGGTGGCCGCGGCCCAGGTGAGGACCACACGCGGAAGCTGCTTTCGGCCGTTCCGGGGACGCGGCGCGCCGAGGTGCGATCGGAGCGGGCACTTCCGGGCCGGAATTCTTGCCGTTGGCCCCCGGTGTTCCGGTGGCCGGGACCGGGGGTGAACGCTTCGCGCCGCTGTCTCGTACCCAGGAGGCCTTGCTCACCGAAGCAGAACGGAATTCCTCATGAGATCGCTCTCCTCGCGCCGGTTTCTCGGCGCCACCGCGCTGGCTGCGTGCCTCGCGCTCGGCCTTCCCGTCACGGCGGATGCCGCGACGCCGAACCAGGCCTGCCCGTCGTCGAACTGCGTCGCGGTCGGTCCGGACCTCGGCCAGGCGTACTCCGCGACACCCGACGGCCACGGCTCGGCGCTGGTCAGCAGCCGCGACGGGTCGATCACGAAAGTCGACCTCACCACCGGCGCGGCGCGCACGGTCGCGACCGGACTGGGCAACCTGCGGGGCGTGTCCGCCGACGGCGCGGGCACGGTCTACACCGGCGTGTTCGACGGCAGGGTGGTCGAGGTGAACTCCACGACCGGCTCGTCGGCCGTGATCGCCGACGGGCTCGGCTCGGTGTTGTCCGTCTTCTACCACGACGGCCACGTGTACGCGGGCGGCGTCGACGGTGTGGTGTGGGACCTCGTCGCGGGGCAGGCGCCGCGGCAGCTCGCCACCGGGCTCGGCGGGATCATGGACCTGGCCGCGGCCGGCGGCCGGGTGTGGGTGGTGTCGTTCACCGGCGAGGTTGCCTCGGTCGACGCCGTGACCGGCGCCCGCACCGACTTCGGCGGCGGCGATCTGTACGAGCCGAACGCGGTGAGCGTCGCGCCTGGTGGCACCGCGTACTTCGTCGCCGGCACCGGCGACTTCCACCGCATCGACACCGCCACGGGCTCGACCCCGCTGCTCGCGAGGTTCTACGGGATCAGCCCGCTCGACTTCGAGTTCCAGCAGGACGGCACCGCGCTGGCCCTCGACTCGTCCGGCTGGAACGCCCGGTTGTGGAAGATCACCGGCCCCGCGTCCTGACCGCGGCCGGACCCGGCCGGCGACGCTGCCCGGCCGGCCCCCCGGTAACCGCGCGACGGCGATCTCCAGCCACCGCAGGTCGCCGTGCGACGCGAACGACGAGGTTGTGGCACGACCACGCGATCGATCACCTGGGGTACGGCTTCCCGCTGGGCCGCCGGGGACACCGCGACCGCGGTCGTGGTCATCCCGTCGCTTCGATCCGCGCCACCGGCGAGCCGGTGCGTTGCGCCGGAACCACCACGGGCAGCCGGACGGCGAACTCCGTGCGTCCCGGCACGCTCTGCACCTCGATCGTCCCGTGGTGCGCCACCAGCACCGCCGCCGCGATGGCCATGCCGAGCCCGGTGGAGCCGGCGGCGCGGGAGCGGGACGAGTCGCCGCGGGCGAAGCGTTCGAACACGGCCGGGAGGAGGTCCGACGGGATGCCGGGGCCGTTGTCGGTGACCGTGACGACCGCCGTGCCGTCGGGCGACTGCGCCAGGGACGTGACGACGGTGGTGCCGGGCGGGGTGTGCACCCGGGCGTTGGCCAGCAGGTTGGCCAGGACCTGGTGCAGGCGCTGCACGTCGCCGACCACGAGCACCGGCGCCTCGGGCAGGCGCAGCTCCCAGTGGTGCGAAGGACCGGCCACGTGGGCGTCGCTCACGGTGTCGGCGACCAGGCGGGCCAGGTCGACCTCCGCGAGGTCCAGCGGACGGCCCGCGTCGAGCCGGGCCAGCAGCAGGAGGTCTTCCACGAGGGTCGTCATGCGGTCGGCCTCGGACTCGATGCGGGTCATGGAGCGGGCGACGTCCGGGCTCAGCGCCATGCGGCTCGCGAGCTCGGCGTAACCGCGGATGGCGGCCAGGGGCGTACGCAGCTCGTGGCTCGCGTCGGCGACGAAGCGGCGCACGCGCATTTCGCTGGCGTGCCGGGCTTCCAGCGCGGCGGAGATGTGGCCCAGCATGAGGTTGAGCGCCGAGCCGAGCTGACCGACCTCCGTGCGCGGGTCGGTGTCGCCGTCGGGCACGCGCACGGAGAGGTCGACGTGACCGCGGTCCAACGGCAGCTCGGAGACCTGCGCGGCCGTCGCGGCGACGCGGTCGAGCGGGCGCAGCGTGCGCCGCACCGCGAAGGCGCCGACGAAGGCCGCGCCGATCACCCCGGCGGCCGCGACGCCGAACAGGATCAGCCCGACGGTGAGCAGCGTCTGGTGCACCTGTTCGAGCGGTACGCCGGTCACGACCACGCCGTCGGGGATCGGGGCGGCGGTGAGGCGGTAGTCGCCGAGGTCGCCGACGGTGCGGGTGTATGCACGGCCGTCGGCGGGCAGGCTCTGCAGGGCCGCGAGCTGGTCGGCGGTGAGCGTCACGCGCTGGCCGTGCTGGGACAGCGAGCCGCCGTCGACCAGTTGACCGCCGGAGAAGTGGGCGTTGACGGTGCCGACGCCCTGTCCCGGCGCGTCGAGCGGGTTGTGCCCGCCCAGCGGCCCGCCGTGCAGCGCGAAGTCCCGGGCGCGCCCGGCCGCGGCGTAGAGCTGCCCGTCGGTCTGGTCGATGAGGAACGCCCGCAGCGCGAACTCGCTCACCACCCCGATCACCAGGCACACCAGCGACAGCAGTGCGACGATCGACACGGTGAGCCTTGCGCGCAGCGAAAGCCGCCCCAGGCGGGGTGAGGCGGTGTGCGCGCGCGATGTCATCCCCCGAGCGTGCGGGTGCCGGGTGTGGGCCGCATGTGTGCTGCCTGTGAGCCCGCTGTGATGTCAGGCATGCGGCGAAAAGTCGGGTCACAGGAGCGGCTGACCACGGGCACGGTGCCCGCACCGGCACCACCCCGACCGTGGTCGTCGTTCCCCCTTCGAAGAGGAGCACACCATGCCGACGCCACCGTCCACTCAGGACACTGTTACCACCGAGCACACCGTGGGTGCGCCCCGGCGCGGGCCAGGGTGGCCCCGGGCAACGCTTCGGACCCGGCGGTGCAGGCGGCCTCGGCCAGGCCCTCCGCGGTGAGTTCACGACCACCGGCGAGAGGTCACGATCATCGCCACCACCTACGGCGACACGGCCACCACCACGTCCATCACAGAGGCATCCGGAGATGCAGTCACAGTGATTCCCGCGCTGCCGCAAGGGCTTGCTCTGCATAGGACCGTCCGAACAGGACGGTGTGCACGAGCAGCGGGAACAACTGGTGCAGCGGCACCCGCTCCCGCCACCCGGCGGCCAGCGGCGCCACCTCGTCGTACGCGGCCACGACGTCGTCGAGGTGCGGGCAGCCGAACAGCCGCAGCATCGCGAGATCCGTCTCCCGGTGCCCGCCGTGGGCGGCCGGGTCGATGAGGCGGACGCCGGTGCCGGTCCACAGGACGTTGCCGTTCCAGAGATCCCCGTGCAACCGGGCGGGGCTCTCACCCGGCCCGGCGACCTCGCCGAACCGCGCGCACGCCCGTTCGAAGACCCGGGCCTCCGCCGCCGCAAGCGTCCCGGCGTCCACCGCCGTTCGCACGTACGGCAGCACCCGCTGCTCGGCGTACCACCGCGGCCAGTCGGTGCCGGTCACGTTCGCCATCGGCGCCGTCCCGATCCACGCGGCCACCGGCCCGCCCGGCGGCGGCGACCCGAACGCGGGGGCGCCGGCCACGTGCAGCCGGGCCAACCCCCGTCCGAAGTTCCGCGCGGCGGCCACCGTCGGACGCGCGGGAGAAACCCGCTCCAGCACCAGCCACTCGTCGTCGGCGCCCAGCACCGCAACCACCGGCACGGCCCGGGCGGAAGCGAGCCACCGCAGTCCCGCGGCCTCCGCGGCGGCCGCACCGGGGGCGTGTTTGACGACGACCCACCCGTCGCTCAGCCGGGCTTCGGTCAACACCCCGGAGCGCACGGACAGCACTTCCCGGCCCGTGAGCCGGGCGACGACCTCAGCGGCGGAACCCATCCGGCGAGGCTCTCACCGGTCGTAGTCGACCGCCAGCTCGGGCGTGGTCGGGCGGGCGCGGCAGGTCAGGATGCGGTTGTCGGCGACGTCGACCTCCGTCAGCGCGTACTGCACGTCCATGTCCACGCGGCCGCGCACGAGCTTCGCCACGCAGCTGCCGCACGCGCCGCCGGTGCACGAGTACGGCACGTCGAGCCGGGCGCGCAGTGCAGCGTCGAGCACGGTCTCGCCCGGTCGCGTCACGATGTCCGTCACCGTCCGCCCGACCGTGACGGACAAGGCCGCCGGCGAGCCTTTCGGGCTGCGCGCCGGCGCACCGGCGAAGAGCTCGAACTGCACGTCCTCGTCGGGCACGTAGGCCTCGCGCAGCGTGCGGCGCACCGTGTCGAGCAGGCCGCGCGGGCCGCACAAGAACCACTGGTCGACCTTCGCCGGGTGCAGCCGGTTCTGCAGCAGCGCCCGCAGCCGGGTCGCGTCCAGGCGGCCACTGCGGTAGCGCTCGTGCGAGATCGCCAGCGCCTCGCCGACGGTGTCGAAGTGCCGCACCGGCCGGTGCGCGTGCAGGTCGGGATCACGCACGTCGGTGCGAAAGTGGACCACGTGCAGCCGGCCCGCGCCCTCGCGCGCGAGCGCCGAGAGCTCGTCGGCGAACATTGTGCTCGCGCCGGAGGTGTTGACGTACAACAAGGTCACGCGGCTGTGGGTCTCGGTGCGCAGCACGCTCGAGAGGATCGACAGCACCGGCGTGATGCCGCTGCCCGCCGCCAGCATCACGTAGTGCGCGGAGCGGTCCGCGCGCGGCGAGAGCGCGAAGCCACCGGAGGGCGGCAGCACCTCCAGCACGTCACCCGGCTTCAGGAGCGTGGTCGCGAACGCCGAGAACGTGCCACCAGGCCGGCGTTTCACGGCGATCCGCAGCGACGCCGAGCCGGCGGGGGAGCAGATCGAGTACGTGCGCCGGACCACGGTGCCGTCGACCGCCGTGCGCACCGCCACGTGCTGGCCGGGCACGTGGCGGAACGTCTCGCGCAGCCCGTCGGGCACGGTGAAGGTGACCACCACGGCGTCCTGCGTCACCGGTTCCACCGCGGCGACCCGCAACGCGTGGAACTGCCGCGGCCCGTGGCGCGACGGCTCGGGTGGCGGGGTCTTCTCGAAACACTCTGTGAGATGGCGCCACGCGCGGTACTCGTCGGCGGTCAGCTCGCGGCCCCACGCCGTGGTGATCGGGACCTCGCGCGCCAGGTAGGCGTCGCGGTTGTCGTTCCACGCGCGCACGTAGCGGTGGAACGGGATTCCCGGGTGCAGGTGGTGCACGAGGTGGTAGTTCTGCGACAGCATGATCGGCGTCATCAGCCACTCCAGCCCCACGCGCACCCGCGCGGCGCCGAAGCGGTTCTCGGCGAGACCGTGGTGGGGCAGCCAGTCGAACCACCAGGCCAGCAGCGCGAGCCCGAGCCGCTGCGGGATCAGGTAGACCGCCAGCAGCTCCCAGCCGTGGCCGGACGCCAGCACCGCGACCACCATCGCGGCGAACGCGGTGAGCGCCACCAGCGTCTCGGCGCGTTCCGCACGCGGGCGGCCGTGCGCGCGGCGGGAGTAGAAGCGGGCGTACCAGAGGTCGATCGTCAGCCAGCGCAACGGCAGCTGCCACCACGGGCCCTGCGTGGTCCACGCGTCCGGGTCGGTGCTCGCGTCGGCGTTGGTGTTGCGGTGGTGCTCGAGGTGGATGAAGCGCAGCAGCGGGAACGAGCCGTAGGCCGCCACGAACAGCATCGCCAGGCGGCCGAGCACCTCGTTGAGCCAGGTGAGCTTGCCCGCGGCGTGGTGGGCCGACTCGTGCGCGACGGTGAACATCGTGAACGTGACCAGCGCGTGCAGCGGGATCGTGACCCACAGCGGCGCGAGCCCGGTGAGCAGCAGCCACGTGGTCGTGACCCACCCGGCCAGGCCGGCGGTGAACAGCACGAGCGTGGGCAGCGACGCGGGCGCGAGCGGGATCCGAGGGCTGGGCACGGTCGGGCCGTGCTGCTCCCCGGTGCCGAGCCGGCTGTCGACGACGGGCATCGAGCGGTCTCCTCGGTCGATCGCTCCTGGCCAAGCGGTGAAAACCTAGACAACCGGGCGGGGTTTGTAAATCGTTTTGCCGAGGAATCGGCGTCGGCCGGGGAAAGGCGCAGGCCGTGCGCCGGGTCCACGACGAGGCCGGCCCGCGCTCGACCGCTGATCGGGAGGGGTGTCAGGGTGCCCCCGACCAGGTCCGGTCACGCCACTGGCCTAGACTCGGCTGTCCCGGTCGGCAGGTGACCGGGGCCGTCCTGAAGGACTGACCACCCACATCGTTTACCGCTCGAGGAGAAGACCTTGAAGAGCACCGTCGAGCAGCTCAGCCCGACGCGAGTCAAGATCAATGTCGAGGTGCCGTTCGACGAGCTCAAGCCGAACTTCGACCGCGCCTACCGCAAGATCGCCCAGCAGGTGCGCATCCCGGGCTTCCGGCCCGGCAAGGCGCCCGCTCGCGTCCTGGAAAGCCGGATCGGCCGTGCGCCGGTGCTCGACGAGGTCGTCAACGAAGCCATCCCGGCCAAGTACATCGAGGCCGTCCGCGCCGGTGAGGTCCGCACGCTGGGCCAGCCGGAGTTCGAGGTGACCAAGCTCGAGGACCGCGACGTCCTGGAGTTCAGCGCCGAGGTCGACGTGCGGCCGGAGATCGAGCTGCCCGACCTCGCGGGCCTCGAGGTGAGCGTCGACGACGTCGAGACCACCGACGCGGAGGTCGACGAGCAGCTCGACGAGCTGCGCGCCCGCTTCGGCACCCTGACCGGTGTCGAGCGTCCCGCCGAGAACGGCGACTTCGTGTCGATCGACTTGTCGGCCACGGTCGACGGCACCGCCGTGGAGGAAGCCTCCACCAGCGGCCTGTCCTACGAGATCGGCTCCGGCCAGCTCGTGGACGGCATCGACGAGGCCATCATCGGCGCGAGCCAGGGCGAGACGAAGACCTTCACCACGAAGCTCGTGGCCGGCGAGTTCGCCGGGCAGGACGCCGAGGTCACCGTCACCCTGCAGTCGGTGAAGCAGCGCGAGCTGCCCGAGGCCGACGACGAGTTCGCGCAGCTCGCGAGCGAGTTCGACACCATCGACGAGCTGAAGAGCGACCTTCGGGAGCGCCTCGGCCGCGTCAAGAAGATGCAGCAGGGCGTGCAGGCTCGCGACAAGATCCTCGACATCCTCCTGGAGCGCACCGAGGTGCCGATCCCGGAGAAGGTGCTCGAGGCCGAGATCGAGAACCGCAAGCACGACGCGGTGCACCCGTTCGACCACGACGAGGCGAAGTTCGCCGAGGCGCTCGAGGCCGAGGGTCGCACGCTGGACGAGTTCAACACCGAGGTCCAGGAGGAGTCGGAGAAGGCGGTGCGCACCCAGCTGCTGCTGGACACGATCGCCGACAAGGAGAAGACCTCCGTCAACGACGGCGAGCTCACCGAGCGCATCATGTACCAGGCCCAGCGCTTCGGCATCAGCCCGGACGAGTACGTGCAGCGCGCGCAGCAGTCGGGCCAGCTCACGGCCATCTACGCCGACGTGCGCCGCGGCAAGGCGCTCGCGTCGGTGGTGCGCGGCACGACCGTCAAGGACGCCTCCGGCGCCGAGATCGACCTGACCGAGCTGTTCGGTGCCGACGAGGCCGACGCGCCCGCCGGCGACGAGACGCAGGTCACCGAGGAAGCGGCCGCTACCCCTGCGGAGTGACGCTGTGAGCGAACTTGGGCGGTGTCGGGCATTCCGCACCGCCCGAGTTCGTTAGGGTCGTTTGCAAGACCTCAAGGCATCTGAACACGACAGCGGTGGCCCGGTACGACGAAGGGCCGCCGCCGGCGAATAAAGGCAGGCAGACGTGAAGCAGCACATGCCCGAGGGGCGGACCGGCACCTCCGGACTCAACCTCACCGACTCGGTGTTCGAGCGGTTGCTCCAGGAGCGCATCGTCGTCCTCGGTTCCGAGGTCAACGACGAGGTGGCCAACCGGATCACCGCGCAGCTGTTGCTGCTCGACGCGGACGACGGCGAGTCCGACATCCGGTTCTACATCAACTCGCCGGGTGGCTCGGTCACCGCCGGGTTCGCCATCTACGACACCATGCAGCTGATCCGCCCGGACGTGGCCACCTACGCCATGGGCATGGCGGCCTCGATGGGGCAGTTCCTGCTCTCGTCGGGCACGCCGGGCAAGCGGTACGCGCTCCCGCACGCCAGGATCCTGATGCACCAGCCGTCGGCCGGTGTCGGCGGTACCGCGTCCGACATCGCGATCCAGGCCGACCTGTACAACAAGTGGAAGCAGGAGCTCGCCCGCATCACGGCCGAGCAGACCGGCCAGACCACGGAGCAGATCGTCAAGGACGGCGACCGCGACCGCTGGTTCACGGCGCAGGAGGCGAAGGAATACGGCTTCGTCGACCACGTGCTGTCGGCCGGCATCACCTCGAACAACTGAGCGCGAAGCACACAGGAGACCTCTCATGAGCAACTTCCGGCTCCCGGGTGACTTCCGGGCTCCGCAGACTCCGCAGTCGCGGTACATCCTGCCGTCCTACGTCGAGCGGACCAGCTACGGCGTGAAGGAGTCCAACCCGTACAACAAGCTGTACGAGGAGCGGACGATCTTCCTCGGCGTGCAGGTGGACGACGCGTCGGCCAACGACGTGATGGCCCAGCTGCTGCACCTCGAGCACGAGGACCCGGACCGCGACATCAGCATCTACATCAACTCCCCGGGTGGGTCGTTCACGTCGCTGATGGCGATCTACGACACCATGCAGTACATCCGCCCGGACATCTCCACGGTGTGCCTCGGCCAGGCCGCTTCGGCCGCCGCGGTGCTGCTGGCGGCCGGCACGCCGGGCAAGCGCATGGCGCTGCCCAACGCGCGGGTGCTGATCCACCAGCCCGCCACCGAGGGTACTTACGGGCAGGTTTCCGACCTGGAGATCCAGGCCAACGAGATCCAGCGCGTGCGGCGCCAGATGGAGGTCATCCTGGCGAAGCACACGAACAAGGAGCCCGACCAGATCCGGGCCGACATCGAGCGGGACAAGATCCTCACCGCCGACGAGGCCAAGGCATACGGGCTGATCGACGAGGTCCTTCCGTACCGGAAGGCGTCGGCCAACTGATCACCGGGCCGGTGCGTGTCGAATCGGCGACACGCACCGGCCCTCTGGTCTAGTGTCGAGCTCTGACGTGCCTTCGACGCCTCGGGTGTTCCCGCTCGCGGCGTCGGACGGGTACCGTCAGTGGCAGTGCGTGAAGCTCCGGGACGCCTCAGCTCAGACCGGAGCGGCAAGACAGTGTCAGGTGCGTACCACGCACCGGAGGGGACGAGGTCAACGGCCATGGCACGGATCGGTGACGGCGGCGACCTGCTGAAGTGTTCTTTCTGCGGGAAGAGCCAGAAGCAGGTGAAGAAGCTCATTGCCGGCCCCGGGGTCTACATCTGCGATGAGTGCATCGACCTCTGCAACGAGATCATCGAAGAGGAGCTGGCCGAAGCCGGCGAGGTGAAGCTCGACGAGCTCCCCAAGCCCGCGGACATCCGCGAGTTCCTCGAGCAGTACATCATCGGCCAGGACGACGCGAAGAAGACGCTCGCGGTCGCGGTGTACAACCACTACAAGCGCATCCAGGCCGACGACAAGGCCGGGCCCAAGGACTCGAAGGACGAACCGGTCGAGCTGGCGAAGTCCAACATCCTGATGCTGGGCCCGACCGGTACCGGCAAGACCTACCTGGCCCAGACGCTCGCGAAGCTGCTGAACGTGCCGTTCGCCATCGCGGACGCCACGGCGCTCACCGAGGCCGGCTACGTGGGTGAGGACGTCGAGAACATCCTCCTCAAGCTGATCCAGGCCGCCGACTACGACGTGAAGCGCGCCGAGACGGGCATCATCTACATCGACGAGGTCGACAAGATCGCCCGCAAGTCGGAGAACCCGTCGATCACGCGCGACGTGTCGGGCGAGGGCGTGCAGCAGGCCCTGCTGAAGATCCTCGAGGGCACCACGGCATCGGTGCCGCCGCAGGGCGGGCGCAAGCACCCGCACCAGGAGTTCATCCAGATCGACACCACCAACGTGCTGTTCATCGTGGCCGGTGCGTTCGCGGGGCTCGAGAAGATCATCAACGAGCGCGTCGGCAAGCGCGGCCTCGGTTTCGGCGCGGAGATCCGCACCAAGGCCGAGATCGAGGGCAGCGACGTCTTCTCCGAGACGATGCCCGAGGACCTGATCAAGTTCGGTCTGATCCCGGAGTTCATCGGCCGCCTCCCGGTGGTCGCCACGGTGAACCACCTGGACAAGGACTCGCTGGTCTCGATCCTCACGCAGCCGCGCAACGCCCTGGTGAAGCAGTACAAGAAGCTCTTCGAGATGGACAACGTCGAGCTCGAGTTCACCAAGACGGCGCTGGAAGCCATCGCCGACCAGGCGATGCTGCGCGGCACGGGCGCCCGCGGCCTCCGCGCGATCATGGAGGAAGTCCTCCAGCCGGTGATGTACGACATCCCGAGCCGCGACGACGTGGCCAAGGTCGTGATCACTGAACAGACCGTGCGGGAGAACGTGAACCCCACGATCGTCGCGCGCCAGCCCTCCCGGCGGGCCCGCAGCGAGCGTGGTGAGAAGTCGGCCTGAGCCGTTTGCGGGAGTCCGCTGCCCGGCGGTTCGCGGCACGCGCGATAATGGACAGGATGACAACCGTGCCGCTGACCGCAGCTCCCGGGGACAACGCCGCCGCCGTGGCGGACTCCGCCGAGCGGACCCCCGCCCCCGACGGCCCCCTCACGCCGTCGGTCGGCATCGTCGAACTGAGCGAACGGGTCGTCGCGTCCATCCTGACGCGCTTCCCGTGGCTCTACCGCGCCGGCACCGTCCTCCTGGCGGTCTTCGCGGTGTTCTGCCTCGCGGGAGTGGCCACGCGCCTGTCGCCGCTGCCGCTGATCCCGCTGCCGCTGTTCGCGCTCGCCTGGTACTTCCTGCGCTTCCTCCGCGCCGCGGACACCCGCCGGCTGCAGCTGAGGTGGGCCCTGCTGACGGCGCTGTCGACGATGGTGGGGTTCTGGCTGATCTCGGTGGTGGCTCGGTGGGTTTCTTCCTGAGCTGAGGTTGAACCGGGTTGATCGTGCTGATGATCGTCGCCCGGCACTGACGTGAGAGCACCGCAGTCGCAGGGGCACGGACGAGCCGGTGCTATGAGCGGGCTCAGACGCTGCGGTGCACGTGCTTCCCGACGAAACTCACCATGCTCGGGATCACCGAGTGGAAGAACGTGTCACTGTGGATGCCCTTCGCCGTGTAGCCCACGGCCGGGTGCGTGGCGGCGATGTAGCGGCGGACGCCCGTGATGAAGGCGTCCTCGGTGCCGCACCACAGCGCCGTGGGGATGCCGCGCAGGGCGGAGAGGTGGCGCAGCGGGTCGAGGGACGTCCAGTCGGCCTGGCCCGTGAAGATGTGGCGCTTGGCCATTTCCGGCCAGCTGGCGATCAGCGCGGGTGAGATCGCCGCGACGGCGTCGGGTGGCTGCCTGCGCTCGGCGCGGCGCCGGCCGTAGACCATCGCGCCGAAGCCGCCCATCGACACGCCCGCGCAGGCGAACGGCAGGCCGTGCGCGCCGCCGAGACCGCGCGCGGCGAGCCAGCGCGGGACCTCTTCGAGCAGCATCGCCATCGGGTCGTCGCCGGGGTGGACTTCGTGCCAGTAGTTGTCCCCGCCGTCGACCGCGACGTAGCCGTGCGCGGGCACGGCTTTGCGGGCCACGTCCGCCGCGAGCTGCTTCAGCAGGCCGCTCGGGGCGGCCGTGCGCGCGGTGCCGTGGAGGCCGTGGAGCATCAGCGACATCGGCAGGCCTCTGGCCGGCTTCTTGGTCGGCAGGAAGAAGACCAGGTCCACGTCCCGGCCCCGCGCCGCCGAAGGGACCCGCTCCACGCGCAGCACCCCGGCAGGCCCGGTCGGCACCGCGGGAGAAACCGTGGTCACGCCCAGCACCCGCAGCGCCTCGCCGACCGGCGCCCCGCCCGACGCGGCCGCCACCGCCACCCCGGCCGCCCCGACGCCGGCCACCCCGGCGGCGAGCAGGGTGCGGCGGGTGACCTGGCCGGTCATGCGGCCGCCCGGTGCCGCGGGGTGGTGGGAACGACGGACATCGCGCTGACCCATCCGTGCACACCCGCCTCCGTCCTCGACACAACCCCACCCACCGCGCCACCGGAGGGTTGCCTCGGCCACCGATCATCGTCCTTCGGCGGCCGAAATGGTGCCAGTCGGTGAAAACCGTGCCCTTGCGAGCGTTTCGTAACCGTGTTATCAATGAATAACACTGTTATGAAAGGAGGCTGAACATGGCCAACCGGTTCTTCGAGGGCAACTACGCCCCCGTCGTCCAAGAGCACACCGTGACGCAGCTGGAGGTCACCGGGCACCTACCCGAGTACCTCGACGGCCGCTACCTGCGCAACGGCCCCAACCCGGTCGGGGCCGACCTGAACGCCATGCACTGGTTCCTCGGCGACGGCATGGTCCACGGCGTGCGGCTGCGCGGCGGACGCGCGGAGTGGTACCGCAACCGCTTCGTCCGGACGCCACGCATCGACAGTTTCCTGGGGCAGGGCAACGAGCAGCCCGGCGTGCTCATCGGCGCCAACACCAACGTGATCGGGCACGCGGGGCGCACGTTCGCGGTCATGGAGGGCGGCCTGCCGGTCTACGAGCTGACGGAGGAGCTCGAGACGATCTGCGCCTGCGATTTCGACGGCACGCTCCCCGGCGGCTACACCGGCCACCCGAAACGCGACCCGCGCACCGGTGAGCTGCACGCCGTGACGTACCAGTTCGGCCAGGGCAACCGCGTGCAGTACTCGGTGATCGGGACCGACGCCCGGGCGCGCCGGACCGTCGACGTCGAGGTGACCGGCGCGCCGATGATGCACGACTTTTCCCTCACTGAGCGGTTCGTGGTGTTCTACGACCTGCCTGTCACCTTCGCGCCGGACCAGAAGCCGGTCCACGTCGACGTGCCCGACCCTGTTACGGCGCACAACGACCGCGGGATGACCGCGATGCCGTACCGGTGGAACCCGGACTACCCGGCGCGCATCGGCGTGATGCCGCGGGCGGGTGGCAACGCCGACGTGCGCTGGTTCGAGGTCGAGCCGTGCTACGTCTTCCATCCGCTGAACGCCTACGACGACGGCGACCGGCTGGTGCTCGACGTCATCCGCCACGCGAGGGTGTTCGAAGGGCCCGAGCACCGGGGGCCACAGAGCGCTCCGACGCTCTACCGGTGGATCGTCGACCTCGGGTCCGGAAAGGTCGTGGAGCAACCGCTCGACGACCAGGGCCAGGAGTTCCCGAGGGTCGACGAGCGGCTGGTGGGCCTGCCGCACCGCTTCGGCTACGCGATCACCGCGGGGGACGTCGCGAAGACCACCGGCGACCTCTACAAACACGATCTGCTCAAAGGATCCACCCAGCGGCACGCGTTCGGTCCCGGCCGGCAGCCCGGTGAGTTCGTGTTCGTGCCGTCCCGTGTGGACGCTGCCGAGGACGACGGCGTGCTCATGGGTTTCGTCTTCGACGCCGCCACGCAGCGCAGCGAGCTGACGTTGCTGGACGCGGGAACGCTCGAAACCGTCGCCGCCGTGCACCTGCCCGACCGCGTGCCGCACGGGTTCCACGGCAACTGGGTGCCCGTCTCCTGAGCCGTACGGACTAGGTGAGCAGCCGCTGATCGCCGGTGTAGAGGTTCATGCTGTCGCCACGCAGGAAACCGATGAGTGTCATGCCGTTCTCCTCGGCCAGCTCGACGGCCAAAGAGGACGGAGCGGACACGGCGGCGAGCAAACCGATCCCGGCCATCGCCGCCTTCTGCACGAGCTCGAACGAGGCACGGCCGGAGACCAGCAGCCCGAGCCCGGGCGCCGGGATCCGGTCGTTCTGCAGGGCCCAGCCCAGCACCTTGTCCACGGCGTTGTGCCGGCCGACGTCCTCGCGCACCACTTCCAGTGCACCGTCCGCGGTGAACAGTGCGGCCGCGTGCAGCCCGCCGGTGGACTTGAACACCTTCTGCTGTTCCCGCAACGTATCCGGGAGCTTCACCAGCACGTCGGTTTTCACCTCGAACGGCGAAGCCGCGGGCGAAAAGCGGCTCTTGAGCTTCACGGCGTCGAGCGCGGCTTTTCCGCAGACGCCGCACGAGGACGTGGTGTAGAAGTTGCGCTCCACCCCGACATCGGGCGGTGCCACGCCGGGCGCGAGGGTCACGTCGAGCACGTTGTAGGTGTTGCGGCCCTGGTCGTCGACGCCATCGCAGTAGCGCGCCGCCGAAATGTCCTCACGGGAGCCGAGCACGCCCTCCGAAAGCAGGAAACCGTGTGCCAGCTCGACATCGTGACCCGGAGTGCGCATCGTCACAGCGAGTGCTTTCCCGCCGACGCGGATCTCCAGCGGCTCCTCGGCCGCCAGCGAGTCGGGGCGGCGACGTTCACCGGTCGCGGAAATCTTCCGGACCGGCCGCCGCACGGTCACCCTGCCCATCCGTCCACCTCTCCGCGCAGAAAAGACGATCTACGACACCCAGCCGATGCAACGTCGGAGAATAAGTAATACATTCCCAGCATCACCTCACAGTTCGGAGGAGTCTGACGATGGCCATCGGCTTCCTGGCCCGCTCACGTATAGTCGCACCGCCTGGCTGGACCCGTTGGCTGGTCCCTCCCGCAGCGCTTTCGATCCACCTCTCGATCGGTCAAGCCTACGCCTGGAGCGTGTTCAAGACCCCGCTCGAGAAGACCATGCACCTCTCGGGCACCGAGTCCGGGCTGCCGTTCCAGCTCGGCATCGTGATGCTCGGGCTCTCGGCCGCGTTCGGCGGCACGCTCGTGGAGAAGAACGGGCCGCGCTGGGCCATGTTCGTCGCCACGATCTGCTTCGGCACCGGCTTCCTCATCGCGGCTCTCGGTGTGGCCACGGGGCAGTTCTGGCTCGTGGTCGTCGGCTACGGCGGGATCGGCGGGATCGGGCTCGGCATCGGCTACATCTCCCCGGTGTCGACCTTGATCAAGTGGTTCCCCGACCGGCCGGGCATGGCCACGGGCATCGCCATCATGGGCTTCGGCGGCGGCGCGCTCATCGCGTCGCCGTGGTCCTCGGCGATGCTCGGCACCTCGCCGACCGTGAGTGACATAGCGGTGGCCTTCCTGATCCACGGTGTCGTGTACGCGGTGTTCATGACCATGGGTGTCCTGCTCGTGCGCGTGCCGGCCGACGGGTGGAAGCCCGCCGGCTGGGAGCCGAAGGTTCTGGAGACCAAGAAGCTCATCTCCACGCACAACGTCTCGGCCGCCAACGCGCTCAAGACGCCGCAGTTCTGGTGCCTCTGGATCGTGCTGTGCCTCAACGTGACCGCGGGCATCGGCATCCTGGAGAAGGCCGCGCCGATGATCACGGACTTCTTCAAGGGCACCTCGGCGCCCGTGAGCACCGCGGCCGCCGCCGGGTTCGTGGCGATGCTCTCGCTCACCAACATGCTCGGCCGCTTCGTCTGGTCGTCGGTTTCGGACCTCGTGGGCCGCAAGAACATCTACCGCTTCTACCTCGGCCTCGGCGCGGTGCTGTACCTCGTCATCGCGCTGACCACGAACTCGTCGAAGCTGCTGTTCGTGCTCTGCGCCATGCTGATCCTGTCCTTCTACGGCGGCGGCTTCTCGACGCTGCCCGCGTACCTCAAGGACCTCTTCGGCAACTACCAGGTCGGCGCGATCCACGGCCGGCTGCTCACCGCGTGGTCGGTGGCGGGTGTGCTCGGCCCCCTGATCGTCGACGGCATCGCCGACAGCGAGAAGTCCGCGGGCAAGAGTGGTCCGGACCTCTACGCGACGTCGTTCTACATCATGATCGGCCTGCTCGTGGTCGGCTTCATCGCCAACGAGTTCGTGCGCCCGGTCAAGGCGAAGTACCACGAAACCGTGGACCGCACCCAGGTGGGGAGTGAGGCGTGATGAGCGCACCGAACGTCGAAGGGCGCTCGGGCGGCCGCACCGTGCTGCTCGTGATCGCGTGGCTGTGGGTGCTGGTGCCGTTCGTTTACGGCGTGTACGAGCTGATCCTGAAGGTCATCGACCTGTTCGGCAGCTGAGTTGACGACCCGGGTTTCCCGGGTGAGGAGGCCGCGATCGCGGGCGCGTCGAGCGCCGGTGGTCGCGGCCTTTTCGCGTCTTTTGTCCACTTCGGACAGCAGGCTCGACCGCCCGGACAATTCGCTGGACAAATGGTCAAGAGTCGTTGACCATTGAGCTCATGACTGGGGAGAACTGGGTTCCGCCGGACGAGACCGTCCACGTGCGGACGAACGAACAACTGCGTGCCGTCAGCAATCTCGTGCGCCACCGCGTGCTGGCCGTCCTGCGGGACGGACCTGCGACGATCACGCAGATCGCCGCGCGGCTGGAGCTGGCGAAGGGGAGTTCGAGCTACCACGTGCGCGTGCTGGAGCGCGCCGGGCTCATCCGGGTGGTGCGCACGAACAAGGTGCGCGGGGTGATCGAGCGGTACTACGGGATGGTGGCGAAGACCGTCTCGCTGCCCGATCCCGCGCCGGGCCAGCGTGACGTGCTGATGCAGCACGCGATCGACGACCTGGCCACCGCGGCGGAGGACTCGCCGCGGCTGGTGCGGATGAGCCACCTGCGGCTCAGCGCGGCCCGCTTCGCGGAGTTCGAGCAGCGGCTGAGCGCGCTCGTGGACGAGATGCACGCGGCCCGTGAACCGGACGAACCGGCGGCTTCGGTGGCGGTGGCGTTCTTCCGGCCGCGTGAAGGAGCCGCGCGATGACCGAGACCACTTCGAAAGTTTCGAAAGTGCGGCTGCCACCGGCGTTCGCCCGGTTGTGGACCGCCGCGGCGGTGTCCGGGCTGGGGGATGGGGTCTACGCGGCGGCGCTGCCGTTGTTCGCGGTGGCGCTGAGCAGCGATCCGGTGGTGATCAGCCTGGTGGCGGTGGCGATGGTGCTGCCGCACCTGGTCGTGGGGCTGGTCGCGGGCGCGCTGGTGGACCGGTGGGACCGGCGGCGGACGATGTGGCTCGCCGACGCGTGGCAGGCGATCCTGCTCGGGCTCGCGGTGGTGGCCGGGGCGTTCGGCATGCTCGGGATTCCGGCGTTGCTGGTGCTGGCGTTCCTGCTGGGTGTGGGGCAACTGTTCTTCGACATCGCCGCGCAGGCCTACCTGCCGGACCTGCTGGGGCGCGACAAGACGTTGCTGCGGCGCGCCAACGGACTCATGCGCGGCGCCTCGACGGCGGCCGGCGACTTCGCGGGGCCACCGCTGGGGAGTTTGCTGTTCTCCTTCGCGCGGACGGTGCCGCTCCTGGCAGACGCGGTGTCGTTCGTGGCGAGCGCGGTGCTGATCCGCACGCTGCCGCCGACGCCGGTGCCCGAGCGGGCGCCCGGCAGCAGCGTCTGGGCGGACGCGCGCGAGGGCTTCGGCTACGTCGTGCGGGACAAGCTGTTGCTGGGGCTCGCGTTGCGGCCCGCGGTCGGCAACCTGGCGTTCGGCGCGGTGGGGGCCGTGCTGGTGCTGTTCGCGCGCGACACCCTGGGCCTCGACGCCGCGGGCTACGGCTTCCTGCTCGCCGCGGACGCCGCCGGCGGGCTGCTGGGCGCGATGGTCGTGTCGGGCCCGCTGGAAAAACTCCTGGGCACGGGCACGGCGCTCACGGTCACGGCGATCGTGGAAGGCGCGTCGATCCTCGTCTTCGGGCTCGCAGACAACCCGTGGCTCTCCGGCGCCATGTTCCTGCTCTGCGGCTGCGGCATGGCGACGACCATGGTGCTCGGCTGGTCCATCCGCCAGGCCATCGTTCCGGGGCGGCTGATGGGCCGGGTCGCCGCGGCGTCCCGGCTGGTCGCGATGGTGGCCGCCCCCGCCGGCGCCCTGCTCGGCGGCTGGCTCGCCTCGGTGGCGGGGCTGCGGGCACCGTACCTGGCCGCCGCGGGGGTGCTGCTGACGATGACGGTGGTGACGATGAGCATGACCAGCAACGCGAAGGTGAAGGCGGCGTTGTCCAAAGTGGAGGGTTAAAGATCCGCCGCGGATGAGAGTGGGCGGCGCGTGGCGTGTCAAGCTTTCCGGAGCCGGCCGTGAGTGTGGTCGGATGGGCAACGATCGGCACAGTAAGGTGAAGGGGACACGAAGGAGAACCCATGCGGCCCGCATTCCACCTCGCCATCCCGGTCGACGACCTCACCCGCGCCCGCGCGTTCTACGGCGGGGTGCTCGGGCTCGAGGAAGGCCGCTCGGCCGACGCGTGGGTGGACTGGGACTTCCGCGGTCACCAGGTCGTGACCCACGTGGTGCCCGGCGCCAGGGCCGAGGCCGGGCGCAACCCCGTCGACGGTCACGACGTGCCCGTGCCGCACTTCGGCCTGGTGCTCGACGTCGAAGCGTTCCACGAGCTGGCCGATCGTCTCAAGCAGGCGGGCACGGAGTTCGTGATCGAGCCGTACCGGCGGTTCGCGGGCGAGCCGGGGGAGCAGTGGACCATGTTCCTGCACGACCCGGCCGGCAACGCCCTGGAGTTCAAGGCGTTCCGCGACGAAGCGCAGCTGTTCGCGAAGTGAACGTCCTCGTCACCGGCGGCTCCCGCGGCATCGGCCGCGCGATCGCCCACGCCTTCGCCGCCGGGGGTGACCGGGTGGCCGTCCACTATGGATCCGATGCCGCCACGGCCGACGAGACGCTGGCCGCGCTGCCGGGCGAGGGTCACGTGAAGATCGGCGGCGACCTCGGTGATCCCGTTGCGGCGCAACGGATCGCGGACACGGCCGAGGAGCTGCTCGGTGGGGTCGACGTGCTCGTGAACAACGCGGCCGTCGGCACCACGCCCGAGACGTCCACCCCCGTCGCGACCGTCGACTACGCGCACTGGCAGGAGGTCTGGCGCCGCATGCTCGAGGTGAACCTGCTCGGGGTCGCCAACCTGTCCTTCCACGTCGCGCGCCACCTCATCGCGCGCGAAAAGCCGGGCCGCATCGTGAACGTCGGCTCGCGTGGCGCGTTCCGCGGCGAGCCCGAACACCCCGCGTACGGCGCGAGCAAGGCCGCGCTCCACGCGCTCGGCCAGTCGCTCGCGATCGAGCTGGCCCCGCACGGGATCTCGGTAACGTCGGTGGCGCCCGGCTTCACGGCGACCGAGCGCGTGGCGCACCGGATCACCGACGCCGTGCGGGAGCAGAGCCCGTTCGGCCGGGTGGCGGAACCGGAGGAGATCGCCGCCGCGGTCGTGTTCCTGGCTTCGGCGGAGGCGACCTGGGCCTCGGGCGCGATCCTCGATCTGAACGGCGCGTCGTACCTGCGCTGAGCTGTGAACTGGGTCACGCGTGCAGCAGAACCGGTGCCCCGGGCGTCGGTAGGGCGTGCGGATCGCAGGGAAAATCGTCGTCTCGGTGCTGGCGCTCGTGGTGTTCACCGGCACGGCCTACGGCTACTCCACGCTGAACTCGCTCGACGACGTCAAGCGCAGCAGCGTGATCGACGCCGACGACGAGCCGGCCCCGGGTGAGCAGCCGGCCGACGGCTCGCTCGACATCCTGCTGGTCGGCCGCGACTCGCGCTCGGACAACCAGGGCAACCCGCTGCCGGCCGACGTGCTGCGCGAGCTGCGCGCGGGTCCCAACGGCGACGACCTCACCGACACGCTCATCGTGCTGCGCATCCCCAACGGCACGCAGACGGTGAAGGCCTTCTCGATCCCGCGCGACTCGTACGTGACGCTGCCCGACGGCGACAAGGGCAAGATCAACGCCGCCTACGGCCACGGAAAGGCCGAGGAGGCCGCGAAACTGCACGCCGCGGGCGAGACCGACAAGAACGAGGTCGAGCAGGAGTCGCTCACCGCTGCCCGCCGCGCCACGCGGCAGGCGGTGGAGAACCTCACGGGCGTGAAGATCGACCACTTCGCGGAGGTGAACCTGCTGAGCTTCTACGACATCAGCAACGCCGTCGGCGGCGTCGAGGTCTGCCTCAACAACGCGACGTCGGACCGCAACTCGGGCGCGAACTTCCCGGCGGGGCCACAGAAGATCTCGGGCGCCGACGCGCTCGCCTTCGTCCGCCAGCGCGACGGCGTCAAGGGCACCGACTTCGGCCGCATGCGCCGGCAGCAGGTGTTCCTCGCTTCGCTGGCGCACCAGGTGCTTTCGGCCGGCACGCTCGCCAACCCCGGAAAGCTCGGGGCGCTCATCGACGCCGTGAAGAAGTCGGTGGTCCTCGACAATTCCTGGAACCTGCTCGACTTCATCGGGCAGCTGCGCGGCATTTCCGGCGGTGGCATCCAGTTCACGACCATCCCTGTCGTGAACCCCGACTACCGCTACAGCAAGGCGAATCCGCGGGCGACGGCGGTGCAGGTGGATCCCGCACAGGTCAAGGCGTTCGCGGCGGGCCTGATCGGTGCGCCGCCCGCCGCTGGGCCGAAGCAGGCCGGTTTCGTGGTCGACGTGTCCAACGCGGGCGGCACGAGCGGGCTCGCCCAGCGCGTCTCGGAGGTGGTGAAGGACAACGGTTTCACGCCCGGCACGACCGGTAACGCCACCGCGCGCCGCACCTCGCTGGTCCGGTACGGCGCCGCGCTGGCGACTCAGGGCGAGGCGGTGGCGAAGCTCCTGGGGGGCCTCGCCACCGCCGAGTCACCCGACGTCCCGGCCGGTCACATCGAGGTCACCCTCGGCCAGGTCTACTCCGGTCCGGGCGCCTCTTCCGGTGGCAACCCCACCGGCGGCGGCGCGGGTGCGGGTGGCTCGGGCGACACCCCGATCACCGGCGCGGGGAACAACTGCGTGGACTGACCGGCACCGGACCTGATCGGCGTGCCGGTGCGGTGGTGCCGCGGGCCGGGCTGGTTGACTGGACCGATGCGATCCTGGGCCCGCTGGCTGCTCGCCGCCGCCGTTCTGATGGTGCTCGCCATCACGCTCCGGCCTGGACACCTGAGCCCGCCGGAGAACGTCAACCTGGTCCCGTTCGCGGGGATCGCCGACGAGGCCCGCAACGCCAACGGCCGCCTCGGGCTCATCAACAACGCCGGCAACATCGCGTTGTTCGTGCCGCTGGGGTTCCTGGCGACCGTGGTCACGCGCCGGAAAGCCGCAGTGATCGCGGCGCTGGCGGGGTTCTCGGCAGTGATCGAGATCGTGCAGTACTTCGTGGGCCGCAGCGCCGACGTCGACGACCTGTTGCTGAACACCCTCGGCGCGGCACTCGGCGTGCTCCTCGCCGCCACAGCCCGGTCACGCCGGAAAGCCCCAGCGTGACCGGACGCGGAAGCGTCACGAGTGGTGGTGCGGCTCCAGCCGGATCACCACGGCCTTCGACACCGGCGTGTTCGACTTCTCCGCCACCGAATCGAGCGGCACCAGGGCGTTGGCCTCCGGGAAGTACGCCGCCGCGCAGCCGCGGGCCGTGGGGTAGGACACGGCGCGGAAGCGCGGGGCGCGGCGGTCGCCGTCGCGCCATTCGGAGACCAGGTCCACGATCTCGCCGTCGGCGATGCCCAGCTCGGCCAGGTCTTCGGGGTTCACGAAGACCACGCGACGGCCGTCCTCGATGCCGCGGTAGCGGTCGGACAGGCCGTAGATCGTGGTGTTGTACTGGTCGTGGCTGCGCATCGTCTGCAGCAGCAGCCGGCCCTCGGGCACCTCGGGGTACTCCAGCTCCGAGATGGTGAACGTGCCCTTGCCGGTGGCCGTGCCCGTGAACTGGCGGGAGTCGCGCGGCGGGTGGGGGAGCGTGAAGCCGTCGGGCTCGCGCACGCGGCGGTTGTAGTCCTGGCACCCCGGCACCACCGCGGCGATGCGGTCGCGGATCAGGTCGTAGTTCTGCTCGAAAGAGCGCCACGGCACGGCGTGGTCGCCACCCAGCAGTCGCTCGGCCAGTCGGCAGATGATGGCGACCTCGGAGATCAGGTGCTCCGAAGCCGGCTTCACCCGCCCGCGCGAGGCGTGTACCTGCGACATCGAGTCCTCGACGGTCACGAACTGCGGGCCCGACTCCTGCACGTCGCGCTCGGTGCGGCCCATCGTGGGCAGGATCAGCGCGGTGGTGCCGTGGACGACGTGCGAGCGGTTGAGCTTCGTCGACACGTGCACGGTGAGCGAGCACGAGCTCAGCGCCTTCTCGGTGGCTTCGGTGTCGGGCGTCGCGGAGGCGAAGTTGCCGCCCATCGCGATGAAGACCTTGCCCTGGCCGTCGCGCATGCCGCGGATCGCGTCGACGGTGTCCCAGCCGTGCTCGCGCGGCACGGTGATGCCGAACTCGCGGTCGAGCGCGTCCATGAACGGCTCGGGCATCTTCTCCCAGACGCCCATGGTGCGGTCGCCTTGCACGTTCGAGTGGCCACGGACGGGGCACAGGCCCGCGCCCGGCTTGCCGATCATGCCGCGCGCCAGCGCGAGGTTCGTGATCTCGGAGATCGTGGGCACCGCGTGCTTGTGCTGCGTCAGCCCCATGGCCCAGCAGTAGATCGTGCGCTCCGACGTGGCGATCATCCGCGCGATGTGCTCGATCTGCGCCCGCTGCAGGCCGGTGGCCTTCTCCGTCTCGGCCCAGTCGAGCTCCAGCAGGTTCTTCGCCCAGTCCTCGAAGCCGTAGGTCGACGAGTTCACGAAGTCCTGGTCGACGATCGTGCCCGGCGCCTCGTCCTCCCACTGCAGCAGCAGGTGGCCCACGGCCTGGAACAGCGCGAGGTCGCCGCCGAGGCGGATCTGCGCGAACTCGTCGGCCAGCGGCGTGCCCTCGCCGACGACACCACGCACGTTCTGCGGGTTCTTGAACCGCATCAGCCCGGCCTCGGGCAGCGGGTTCACGGCCACGACCTTGGCGCCCTTGCCCTTCGCCGTCTCCAGCGCCGAGAGCATGCGCGGGTGGTTCGTGCCCGGGTTCTGCCCGACGACCACGATCAGGTCGGCGTGGTGGATGTCCGCGAGCGAGACCGAGCCCTTGCCGATCCCGATGCCGGTGGACAGCGCCGAGCCCGACGACTCGTGGCACATGTTCGAGCAGTCCGGCAGGTTGTTCGTGCCGTAGGAGCGCACGAGCAGCTGGTAGAGGAACGCGGCCTCGTTGCTCGTGCGGCCCGAGGTGTAGAACACTGCCTCGTGCGGGCTCGCCAGCCCGCGCAGCTCACCCGCGACCAGGTCGAACGCGGCGTCCCACGAGATCGGCTCGTAGTGCGTGGCGCCCTCGCGCAGCACGAACGGCTCGGTGATCCGGCCCTGCTGGCCCAGCCAGTAGTCCGTCTTGTCCCGCAGGTCCTCGATCGGGTGCGCGGCGAAGAACCCGCGGTCCACGCGGCGGCGCGTGGCCTCTTCCGCGACGGCCTTGGCGCCGTTCTCGCAGAACTCCGCGAGCTTGCGCTTCTCGCCGTCGGCCTGCAGCGGCTCGGGCCACGCGCAGCCGGGGCAGTCGAAACCCTTGCGCTGGTTGAGCAGGCGCAGCGCCAGCGCGGTGCGCGTGACCCCCATCTGCTCCACGCCGCGGGTGAGCGACACCTTCACGCCGGTGACACCGGCCGCCCACTCCTTCGGCTTGCCCACCTTCAGGTCGGCTTCGTCCACGTCGTTCTTCGGCGCATTGCGGTGCATACCACCATCGTCCGCCTCGATGATCGACAGTCCAACACCGGGTAGTGCATTTCACGTCGACAATCAGGCCTGACGAGCCCGTTCCCGGTGTTCGGAAAGCTTCAGACCACGGTCGGCGACTGTCACGACCAGCAGGATGGCGCTGATCACCACGAGCACCGTGCCGAGCCGGTGCAGCCCGCCCGAGTCGGCGTGCACGCCGTCGCACTGGGCGATCACGGTCGAGGCCACGATGGCGCCGAGGTACTGCGCCGTGCGGAACAGGCCGCTCGCCGTGCCCATGGTCTCGGCGGGGGACTCCCGGTAGAGCGTGGTCTGGTTCGCCACGCTCGTGAGCCCCTGGGCCAAGCCGAACACGGCGACCAGCGCCAGCAGCCCGACCAGCCACGTCGAGTCGCCGACGAACAGCAGCGCCGCCGAACCGGCCAGCAGCGCCACCGCCACCACCACGAGCCGCGTGCGCACGCCGGTCGGCCGGCCCGAGAACGCGGCCGCGCACACGGCCACCACGGACATCGGCAGGAGCAGCACACCCGCGATCGAATCGCTGAAGCCGCGGCCCTCTTCGAGCCACTGGACGTAGCCGAACATGATGGCGTAGATCACCATGAAACTCAGGGCCTGACGCAAGTAGGTGCGCAGGATGGGAGTGTTGGCCGCGAGCATCCGCAGGTCGATGAACGGCACCCGGGTGTGCAGCTCCACCCAAACGAACGCCGCGCCGACGGCGATGGCCGCCACGAGCAGCCACAGGTCGCCGATGCCCGGCGCCATCAGGTAGCACAGCAGCACGAGCAGCGACAGCGAGAACAACGCGATGCCGAGCACGTCGATCGGCTTCGGTTTCGTGCCCTCGGAGCGCACCGGCGCGTCCTTCGGCACCCAGAAGATCGCCAGCAGCAGCGAGGCGCCCGCGAGCGGGATGTTCACCGCGAAGATGGCCGGCCAGCCGAAGAGCGTGATGAGCACACCGCCGAGCGTCGGGCCGATGACCATGATCGTCTGGGACGACAGCGAAAGCAGCGAGAGCGTGCGGGCGGGCACACCCTGGCCCAGCGTGTCGGCGCGCTTGCGCAGCACGGCCATCGCGGCGGGGAAGCCGGCACAGGTGCCGATGCCGAGCACCGCGCGCACGCCGGTGAGCCAGTCGACGGAGATCGGGATCATGCCGGCGACCCCGGCGACGATCACCACGGACGCGCCACCGAGCAGCACGCGGCGGGCGCCGTAGCGGTCCACGAGCAGGCCGACCACCGGCTGGCCGACGGCGGTGGCGAGGTACAGCGCGGAGATGAGCCAGGCCGTGCGGCCGGGCCCGGCGCCGAAGCTCTGCCCGATGGGCACGAGCGCGACGGCGATGAGCGTGGAGTTGATGGGGTTCAGCACCGCGCTCGCCACCAGGGGGGTGACGAGTTTGGCACCGAAACCGGCCGGTGCCTTTCGGGGTGTTGCGGTGGTTGTCACGGATCCTTCGTTCTGCGCTGGTCGGGGGTTGGTCGGGGTCCTCCACGGCGTCCGCGCTGACGTCGGTGCTTCGGGTCCCGGCGCCGCTGCCGGGGGTCGGGTCAGTGCTGCGCGATGCGCTGCAGCAGGGGCAGGGCGCGGCGCACCGTCTCGAGCTCTTCGGGGGTCAGCTCGGCCGCGAGGGCGTGGGCGAGCCACTCGTCGCGGTGCTGGCGAACTCCCAGCACGGTCTTCTCGCCGAGCTCGGACAGCGACAGCACGGTGCGGCGCCCGTCGGCGGGATCGCGCGTGCGGTCGAGGTAACCGAGCGCGTCGAGCGCCGAGAGCGTGGTGGCCATCGACTGCTGCCGCACGTGCTCGGCCGCGGCGAGCTCACCTTGGGTCGCCGGGCCGTCGCGGTGGAGGCGGTGCAGCGCCGCCGACTGCGACGGCGTGAGACTGTCGGCGTTGTCGACCTGACGCAGCCGGCGGTGCAGCTGCGCGACGACGCCGCGGATCCAGCCGGCGGATTCGGCGACGTGAGCGGGGACGGTGGCCATATCCACAGTCTAGGCTGTGTAGTCTGGCCTGTGCATCCCTCGGCGGGGCGACCTTGGCCACACCCGGTGACTGCGGTCTGCGCGGTCCTTTCCGGGCACGGACCGGAGGGCTCGCGACGAGGTGAACGAATGCCACCGGAAGCGGTAACGCCTTTTTCAGGCCGGCACAAACTGGTTCTGCGCAAATGCTTTTCACGCTGTTTCGGTGCAATCGTCGCTTGTTGACACCCCCTGATCCGGGCAGGACGATGAGAATCGCGCTGCTGCACCACGGCACCTTTTCTTTTGAGCTGGCTGACATGCGCGCCATTTCCGGAAAATGGCGTGGCGGGAGGCGCCGATGCCTGCTTGGACCCGGATCCGCCCGCGCCGCCGGGCGGACACGAGGGCTGCCGCGGCGACCGGACGCGGGCCCGGGTATGCCCTGGTCGCGGGCTGGTCGGGAATCCTCTTCGCGGGGCTGTTCACCGTCGCGCTCGTGCTGGTGCACCGGGCGCCGGGACTGACCGTGGCGGACAGCCGGTACGCGAATTTCTACGCCGACGGCGGATCCAGTGCATTGGTGACCGCCGGTCTGTACATCGTGCCCTTCGCGGGCATCGTCTTCCTGTGGCACATGATGGCCACGCGTGAATTCGTCGCGAGCCTGCCCGGTGGGCAGAACCGGGAAATGCCGCGGGCGCTTCAGTTGGCTTCCGGGGGGGGGCGTTCATCATCCTGCTGTTCTCGGGGATGGCGCTGACCGGAGCGATCGCACTGCTGAAGCAGTTCTCGGTGGCGCCGCTGCCGCCCGTGTCCGTGGCCCGGGCGCTGACCGCGGCCGGCTACGGGCTGGTGTTCGTCTTCGGTGCCCGGGTCGGCGGCATGTACATGATCACCACGACGACGCTGCTCAGCGCCGCGGGTGTGCTGACGCGCCCGCTGGTGTGGTTCGGCTACCTCTGCGCCGCGGCTGTGCTGCTGAGCTGGACCTTCCACCCGATCTTCGCGCTCATCTTCCCCGGCTGGGTCTTCGTCGTCAGCGTCGTGGCGGTGGTCCGGGCCCACCAGGCCAAGGCGCGGACCACGCAGCCGAGCCGGGCCGGCGCCGTGACGTCGCCCGCCGAAGGGCACCTCTCCAAGGAGTGAACGCCATGACCACCAAGACCCCCATCGACGAAATCCCCGGCCCGCGCGCGCTGCCCTTCGTCGGCAACGCCTTCGACATCGACGCCCACAGCCCGTTCGAGAGCATGATGGGGATGGCCAGGGAGTACGGCCCGATCTTCCGGCTGACCACACCGGGCGGCACGCGGCTGATCGTGTCCGGGGCCTCGCTGGTCGAGGAGATCTGCGACGACTCGCGCTTCGACAAGGTGGTCAGCGGCGGTCTCGCGAACGTGCGCCGGACGGCGACCTCCACCGGCTTGTTCACGGCCGAGACGGACGATCCGCTGTGGCACCGCGCGCACAACATCCTGATGAAGCCCTTCAGCCTGCAGTCCATGCGCGACTACGTGCCGATGATGCTGGACATCGCGGGTCAGCTGGTCGACAAGTGGGAGCGGCTGAACCCGGACGAGGACGTCGACGTGCCGGCCGACATGACCCGGCTCACTCTCGACACCATCGCGCTGTGCGGGTTCGGCTACCGCTTCAACTCCTTCTACCGCGACACCCGGCACCCGTTCGTCGCGGCGATGATCCGCACGCTCACCGAGTCGCAGGCGCGGGCCCGCAGGCTGCCCATCCAGACCCGGCTGCGGATCCACGCCCAGCGCCAGCTGCAGGAGGACCAGGCGTTCATGAACGACCTGGTCGACGAGCTCATCGCCGAACGCCGCGCGGAGGGCGAGGCCGGCAAGAAAGACGATCTGCTCGGCCAGATGATCAACGGCGTCGACAAGGAGACCGGTCAGCGGCTGCCCGACGAGAACATCCGGGCCCAGTGCATCACCTTCCTGATCGCCGGCCACGAGACCACGAGCGGCCTGCTGTCCTTCGCGATCTACTACCTGCTCAAGAACCCCGACGTGCTGGCCCGCGCCCGCGCCGAGGTCGACGAGGTGTTCGGCACCAGCGCCGAACCGACCTACGAGCAGATCCACAAACTGACCTACATCCGGCAGGTGCTCTCCGAAGCGCTCCGGTTGTGGCCGACCGCGCCCGGGTTCACGCGCACGCCGTTCGAGGAGACCGTGATCGGCGACCGGTACTTGATCGAGCACGGCGTCCCGTTGACCGTGCTCACCCCGATGCTGCACCGCGACCGCAGCGTCTGGGGCGACGACGCGGAGGAGTTCGACCCCGAGCACATGGCCCCCGAACGGCTCGCGGCGGTGTCGCCCGACGTCTACAAGCCCTTCGGCACGGGGCAGCGGGCCTGCATCGGGCGGCAGTTCGCCATGCAGGAGGCCGTGCTCGTGCTCGGCATGCTCGTGCAGCGCTTCGACTTCATCGATCACCTGGACTACCAGCTCAAGACCAAGACGACGCTGACCATCAAGCCCGACGAGATGCACATCCGGGTGCGCCCCCGCCCCGGGTTCGTGCTGACCCGGCCCGGCGGTGGCCCCGCGGCGCCGGCGAAGGCCGTCGCGGCGGCACCCGCCCCGCGTGTCGCGCTGGCGCCGGACGCGCACAAGACCCCGCTGCTGGTCGCCTACGGCTCGAACCTCGGGACCGCGGAAGGTCTCGCGACGCGGCTCGCGCGCGAGGGGACCGAGCGCGGCTACGCGGTGACCCTCAGCGCGCTCGACGACGTCGCGGACGCGTTGCCGTCCCACGGCACGGCCGTGATCGTCACGTCGTCCTACAACGGCACGCCGCCGGACAACGCCGGCAAGTTCTGCGCCTGGCTGCGCGGGCCCGGCACCGCGAAGGACGCCGCCGCCGGACTGTCCTACACCGTGTTCGGCTGTGGCAACACCGAATGGGCGGCCACCTACCAGGCGGTGCCGAAGCTGATCGACACCGAGCTGGCCGCGCACGGCGCCACGCGGCTGCACGCCCGGGGCGAGGGAGACGCGAACGGCGACTTCGACGCCCAGTACCGCGCCTGGCACCACGGGCTCTGGGCCGACGTGGCCGCGAGCGCCGGCCTGCCCGAGAGCGCGGCCGAGCCGGCCACGACCGGCCCGCGGCTGTCGATCACGCTGGTGAACCGCCAGCTGAACAACCCGGTGATCATGTCCTACCAGGCGCAGCCGGCCCTGGTGCGGATCAACCGCGAGCTGCACGCGCCCAACGGTGGGCGGTCCACGAAGCACATCGAGGTCGCGCTGCCCGAGGGCGCCGAGTTCAGCGCCGGGGACCACCTGGGAGTGCTGCCCCGCAACAGCATCGACCTGATCCGCCGGGTGATGCAGCGCTTCGAGCTCGACGGCGGCATGTACGCGACGATCATCCCCCACAGCGGAGACCACACCCACCTGCCCGTCGACGAGCCCGCGCCGCTGCTCGGCATCCTGGCCAGCTGCGTCGAGCTGCAGGACGTGGCCACCCGGGCCGGCATCGAGGTGCTCGCCGGCTGCACCGAGGACCCGGCCCAGCGCGCCGAGCTCGAGTCGCTGGCCGGGGACGACGAGGCGGCTCGCGCCCGCTACCAGGAGCGGGTCTTCACGCCGCGCCGGTCGCTGCTCGATCTGCTGGAGGAGTTCCCCGCGTGCAAGGTGCCTTTCGGTGTGTACCTCGACCTGCTGCCGCCGCTGCGGCCGCGCTACTACTCGATCTCGTCCTCGCCGCTGACCGATGCGAAGGTGGCCAGCGTCACCACGGGTGTCCTGCGCGCCCCGGTGCGCGGTGGCGGCGGCACCATGTTCACGGGTGTCTGCTCCAACTACCTGGCGGGCAGCCCCGACGGCAGCACGGTGTTCGTGTTCGTGCGGCCCCCGACCATCGAGTTCCGGCCGCCGGACAACCCGCACACCCCGATGATCATGGTCGGGGCCGGGACCGGGCTCGCCCCGTTCCGCGGGTTCCTGCAGGAGCGGGCGGCCCTGCGCGAGCAGGGCGTGCCGATCGCCGAGTCGCTGCTGTTCTTCGGCTGCCGCAACGCGGACCAGGACTTCCTCTACGCCGACGAGCTGCGCGAATACGACCGCCAAGGGGTCGCCAAGCTGCACGTCGTGTTCTCGAACGCCCCGGTCGACGGGCGCAAGTACGTGCAGCACGAGATCGCGGCAGCGGGCGACGAGGTGTGGCGGCTGCTGCAGGACGGCGCGGCGGTGTTCGTGTGCGGCAATGCGAACACGATGGCGCCCGGCGTCCGAGCGGCCTTCACCACGCTGTTCGCCGAGAAGACCGGCGCCGGCGAGGCCGACGCGCAGGCCTGGCTCGCCGGTCTTCGCGCCTCGAACCGGTACCTCGAGGACATCTGGGGCAGCGGCTGAGCGCCGGAACGAGGCGCGAACTCAGAACGGCTGCGCGGCCGCCGGCAGGTGTGCCGACAGGCTGAAGACGTACTGGATCGACGTCTCGTTCACGCCGTAACCCTGGATCTGGTGCACCACGATCGCGCCCACGACGAGCAGCACGAGGATCGCCAGGGCCAGTGCGCCCGGCCAGCGGCTCTGGGTCGACGAGTAGCCGTAACCCGCGGAGACGCCGGTGCGGCGCTCCCGCTTGCGGCGCTTCTTCATCTCCTTCTTGGCACCCAGCCAAGCGTCGAGCTCCGCGTGCTTGCGCCAGTTCGGATCGACGAGGTCCGGGTGCGTCTCGATCCGGTCGTCCGGATCTTCCGGTCGGGTCATCCGTGCACCGCCTTTCCCCCTGAGCAACCCCGCCGGAGCGGGTTCGTAGACTTCTCCATTGTGACCGAGAACGCTCCGCAGCAGAAAACCGACCTTCCGGGTGCCTGGGACCCGGCCGCCGAAGAAGCACCCATGTACGACCGCTGGGTAGCGGCCGGGTACTTCACGGCCGACGCTTCGTCGGAGAAGCCGCCGTTCTCGATCGTACTGCCGCCCCCGAACGTCACCGGCAGCCTGCACATGGGCCACGCGCTCAACCACACCCTGATGGACGCGATGAGCCGCCGCCGTCGCATGCAGGGTTACGAGGTGCTGTGGCTGCCGGGCATGGACCACGCCGGCATCGCGACCCAGAACGTCGTCGAGCGCCAGCTCGCCGGCGAGGGCCTCTCGCGCCACGACCTCGGGCGGGAGAAGTTCGTCGAGCGCGTGTGGGAGTGGAAGGCCGAGTACGGCGGCAAGATCCTCGGGCAGATGAAGCGCCTCGGCGACGGCGTCGACTGGTCGCGCGAGCGCTTCACCATGGACGAGAACCTGTCGCAGGCCGTGCAGACGGTGTTCAAGAACTTCTTCGACGCGGGCCTGATCTACCGCGCCGAGCGCATCATCAACTGGTGCCCGCGGTGCCAGACCGCGCTGTCGGACATCGAGGTCGACCACAACGACGACGACGGCGAGCTCGTGTCCATCCGCTACGGCGAGGGCGCCGACGCGATCGTGGTCGCCACGACCCGCGCCGAGACGATGCTGGGCGACACCGCCGTGGCCGTGCACCCGGACGACGAGCGCTACGCGCACCTGGTGGGCACCGAGGTCGAGCTGCCGCTGACCGGCCGCAAGATCCCGATCGTCGCCGACAAGCACGTGGACCCGGAGTTCGGGACCGGCGCGGTGAAGGTGACCCCGGCGCACGACCCGAACGACTTCGAGATCGGCCGTCGCCACGACCTGCCGATGCTCACGATCATGAACGAGCGCGCCGAGATCACCGCGCCCGGTCCGTTCCAGGGCCTCGACCGGTTCGAGGCGCGCCCCGCGATCGTCGCGGCGCTGCGCGAGATGGGCCGGATCGTCGCCGAGAAGCGGCCGTACGTGCACGCCGTGGGCCACTGCTCGCGCTGCGACACCGTGGTCGAGCCGCGGCTTTCCCTGCAGTGGTGGGTGAAGGTCGAGGAGCTGGCCCGCAAGGCGGGCGACGCGGTGCGCGACGGCCGGACCAGGATCCACCCGGCCGAGCTCGAGAAGCGGTACTTCGACTGGGTCGACAACATGCACGACTGGACGATCTCGCGCCAGCTGTGGTGGGGCCACCGCATCCCGGTCTGGTACGGCCCCGACGGCGAGGTCGTCTGCGTGGGTCCCGACGAGCAGCCGCCGACGGGTGAGGGCTGGACGCAGGACCCGGACGTGCTGGACACGTGGTTCTCGTCGGGCCTGTGGCCGATGTCGACGATGGGCTGGCCTTCGCGGACCGCGGATCTGGCGAAGTTCTACCCGACCAGCGTGCTGTCCACGGGTTACGACATCCTGTTCTTCTGGGTCGTGCGCATGATGATGTTCGGCGTGCAGGAGATGGACGGCGTGCAGCCGTTCGACCACGTGTACCTGCACGGCCTCATCCGCGACGCCAACGGCAAGAAGATGTCGAAGTCGCGCGGCAACGTGATCGACCCGCTCGAGTGGATGGACGCCTACGGCGCCGACGCCACCCGCTTCACCCTCGCGCGCGGCGCGAACCCCGGCACGGACATGGCGCTGGCCGACGAATGGGCCGCCGGTTCGCGCAACTTCGGCACGAAGCTGTGGAACGCCAGCAAGTTCGCGATGATGAACGGTGCCACCGTCGCTTCGCCGCTGCCGGACGCTTCCGCGCTGACCGAGGCCGACCGCTGGATCCTCGGCCGCCTCTCGGCGCTGGTGTCCGAAGTGGACGGTCTCTTCGAGGACTTCCAGTTCGCCAAGGTCGCGGGCGCGCTGTACCAGTTCACGTGGAACGAGCTGTGCGACTGGTACCTGGAGCTCGCGAAGGTCCAGCTGTACGGCGGAGACGACGCGCGTGTTTCCTCGACGCGGTCCGTGCTGGGCCACGTGCTCGACACCGTGCTGCGGCTACTGCACCCGTTCATGCCGTTCATCACCGAGAAGCTCTGGCTCGCCCTGACCGGCGGCGAATCGCTGGTGATCGCCGCGTGGCCGACCGCCCCCGTCGGGTACGCGGACCCGGTGGCGGACGCGCGGATCGCCGACGTGCAGAAGCTGGTGACCGAGGTCCGCCGCTTCCGCGCCGACCAGGGCCTGAAGCCGGGCCAGAAAGTCGCGGCCCGTGTGTCGGGCGCCGGCTTCGCTTCGCTTGCCGGACACGAGGAATCGGTGCGTTCGCTGGTGCGCCTGACCCCGGAGACGCCGGAGTTCGCCGTTTCGGCCTCGCTGGAGGTCGCGCTGGCCGGCGGGGTGGCCGTGGTGGAGCTGGACCTGTCCGGCACCATCGACGTGGCCGCCGAGCGCAAGCGCCTGCAGAAGGACCTCGGGGTGGCGCAGAAGGAACTCGCGCAGACCGAGGGCAAGCTCGGCAACGAGTCGTTCATCGCGAAAGCCCCGGAGCAGGTCATCGAGAAGATCAAGACCCGCCGCGCCACGGCGGCGGCGGACATCGAACGCATCGAGTCCCGGCTGGCGGCGCTGCCGGCTTCGTGAGCCTGGGTTCTTGCGGCGGCGCCCGGTGCTTCGTGCACCGGGCGCCGCGGTGTTTTGCGGGGTCGAACCCCGGGCCCCGCCCGGGGCGAGCCCTCGGATCCCCAGCGGTGGTCGGCCGAGTCCGGGACGTGCCTCAGGGGTGGTGGGCCGAGTCGGCGACGAGCCCCGGGGTGGTTGGCCGGGTTGGCGACGAGCGCCAGGGGTGGTGGGCCGGCGAGAAGCCCGAGGGGTGGTCGGCCGAGTCGAGGGCGAGCTCGGGGGTGGTTGGCCGAGTCGGCGACGATTCCCAGGGTGGTCAGCCCAGTCGGCGACGAGCGCCAGGGGTGGTCGGCCTGATCGGCGACGAGCGCCAGGGTCGTCGGCCGGGTTGGGGACGAGCCGGATTTGGTGTGCGGCCTGGGATCGGCACCGATCCGGCGGGTGGCGCCCGGGGCAGGCTGGTGATGGCCGAGGCGGGCCGGGCCGGCACTTTACTGGGGGTTGGGTGCCGGCCCGGTCCTGGCTGCGCCGGGGAGGCGGCGCGGGTCCCGTGTGCTGATTTTCATCTCAGTTGGTGCGATTCGGCAAGAGAATAACATGAGTTGACACTCCGGTGTTGCAACTGCGAGACTCTGCGGTGCCGAGGGAGGGGTGCCCACGAGCGACGGGGGCGGGCGGGTGAGGGCCGCCCCCGGTCGTTCGCGGTCACCCGGGAAGTCACCCGGGGAATCAATCGGGGGGAGTCAGCCGGCCAGCTGCCGGTAGATGATCCCGGCGAGGCCCGCCATGCCTTCGGGCAGCGGGTGGTACGCGGCGGCGGTGAAGAGCAGCGTGTTCCGGCCGTTGATCCAGGCCGCGCCGTCGGGCGCGCAGGCGTCGTGGCCGGTCGACGGGGTGAACGTGTCCACATAGGACGTGTTGCCGTCGGCCTCGACGGCGTTCTCGATGGCCTTGTTCAGGGCTTCCTCGACGCTCGAGAGCCAGGCGTAGTCGCCGTCGGCGAAGGGCAGCACGCTCGGGCAATAACCCGAAGCCGGCGCGATGCGCGGGTAGCCGATGGCGAGCACCTTCGCCTGCGGGGAGCGGGCGTGGATGCCGGCGAGCACCTCCTTGATGCTCTGCTGTGTGTTCTTCAACGCGGCCTTGATGGAATCCGTGCCGCCGGCCGTGAAGTGGCGTTCGCACGGGTTGCCGCTCGGGTCGCTGGAGCGCAGCGCCGGGCACACGCCGACGAGCGTGGCGAAGACGCTGGAGTCGTTGCCGCCGATGCCGAGCGTCACGAGGTCGGTGTCGAGGCGCAGCGCGGAGAACTGCGGCGCGTTCACCCCGAGCGGCACACTCTGCGGGCCCGCCATGTTCGACGTGTCCGCGCCCGAGCAGCTGATGTCCGTGTAACTGCCCACCCGCAACGCGGCGGCCAGGATCGACGGGTAGTTCGACGAGCTTCTCGCGCACCCGATCGGGTCGAGGCGCTGCGTGGGAATCAACGGCCCCGCGGTGTACGAGTCGCCGAGCGCGACGTAGTGGCGGAAGTGCTCCAGCTGCGAGGTGGCGCTCGCCGCGGTGCTGACCGACGTGGCGGCTGCAACAGCCGCCAGCGCGGCGAACACGAGCCGGGTGGTACGCATGAAGGCCCCGTTTCTCCGAACCGAATTCACGGACTCTTCTCACGTTTAGCCAGCTCACGGTGGGTTGCCTGCCGCCGTTCGGGTACACGGCCCCGGGATTCACCCGCCAGTGGGGTGACGCAGCCGGATCCGGGTCAGGCCGATGGTTTCCGGTACGTCAGCAGGTGCCGCCAGAACGGCAGCAGCTTGATCGTGCTGCCGGGCAGCAGCTCGCGCGCCTGGCGTCGGATCGCGTTCATGCTCGGGAACTCCATCTCGACCGGCGGCGCCGGCGTCGGATCCGGCCCGCCGTTGAGCCACTCACCCGCCGCGACGATCCCGCGCGCCACGAGGTTCACCGGTGCCCACCCGAGGTCCACCACGTAGTCGGCGGGCGTGCTCGGCCGCGCCAGCCCCAGCACCGCGAGGACCCCACCGGGCTTCAGCGCGTCCCTGAGCTTGGTGACGGTCTCGAACGGCATGTGGTGCAGGGACGCGAGACAGGAGATGAACCCGTAGGTGGCTTCGGGCAGCTCTTCGGTCCTGACGTCCGCCTGCCGCACCTCCACCCGCCCCGGCCCGGGCGACCCCAGCGCCTCCGCGATCCGCACCATCTGCTCCGACACATCCACGGCGTCCACGTCGACCCCCCGCGCCGCCAACCGGCGCGCGAACCGCCCGCTCCCGCAACCGACGTCGAGTGCCCGCTGGGTTTCCGGAGGAACCAGGCTGAGGAGGAGGGGGTGGTAGCGGTGGTTGTGATTGAAGGGCATGGTCTCGACTCAACCACTCGAGGGCCATGCCGTTGCGGGAATCCCAATATGGTCAGCCGGATGGCAGGACGATCACCGAAGGTGGCGGCTCTCTACAGCGCGTACGAGCTGATCCTCGATCGGGCCAAACAGCTCATCGCGCCGCTCCGACCTGACCTGAGTCCGGCGATGGTCGGGATCGTTCGCACGGCGGATGACCGATTCGCGGCCGTTCTCTCCGTGCCGTCGTCGACGTCGCGGCGTTCGACGCTGACGATTCGGTTTCGGCTCGCCTCGAAGGGCGGCGGCGTGATCGGCCCGACGGACTTCTCGTCGGGTCTCGCCCACGCCTTGGCTGCCCACACGGCGGAACCCGCATCGACACCTTCGAGGCCCCGGAGCACAGCAACCCCGAGGATGCCGCGAGCGAGTCGATCTTCTACAGCCCGAAGAGCTTGAGCATCAAGCCGATGCCGGCCGACTCCGGAGTCCGGCAGTTCCAGCGCATGTTCCCCTTCTTTCTTCCCGGATTCTCGAAAGTTCACAGCGGAAAGCTCCGGGCTTGTCTGACCTGCTGCGCCGACCGCACCACGATCGCGGTCGGCCTGCCCATCGCCGAGGACGACGCCGCCTCCGTCAAGACCGCGAGTGCGTCGATTCTGGGCGAGCTGGCCGCTCTCCTGCGATCGGGGATCCCTGCCCACGTCGCTGACCACGAGGTGGCAGCCGATCCGTACTGCAGCCGCGCGTTCGACCTGTTCGAGTGGTTCCTCAGGCCCGCCGAGTAGACCCCACCACTGAAACCCGCAGGTCACCCCTCCCGACACGGCCCCGAACCCCCGCGGCCCCCCGCACGTAGACTCGACAGGTCAGTAATAGGCCCGTTGTCGAGGGAGCGTGTTCGTGCCGCGTGGTGAGGCGGACGGCCAGGAGTCGTTCGAGGAGGTCGGCGAGGTCGAGCCGAGGCGTCCGGAGCTGGCGGATCCGGACAGTTTCGCCGGCGTCGACGAGCTGGGCGCGCGGGCGCACGACGAGTCCGACGACATCGACCCCGACCTGGACGCGCCGGACGCCGCGTACACCGTCGGCGGCGGGTCGCGTGGTGGGATCGGCGGCATCGGGCAGCTGGGGGACAACCTGGCGACCGGGCCGGTGCCCGACCTGCTCGGGGCCGAGGACGCGGAGCTGCACGAACTCGACGACCAGGGCGTCGAGGAGCCGGCGCAGGATCCGAACGGGCAGCAGGCCCGCCGGGAGCTCATCGCCGTCGAGGCGGAGCTGAACCAGCGCTGGCCGGAGACGAAGATCGAGCCGAGCCTCGCGCGGATCCAGGCGCTGGTGACGCTGCTGGGCGAGCCGAACCACGGCTACCCCGTGCTGCACGTCGCCGGGACGAACGGCAAGGGGTCGGTCAGCCGCATGATCGACGCCCTCCTGACCCGCATGGGCCTGCGCGTCGGGCGGTACACGAGCCCGCACCTGCAGCTGGTCACCGAGCGCATCGCGCTCGACGGGCACCCGATCTCGGCCGCGCGGTACGTGGACCTGTTCCGCGACGTCGCGCCGTACGTGAACATGGTCGACGCCGCGAGCGAGGACGGCGTGGCGATGAGCAAGTTCGAGGTGCTCACCGGCATGGCGTTCGCGGCGTTCTCCGACGCGCCCGTGGAGGCGGCGGTGCTCGAGGCGGGCATGGGCGGGGCGTGGGACGCCACGAACGTCGCCGACGCCGACGTCGCCGTGATCACCCCCATCGGCCTCGACCACGTCGAGTACCTCGGCCCGACCGCCGTCGACGCGGCGCGCGAGAAGGCCGGGATCATCAAGCCCGGCTCGGTCGCCGTGATCGCGGAGCAGGACCCCGACGTGCTCAACGTGCTGCTCAAGCGCGCGGTCGACGTCGACGCCGCGGTGGCGCGCGCCGGCAGCGAGTTCGGCGTGCTGGAGCGCGAGGTCGCCGTCGGCGGGCAGCTGCTGAAGCTGCAGGGCCTCGGCGGCGTGTACGACGAGATCTTCCTGCCCCTGCACGGCGCCCACCAGGCGGCCAACGCGGCGCTCGCGCTCGCGGCCGTCGAGGCGTTCTTCGGTGCGGGCAAGGACCGCAAGCTGGTGCTCGAAGCCGTGCGCGAGGCGTTCGCCGAGGTCGAGAACCCGGGGCGGCTGGAGCGCGTGCGAGCCGCCCCGACCGTGCTGCTCGACGCGGCGCACAACCCCATGGGCGCGCAGGCGCTGGCCACCACCGTCGCCGAGGAGTTCGCCTTCCGGCGGCTCGCGGCGGTCGTCGCGGTGATGGAGGAGAAGGACGCGCGCGGCATCCTCGACGCGCTCGAGCCCGTGGTGTCGGACATCGTGGTCACGCGCAACTCGTCCCCGCGGGCGATGGCGCTGGAGGACCTGAACGACCTCGCCATCTCGATCTTCGGCGAGGAACGCGTGCTCGCCGAACCCGATCTCGAGACGGCCGTCGAAACCGCCATCGGCCTCGTCGAGCAGTCCGACGACCCGGAGGAACCCCTCGCCGGCGGCGGCGTGCTGGTCACCGGCTCCGTCGTCACCGCGGGCGAGGCCCGCACCCTGTTCGGGAAGGAACCGGCATGAGCGAGCCCGCGGCCAGCCCGCCACCCAAGGACCCCATGAAGGGCTTCCGCGGCGTCCTCTCGGGCACGCTCATCATGGAGGCCATCACGGTCGCCCTGGCGCTGCCCGTCATCGCCAACCTCGGCGGCGGCATCACCTCCGCGGCGAGCTGGACGGTCATCGGCATCGCCGTCGCGCTGATCGCGCTGTGCGGCCTGCTCAAGCACGTGTGGGCGGTGCCCGCGGTGCTGGTGCTGCAGGTCGCCCTCATCGCCATGGTGTTCGTGCTGCCCGCGATCGCCATCATCGGCGTGCTGTTCCTCGCGGCGTTCGTCTGGTTCTTGTACCTGCGCCGCGAGGTGGCGCGCAGGATGGCGGCGGGGACGTTGCCGAGTCAGCAGCAACAGCAGCAGCGCTGACGGTCACCTCACCCCGCGGCCGATCAACGATCAGCGCCGGTACGAATAAACGACGAGCCCCTCGTTCACCTTCGCCACGGTGTCCTACAGCCCGCGAGCCGGCGAGTCCACCAGCGTGTTCCAGTACAGCCGCGGAAATCCGTGCTCCTCGGCGTCCCTCGCCACCCACCTGATGATCGCCGTCGCGATCCCTTGCCGTCGTGCGTCGGCGGCGACGAACAGGTCCGCCAGACAACACCGTCCCGCGGTCCAGATCCCCGCGTGGAACACGTAGTGCGCGAAGCCGACCATTCGGCTGTCCACCCAGGCGGCGATCCCGCGCGGCTGGTCGCCGTCGAGCAGGCCCCGCCAGGACCATTCGTAACCCTCGTCGCCGCGATCCACTCCGGCGTACGCGTCGTTGTCCCGGGCCAGCGCTTCCCACTCGGCACGGTCGGGTTGGCTCAGGAAGCCGATCTGCACCATGGCCCCATTCTTGCGGACCGCCGGACGTCCGTTCACCGCCAAGTCAGCGGGAGTTGTCCGACCAGCCGCCGCAGCGGGATAGAACGTCCGGCATGACCGAATCGACCCACTCCCGCCGCACCCTGTTCAAGGCCGGTTTCGCCGCGTCGGCCATCGTGGGCGGGGCGTTGCTCCTGCCCGAGAGCGTGTCCGCCGCGCCGCTGGTCCGCCGTGCGCGTCCGGTGCTCACGCACGGTGTCGCGTCCGGTGACGTGACCACCGGGTCCGGCATCATCTGGTCGCGCGCCGACCGGCCGGCGCGCCTGGTCGCCGAGATCGCGCGCGACGAGTCCTTCCGCCACGCCCGCAGAGTCACCGGGCCGATCGTGTCGCCCGACACCGGCGGCACCGGCAAGGTGCGCGTGACCGGCCTACAGCCCGGCACCGAGTACCACTACCGCGTGACCGCCGTGGACCTCGACGGCCGCACCGCCAGCGAACCCGTCGCCGGCCGCTTCGCCACCGCGCCCGTCGGCCGCCGCGACACGCGCATCCTTTGGAGCGGCGACGTCGTGGGCCAGAACTACGGCATCAACCCCGCGCTGGGCGGCATGACCATCTTCTCGGCCATGGCCGACCGCCACCCCGACCTCTTCCTGCACAGCGGCGACACCGTCTACTCCGACGGCCCCCTCACCGAAACCGTCACCCTGCCCGGCGACGGCGGCACGTGGCACAACATCGTCACCCCGGAGAAGTCGAAGGTCGCCGAGACGCTCGACGAGTACCGCGGCCAGCACGCCTACAACCGCCTCGACAAGAACTTCCTGCGCTTCGCCGCCCAGGTCCCCAGCTACACCCAGTGGGACGACCACCAAATACGTCAACTGACAACACGCTAGCACGTGTGACCAGCGCGAACCTGGTTGACGTGGGGTTCGCGGACTAACTGATCGTCACGCAGGCCCGTCGGCTGGTTCTGCCTAGCGGCGCTGCCGGTGCCGCGTGTGGCGACGTAGTACAGCAGCGGCACCAGCGCCCCTGCGTCGAGGAGTTCTTGCCGCTGCGCTAATTCCGGGATCCGGCTGAGCGGACCCACTCCAGCCTGCCGCCCTCTTCGGTATCCGTGGGTTCGCCGACCTTCTCGGCTGCCCGCCCACCAAGGACAGCATCCCGAGGGAGATCACCCGCAACGTCTCGTGCGGCGTCGCGTTCTCGGTTGCGGATCAGGTCGTCAACGACGGTCTGTTGGGCTCCGGCAAGTATGCGGCTGGCGTCCGCGCGACCGAACTACGAATCAACACCGACCGGGGAACCTGTGTGGCTGGCATCACCGATGAGACGTTCGAGCTGGTCCGCACGTTCTATGTCCCGTTCGAGGACGGGGCCGACGATGTGACTCCGGTCATCGGGCGAGCCGTGCCACCGATCGAGGAGATGGGCCGCCCGCGTCGAATCGTCATCCGACCGACGCAACATCCGGGAGGGACGACCGACGCGATGGGCACGCTGCACCGGCAGGGATGGTCAAGATGGAGCCAGGCGGCGCGCTGTGGGTTGACATTGACGAGCGCGGATGTCGAACAGGTGGCTGCCGGGATCGGTGCGGCGTGCGACGTGCTGAACGAGCGTAGCCACCCAGAGTGACACGCTACCGGACCTGGTGGGTGTTTGCTGAACCCGCTGACAGAGCACCTTCACCACGTGGTGGAAGGCCTCCTGTGTGGACACAGGGTTGTTGGAACCGCTGAATTTACAATCCAGCGGCTATTAGCTAGTCTGCGAGCCTTGGTTGACAGTTGTGAGAACGATGGTGTTCGTGCGATTTCTTCGAAGGCTCATAAAGCGTAAGCGGTCCCATTCACTAACAGTGGGAGGAAGGTTTACGCCTCGACTTCCAGGGCTCCTGGGTACAACGATCGGTGCAGTCCTAACGCTTCTGATAGTCACTCTCGCTATCTTCATGACCTTTGCCTGGCTTAGTGGAGTAAGACTCTTTCCACTGACGGAAGGAACACTTTCTGGGGCTGGCCTTTCTGATCTTGTCCGTAATACTGTATCTGCAGGAACTTTGATCGCGGGGTCTTTCGCACTCGTCTACGCTTATCGCAAACAACGACTTGATGAAGCTGCGAGCTTTCGAGCCGACAGTGAACAGTTCGGCAAACGATATCAAGATGGCGCTGTTCAACTCGGTCATGAGCGAGCGGCGGTGCGCCTGGCCGGGGTATACGCGATCAGTCGTCTTGCCGATGACTGGCCAGACAAGCGGCAAATGTGCGTGGATTTGCTCTGCGCATACTTGCGAATGCCATACACATCGCACCTAACAAATGATGATGAATCAGTAGTTCGTGCATCAATATTTGAAGTTATACGCCAACATGTGTTGGATCCTGACTCATCTGCCGGCTGGTGTCGACTGAATTTCGACTTCTCGGGTGGGACATATGACGATGTTCAATTGAGCGGAGGACATTTCTACGGGAGCGTATCGTTTCAGGATGCCAAGTTCACGGGAATTCAGCGACGCAGGGATGATAGGAACTATGGCTGGATTGGTCTGAGAAATTGCACATTTGAAAATGGGGTGAATTTCTTTCAGGCTAAATTCCACGACTGCATAACTTCATTCGATGGCTCAGTATTTAAGTCAGGCGAAGTATTTTTTGGGGGTGCAACCTTCAAAAACTTTAACCTCTTCTTTCGGGAAGTAAAATTCTCCGGAGGGCTAGTGTACTTCGGCAGGAACAAATTCGAACACTTTAATATTAGGGGTTCGGAAAGTCTTGGCAATATTTTGTTTGATGATGCGGACTTCTGTGGTGCAGAGGTTGTCTTTAATGACTGTACTGTTACCGGCCCGATCGATATAAAATTCGATCAAGTAGCATTGAGGGGTGGGATGCTTGACATGTCTGGTCTTCAATTTTATCCAGCTGGCAGAAAGTCCGCACGAGTACTAATCGCTCCAGTGATTATATCGACCGGAGTTTTAAAGCCGCCTTCTGAAAGTGCTGGCCTGGCTTTAGAAATAGAAATACCGTCAGCGGAGGGTGCTGCCGGGCAGACATCGTCGCCGAAGTTGTTCGATCAAGAAGAGCTAATGTAAGTGAGTAAAGGGATCTTCGTGCGAAAACCGTCGATATCGCGAAGGTGACATTGAATGAATGATTGAATGAACGCAACTCGGTGCGGGCCGGTTATAGGCCGCGGATGTCCGCCGCTATGTGCCTTGTCGCAGCCTGGTTTCGTCTCATATCATAAATTCGGGTCTATTGTGGTTCGGTCGAGTAAGTCTGTGATCTCTATCGTCTCGTTCGTCCATCGGTGCGTGTCCCGCGGCTGGACCTCGCTGGACGTGCTCGTCTGTGTAGTGCGACTGGCGGGCGTAGCACACCGCTGCGTCGCCGTCCGGCGTGAACGGGACGGCCGGCATTCGCGCGCTGACCTGCTTCTTGAACCTACGCCGCTTCCGGGGTATCGGTGCGCTCATGGTCGGTATCCTCACTGGTAGGCGACGTGCCCAGTGCGGTCAGTTGACACCCTTGGTGGGACGACCACGAGGTCCTCAACAACTGGTACCCCGGCGAAGTCCTCAACGACCGCCCCGAATACACCGAGAAGCGACTGAGCGTGCTCGCCCCGCGCGCGTACCAGGCGTTCCACGAGTGGCACCCCATCGACAGCCGTCAGGCCGTGGACGGTCGGGTGTACCGCAGCTTCCGCTACGGCAGCCGCGTCGAGGTGTTCGTGCTCGACATGCGCACCTACCGCAACGCCAACACCGCGGACCAGACCAAGCCCGGCTACATCCTGGGCGACAAGCAGGCCCGCTGGCTCGCCGACGCGCTGGACCGCAGCACCGCGACGTGGAAGATCGTGCAGGCCGACATGCCGATCGGCCTCGTGGTGCCCGACGGCACCGACATCGAGGCCGTGGCCAACAACCTGCCGGGCGCGCCCGGCGGCCGCGAGACGGAGCTGGCCTGGGTGCTGCGCGAGATCCAGCGCCGCAAGGTCCGCAACGTCGTGTGGCTGACCGCCGACGTCCACTACACCGCCGCGCACCACTACTCGCCCGACCGCGCGGCGTTCAAGGACTTCGACCCGTTCTGGGAGTTCGTGTCGGGCCCGCTCAACGCCGGCGCGTTCGGCCCGAACCAGCTCGACCCCACGTTCGGCCCCGAAGCGGTGTTCGTGCACGCGCCGACGACGCAGAACTCCTCGCCCGCACAAGGGTTCCAGCACTTCGGCGAGCTGAACGTCGACAGCGGCAGCGGCGATCTGCGCGTGGACCTGCGCGACGCGACGGGCAAGTCGCTCTGGTCCAAGACCCTTCACCCGCAGCACCGCTGACCACGCCGAAACCGGCCGCAACCGGGCGTCGGCTAGGCTCGCGCCCGATAACACGAATCCGCACAAGGAGAAACACCGTCGTGACTGAACGCACGCTGGTCCTCGTCAAGCCCAATGGCGTCGCGCGCGGCCTCGTCGGCGAGGTCGTCTCGCGCATCGAGCGCAAGGGTCTGAAGCTGGCCGCCCTCGAACTGCGCACCGTCGAGCGCTCGCTGGCCGAGGAGCACTACGCCGAGCACAAGGAGCGCTCGTTCTTCGGCGACCTGCTGGAGTTCATCACGTCGGGGCCGCTCGTCGCGATCGCCGTGGAGGGGCCGCGCGCCATCGCCGCGTTCCGTCAGCTCGCCGGCGGCACCGACCCGGTCGAGAAGGCCACGCCGGGCACGATCCGCGGCGACTTCGCGCTCGAGACGCAGTACAACCTGGTGCACGGTTCCGACTCGCCGGAGTCGGCCGAGCGCGAGCTGAAGCTGTGGTTCCCGGACCTGTGAGCCGGGCCTGAAGCCGGGGTGGGGCCCAATCGGCGCCGCCCCGGCTTTCCCTTTCCCGCCAACCGTTTCCGAGGGGCCATGTCGACGCTGCCGCTGCCCGCCCGCGACTACCTCGCGCACCTGCGCGAGCTCACCGCGGCGTTCACCGACATCGCGCGTTCCGCCGAGGCCGGTGTGGCCGTGCCGGACTGCGCGGGCTGGACGTGGCCCGACCTCGTGACCCACACCGGCAACGTGCACCGCTGGGCCGCCGAGGTCGTGCGCACCGGCGAGCCGCAGCAGCAGGCGTTCGAGGACTCTCCGGCGGGCGACCTCGCCGGCTGGTACGCCGAGAGCGCGGCCCTGCTGCTGGCCGCTCTCGAAGAAGCCGACCCCGACGAGCGGTGCTGGCACTTCTGCGGCACCGCGAAGACGAAGCTGTTCTGGTTCCGCCGCCAGGTCCACGAAACCGCGATGCACCTGGTCGACGCCCACTCCTGCGCCGGCACGACCCCGGTCCTCGACCCGCTGGTGTCGGCAGACGGCGTCGACGAGGTCCTCGGCGCGATGCTGCCGCGGATCACGCGCTGGCACGAGCCGCCGCCGCTGGCCGCGCCGCTTTCGTTGCGCGCCACGGACACCGGCCACGAGTGGACCCTCGTGCCGGGGGAACCGCCCGCGCTGGGTGACGGCGAACCGGCTGCCACCGTCGAGGCGAGCGCGCAGGAACTGCTGACGCTGCTGTGGAAGCGCGGCGAGGTCAAGCCCCGCGTCACCGGGGACGAGGAGCTGGCGCGCGGCTTCCTGAGGGCACCGCTCACTCCCTGACCGGAACCGCCCGTTCTGAGCCATTCAGGCGGAGTTCACCCGGAATCCTTCCGTCGGCCGCACCGCTCCACTTTGCTGGGCGAAGTCACTCACTCGATACTGGGGTACCTGGTGAAGAAGTCACGCTCCGTGCTGCTTTGCGCCCTCTGCACGCTGTTCACCTCCGCCGTCGCCGCGCCGGCCTACGGTGACCCGCTCGCCGCGCCACTCGGCACGCGGCCCGTGGAAAGCGCGCCCGTCGCGTCGTCGGCCCGCGAAGCGCCGGTCACGGCCGCCGCGACCACCGACGACGGTCTCGAGACCAGCAGCGCCACCTCGGCCATCGCCCCCGGGCTGCAGCTCACGCAGTTCGACCGCTTCGACCCGGCCGGCTGGATCCGCGGCGACACGCTGAGCGTCGACCTCACCAGCAAGGTCCTGAAGCCCACGTATCTGAGCCCTGGCACGGTTTCCGCGCGCACCCCGCTGTCGCAGCAGGTGGCGCGCACCGGCGCGGTGGCCGGCGTGAACGGCGACTTCTTCGACATCAACGCGACCGGCGCGCCCGAGGGCGTCGGCATCTCCGACGGGCAACTGCAGACCGCGCCGGCCACCGGCCACAACACCACCGCCGCGATCACCGACGAGGGCCGCGCGAAGCTGGCCGACATCTTCCTCGAAGCGTCTGTGCAGCTGCCGGACGGACGCAGCGTGCCGGCCACGAACTTCAACAGCCCCGTGCTGGGCAAGGACGCGCTGGGCGTCTACACGCCGCTGTGGGGCGCGTCGGCACGCGCGACTTCGGTGGCCGGGGCCGCTCGCGTGGCCGAGGTCGAGGTGCGCGACGGCGTGGTCACGCAGGTGCGCACCGCGCCCGCCGACGGGCCGATCCCGGCGGGCTCCACGCTGCTGCTGGGCCGCGAAGCCGGCGCGGACACGTTGGCCGCGCTGAAGGTCGGCGACCACGTGCGCGTCTCGTACGCGCCGCGTTCCGCCGCCGGGAAGATCGCCGTGGCCGTCGGTGGCAACGAAGCTCTGCTGAAGGACGGGCAACTGCTCCCGGTGGACGACACCACGCTCGCGCCCCGCACCGGCGTCGGGTTTTCCGCCGACGGCAAGCGGATGTGGCTCATGACGGTCGACGGGCGCCAGGCCGACAGCCGCGGCATGACCGAGGCCGAACTGGGCCGGCGCCTCAAGGCCCTCGGCGCCGACGACGCGATCAACCTCGACGGTGGCGGCTCCTCCACCCTGCTCGCGCGTGGTGAAGGCGAGGCCGCGCCGAGCGTGCGCAACGCCCCGTCCGACGGTGGAGAACGCCTGGTGCCCAACGGAATCGGCATCAAGACCACGCCCGGCAGCGGGCGGCTGACCGGCTTCGCGCCCGCACCCGCGCAGAACACGAAAGACGCCACGCGAGTCCTTTCCGGACTATCGCGGGTGCTCGTCGCCGACGGCCACGACGAGACCGGCGCCGCCGTCGCCGCACGGCCGAAGTGGAGCACTTCGGACCCCGCCCGCGCGAGCGTGACCGACAGCGTCCTCACCGCCCACGCGGATCGCGGGCATCCGGACGCGCGTGAAGACGTCTCCGTGCTCGCGCGCGACGGCAAGGCGTCGGGCAAGACGACGATCTCGGTGCTCGGCACCCCGGTCCGGCTCGGTACGAGCGCCGCGCAGGTCGCGCTCTCGGGCGCGGGCGCGCACAGCACGTTCCAGGTCTACGGCTACGACGCCGACGGTTACGGCACCTGGGTCGAACCGCGTGACGTGAAGCTCGACTACGACCCCGCCGTGGTGGACGTGAAGCCCTCCGCGGACGGGTTCGAGGTCACCGCGAAGGCCGCTTCGGGGGCTTCGGGGGCTTCGGCGATCACCGTGCACGCGGGTGGGCTGACCGAGCACCTGGCCGCGTCCGTGGGCACGGTGGGCCAGGTGGCGTCTCCTTTGGACGGTCCGGCCGGCTGGAGTGCGAGCGTGTACCCGGCGGTGGTCGGGGCCGCGCTGTCGCCGGCCGAAGGACGCGACGGCGGCCAGGGCCTGGCGCTCGACTACCGCCTCACCGGCACCACGGCCACGCGCGCGGCGTACGTGACCGCCGCGACGCCGCTGCCCGTGCCCACTGGGACGCAGAAGATCGGTCTGTGGGTCAACGGTGACGGCAAGGGCGCCTGGCTGCGCGCGGAGCTGCACGACGCGGCGAACGTGGCGTCCATTGTGGACCTCTCGCTGAGCGTGGACTGGACCGGCTGGCGGTACGTGACCGCGAACGTGCCGGCCGGGCTGCCCGACGGCCAGCGGCTCACGCGCTTCTACGCCGTGGAGAACGTGCCCGACCAGCAGTACGAGGGGCATCTCGTGTTCGACGACCTCACCTTCGAGGTCGCGCCCTCCACGTCCGTGCCCGCCGACCCGCCCGTGCACGACCCCGCGCTGGTCACCGACGACACGCTCGGCGCCGGCGGCCTGCGGATCGCGGTGATCAGCGACGCGCAGTTCACCGCCGACGCGCCCGACGGCCCGCTGGTGGCGCAGGCGCGCCGCGCGATGCGCGAGGCCGTGGCCGCGAAACCGGACCTGGTGCTGATCAACGGCGACCTCGTCGACCGCGGCACGGCGCCGGATTTCGTGTTGGCGCGCAAGGTGATCGGTGAGGAGCTCGACGGCAAGGTGCCGTGGTACTACGTCCCCGGCAACCACGAGGCCGAAGGCGGCAACGGGCTCGCGAACTTCCAGGCCGCGTTCGGCGTGACCCACCAGGTGGTGGACGTGCACGGCATCCGGCTGGTGCTGATGGACTCCTCGCGCGGGTCGCTGCGGGCCGGCGGGTTCAACCAGGTCCGCATGCTGCGTGACGCGCTCGACGGCGCCGCCCGCGACCGCTCGATCCGCGGGGTCGTGGTGGCGATGCACCACCCGGTGCGGGACCCGAGTCCGACGGGCAATTCGCAGCTGGGCGACCGCAAGGAAGCCGACCTGCTGCAGACGTGGCTCACCGGGTTCGAGCAGTCCTCGGGCAAGCAGGCGGCCGCGATCGCTTCGCACGCCGGGGTGTTCAGCCTGTCGCGCACCGATGGCGTGCCCTACCTGGTCAACGGAAACTCGGGCAAGACGCCCGCGGCCGCGCCGGGTGACGGCGGGTTCGTCGGCTGGACGCTGGTGCGGGTGGACCCTTCGGCGCGCGATCAGCCGGTGCGCTTCGAGACGAAGCCGAACGTGGACGCGCTGACGCTGTCCGGGCCCGCTTCGCTGCGTCGCGGTGAGAAGGCTCAACTGACCGCGACGGTGACGCAGGCCGGCCGGGCCGTGCCGGTCGCGTACCCGGTGAGCGCGGACTGGAGCGGCTTCGCAGCGTACGTCGGCGCAGGGCGGCCGGCGCCGTGGGATGTCGTGGCCTACGACCCGGCGAGTGGCGTGCTGACCGCGTTGCACCCGGGGGTGGCGCGGATTTCCGTGCGGGTCAACGGTGTTTCGCGGGACTTGACGGTCACCGTGCGCTGACCGATCGGAAACCGCTCGAAAACTGTCGGTGCCACGGCCTAGTGTCGGTTCCGTGGGTGAGTCAACGGCGGAACCGGCACTGGTGCAGGCGAAGGCACTGGTGAAGCGGTTCGGTGAGTTCGAAGCGGTCCGCGGCATCGACGTCGAGGTGCGCGCGGGGGAGTCGTTCGGCTTCCTCGGGCCCAACGGCGCGGGGAAGTCCTCGACGATGCGGATGATCGCGTGCGTGTCGCCGCGCACCGACGGCGACCTGCGCGTGCTGGGCATGGACCCGGACGTCGACGGGCCGCGCATCCGTGCGCGCCTGGGTGTGGTGCCGCAGGAGGACAATCTCGACGTCGAGCTGTCGGTGCGGCAGAACCTGCAGATCTACGGGCGGTACTTCGGGCTGTCGCGGGCGCACGTGCGGGCCAAGGCCGAGGAGCTGATGGAGTTCGCGCAGCTGAGCGATCGCGCGGAGAACACCGTCGACTCGCTCTCGGGCGGCATGAAGCGGCGGCTCACGATCGCGCGGTCGCTGGTCAACGACCCGGAGGTGCTGCTGCTCGACGAGCCGACCACGGGTCTCGACCCGCAGGCCCGCCACCTGCTGTGGGACCGCCTGTTCCGGTTGAAGGCCCGCGGCACCACCCTCATCGTGACCACCCACTACATGGACGAGGCAGAACAACTGTGCGACCGCCTCGTGGTCATGGACGGCGGCCGCATCGCCGCCGAGGGCTCGCCGGCGGAGCTGATCACGCGCTACTCCACGCGAGAGGTGGTGGAGCTGCGGTTCGCGCCGGGCGAACAGGCCGCGGCGGCCGAGGTGGTGACAGGGCTGGCCGAGCGCATCGAGGTGCTGCCCGACCGCGTGCTGCTGTACACGATGACGGGCGAGGCCACCCTCGAGCGCGCGCACGAACGCGGCCTGCGCCCGGTGTCCAGCCTGGTGCGGCGCAGCTCGCTGGAGGACGTGTTCCTGCGCCTGACCGGCCGGACGTTGGTGGACTGATGACGATCTCCGCGACGGGCCGCGTGGTCGGCCCCTGGCGTGGTGCGTGGCTGCGCGTCGAGGGCCACTGGACGTGGTACCGGCGGCACTGGGTGAGCACGCTGTACTCCACCGGCCTGCAACCCGTGCTGTTCCTCGCCGCGATGGGGCTGGGCTTCGGTTCGCAGGTGCAGGCGGGACCGGCCACGGGCGGGGTGTCCTACCTCGTGTACGTCGCTCCCGCGCTGCTCGTGGCGGGCGCCGCGCAGCAGGGCGTGGGCGACTCGACGTACCCCGTGCTGTCGGGGTTCAAGTGGCAGAAGGACTACCTGGCGGTCACGGCCACCCCCGTGTCGCCCGGCCAGCTGGTCGGCGCGCACTTCATCTGGTCGGGCCTGAAGCTCACCCTGGCCGGCACGATCTACGCGGTGATCGCCGTGCTCTTCGGCGCGTGGCAGAACTTCGGCGTTGTGCTGGTGGTGCTCATCGGCACGCTCACCGGGCTCGCCTGCGCGGCCCCGATGACCGCGCTGGCGGCGAAGACCTTCGACGAGGGGCAGCGCTTCGGGCTGCTGTTCCGCTTCGTGGTGATGCCGATGACGTTGTTCTCGGGCACCTTCTTCCCGATCACCCAGATCCCCGTGTACCTGCGCTGGCTCGCCTGGCTGTCCCCGCTCTGGCACGGCACGCAACTCTCCCGCGCCGCCACGCTGGGCGGCATCGGCCCCCTCGTGGCCCTCGGCCATCTCGCCTACCTGGCGGCCCTCGTGGCGGTTGGCTGGGCCCTGGCCCACCGCTGGTTCTTCCACCGGCTGGTGGCGTGATGACCTCAGCTCGCCTGGGCTCCCGGGCCCGCACTCGTGGTTCGGCACGCGGCGTCACGATGATTCGTGTTGTCAGCACCCCCTCGGCGGCTGCCGCGCGGCTCCCGGGGGAGCCGGTGCTGCCCCTTGCACCGGGGCCGGTGCCGCAATCCGCTGTGTCGTGGCTCGTCGAGTCGCACGCTGCTCTGTCAAGTCCAGCCGAACGGCCGCCCGGTGAGCGGCTGCCGCGCATCGCTGCTCCGGCGGAAGGGCCGGTGGCGTGATGACCGACGTCCAAGCCCCCGAGTTCCAACGCCGCGGTCTCCTCATCCGCGTCCTGCCCGCCGGCATGTACAGCGGCCGAGCCGGCGCCCTCATCGAGCGCGCCGTCACCGTCTACGGCCGCTCGTGGTCGATGCTGCTGTCCGGCGCCCTCGAACCGCTGTTCTACTTGCTCGCGTTCCAGGTCGGGTTCGGCAAGCTCGTGCAGACCGTGCCGGGCCCGGACGGGCAGCCGATCAGCTACGTCGCCTTCGTGGCGCCGGCGCTGCTGGCGTCGTCGGCGATGAACGGGGCCGTGTTCGAGAGCACGTACAACCTGTTCTTCAAGCTGCGCTACGCGAAAACGTACGACGCCATGCTCGCCACCCCCATCGGGCCGCTCGACGTCGCGCTGGGGGAGATCGGCTGGGCGATGCTGAGGGGCGGGCTGTACTCGGTCGCGTTCATGGCCGTCACGGGCGCGATGGGCTTGCTCACCTCATGGTGGGCGCTGCTGCTCCTGCCGGTGGCGCTCCTGGTGTCGTTCGCGTTCTCGGCCATCAGTATCACGCTCGTGAGCTACCTGAAGTCGACGTCGCAGTTCGACTACATCCAGCTCGTGCTCATGCCGATGTTCCTGTTCTCCACCACGTTCTTCCCGATCACCGTGTACCCCGAGGCCCTGCAGTGGGTCGTCCGCTGTTTCCCGCTGTACCACGGCATCGAGCTCATGCGTGGCCTCGCGACAGGCTTCTTCTCGTGGAGCATGGCGGCCAACCTCGCGTACCTGCTGGTGCTCGCGGCGATCGGCGTCTGGGGGTCCACGCGGCGCATCGCGAAGCTGCTGTTGACGTGACGCGGGCTGTCCAAAGTGCGACAGGTCGTATTTCGGCCACCGCGAAGATCGTGACGCCGCGCCCGCTCTGCCCCACGCTGACCGGATGCACGCCAGACCCTGGAAGCTCGCCGCGCTGAGTGCCGGCTTGTCCCTCGTCCTCGCTGCCCCCGCGACAGCCGAACCCGAGCACGCCCAGCCGTGGCAGCTCGTCGGTCCCAACAGCGCCGGCGGCCACCTTGCGTTCACGCCCGACGCCCCCGCGCGGCTGTACGTGCTGCCCGACAGCGGCCACGCCGTCTACCGCACCGACGACCACGGCGGCACCTGGACCACACCCGGTCCGCTGGCCGCCGGCGGCACCGCGATCGCGGCCGACCCCCGCGACGGTTCCGTCGTGTACGTCACCGCCACCGACCCGGCCACCGGCACCGGCGAGGTGCTGCGCAGCGACGACGCCGCGCGCACGTTCCGCGCCGTCACCACGAGTCCCGGCCTGCTCGCCTCCGTGGTGGTCTCGCCCTCGGGCGCGGACGTGTTCGCCGCGGGCGACGACGGCGTGCTCACCAGCACCGACCACGGCCGCCACTGGACGAAGCTCGCGGGCACCCCGGCGGGCGTCACCGACCTCGCCCTCGACGGCGACGAGCTGTTCCTCAGCACCAGCAGCGAAATCCACGTCGTCGACCACGCGCTCACCCACCCGCAAAAAGCCCGCAAGCTCACCGTGCCCGGCTCGCCGTACTTCGCGAACCTGGCCGCCGCGGACGGCATCGTCGTCGGCTCGGGCGTGATCGGCGAAGGCGTCCTCTCCACTGACGGCGGTCGCACCTTCCGCACCCTGGCCGGGCCGTGGGGCGCCGGCGACGCGATGGCGTTCACCGGCATCACGTCCGCTGGCGAGATCGAGGTCCAGTCCGTCGCCCCGCCGCGGCCCGACGGCAGCGCGGGCCCCCGCGACGTGTGGGTCAGCCGTGACCGCGGCCGCACCTGGACCGACCACCCGGCCGCCACCGCCGGGATCGACCTCTACTCCGAGATCGGCGCGTTCCCCGATCGTCCGCACGAGCAGGTCGTGGCCGGGCAGGCCGGGATCTTCACCACGCGCGACTCCGCGACGTTCCGTCGCATCGGCGTGCCCGACACCGAGGTCAACGCCCTGACCGCGGCGGGTCCGGCGCTCGTCGCGGCCACCCGCAGCGGCACCTACCGCTCCACCGCGCCGTTCGCGGCGCACCTCCCGCGCGGCTACCAGGACTGGGGCTGGACCGGCCAGGCCCCGAACACGCTGGGCAACTCCGTCGGTGCCCTCGCGACCGTCTCGGCGAAGACGGTGCTGCGCGTGCGCCAGGGCTACTGCGAGGTCGACTGCTTCACCCTGGAACGCTCCGGCGACGGCGGCACCGCCTGGCAGCAGCTCGCCACCGTGCCCGGCAACTCCCGCGCGCTCGTCGTCGATGCGCGTGACCCGAAGACCGTGTACGCGGGCAGCTACCTCACGCCCGCCGTCTACACGAGCCGCGACGGCGGCCGCACTCTCACCGCACACACCCCGGCCGGCCTCGACGGTGTGCAGGCGCTCGCCGTCGACCCTCGCGGCGCCCTGTGGATCGGCGACGTCACCGGCCTCTACCGCAGCACCGACGGCGGCGAGACCACGCGCAAGCTCTTCGACGGCGAGGTCACCGGCGTGACCGTCGACCCGCGCGACGCCCGCCACTTGGTCGTCACCGGCGCCGGTTTCGTCGAGGTCAGCACCGACGGCGGCACCACGTTCCGCGCCGCGGCCGGCGTCGGCACCGCCGGGTACTCCGCCGCCACGTTCACCCGCGACGGCACGCTGTACGTGTCCTCGGCCGACAAGTACGAACCCGGCGCCGGCGTGCTGCTCAGCCACGACGGTGGCCGCCGGTTCACCGCACTGCCGGCCCAGCCGGCCGACCGCGACGTCCGCACGCTGCTCACCACCGACGACGGCCGCTGGCTGCTCGCCGGCACCGGTGCGGGCGTCTACCGCCTGCCGCTGCGGTGAGCGACGGGCCGGGTGTCCACACGGGACACCCGGCCCGCGCCCGAATCCGAACTGGACGCCACGACTCAGCCCGCGAGCCACCCGAGCTTCGCCACCTGCCAGGCCAGCTGCATCCGGCTGTGCGCGTCTGCTCGCTGCATCAGGTCCTGCAACCTGCGCTGCACCGTGCGGTGGCTGACGCCGAGGTGCTTCGCGATCGCCTTGTCGCTCACCCCGCCGACGAGCAGCGACAGCAGCCGGCGCTCGTCGGCCGACAGCGGGTCGTCGCCCGCGAGGCCGTCGATCCGCACGGGAGAGGCGCGTTCCCAGTAGCTCTCGAACAGCGCGACGAGACCGGTCACCAGGCTGCTACCCAGCACGAGGGCGGCCGTCGGCTCGCCCGTGGCCTCGTCGTCGGCCAGCGGCACGAGCGCGAGCGCCCGGTCGGCCACGCCGAGGCGCACGGGCAGCTTCGCGATCGTGCGGGCCCGCTCGCCGAGCCGGATTCCCTCGGCCAGGCCCGCGATCGCGCCCGGTTCTTCGAGCAGCGCGGTCTCGTACAGCACCCGGAAGCGCACGCCGCGCGCCAGCGCCCGGAACTCCTCGTCGTTCTCCGACGCCGGCATGGCGATCGGTGCCTCGCGGCAGAACCACAGCAGTTCCTCACACGCGTCGCGCTGCAGGCTCAGCGCCTGCTGCCGGATCGCCTCGGCGCCGGTCACGACCTCGACCAACCGCGACGAATCGCGCCGCCGTGCGCTGTCGCGGAACTGCTCGGCCAGCTCGGTCACCGTGGCCCGCGCGAGTTCGAGCTCCGCCTGGCCCCGGCGCAGCAGCGGGCCGAGCGAGACGTCGGGCGGCGCGGGCACGTAGTGCTCCCCGGTGCGGCTCACGAGCCGCCTCGCCACGAGCGCGCCGAGCACGCGTTCGGCCTCGGCGAGATCGAGGCCCAGCCGCGCGGCCACGTCGCCGGGCGCGGCTCGGTAGCCGCCGACGAGCACACGGAACACCCGCTCCTCGTCGGCGGTCAGGCCGAGCGCTTCGAGCACCGCACCTCCTCGGGAACCCGGGTTCGGCGTATCCAACCCGGTGGAGGTGTCGAAACGATCACCGCTCCGGGTTCGGCGGTCCCGTCGAGGGCGGGGTGACGGCGGCGAGCGCGTCGACCAGGCCGTGGCCGTAGAAGCCGTTGTAACCGTCGTAGCCGGCGCAGTAGGCGTCCTGCGCGCCGTCGCCGGTGAGGTCGTAGTCGTCAGGACACGGCATGGGCGTGGCCCGCGTCTCCAGCGCGCGGCGCAGGTCGGCGGCCGACATGCGCGGGTGCGCCGACTTCAGCAGCGCCAGCACGCCCGCGACGTGCGGCGCGGCCATCGACGTGCCGCACAGGGGCGCGTAGCCGCCGGGCACGGTCGACACGACGCAGCGGCCCGCCTCGCCGCCCGGTGCGGTGACGTCCACCACACCGAGGCCGTACGAGCTGTAGCCCGCCTTCACTCGATCGGCACCCACGGCCGAAACCGCCACCACGTCCCGCAGGCCCGCGGGCAGCGCTTCACACTTCGCGGCGCCCGCCGCTCGCGTGCCCGAGTGCGCCGACGGCGTGAGGTCCACGGCCTCGTTGGTGGCCGCCGCCACGGTCAGCGTCCCGGCCGAGGTGGCGTACTCGACCGCGCGCGCCAGCACCTCGTGGACCACACCCCGGTCGTCGCCGCGCACGCACGACAGCGACCACGGGTTCACGAACCAGCTGCCGTTGGTCACGGGCAGGTGGTGGGCCGCCGACCACATCAGCCCGCACACCGCGGCCTCGGGATCGGCGTAGCCCCGGTCGTCGATCACCTTCACCGAGGCGATCCGCACGCCGGGCGCCACACCGGTGACGCCCTTGCCGTCGTCGGCCGCGGCGATGATGCCGGCCACGTGCGTGCCGTGCACCGACGTCGTCGGCCGCCAGGCCTCGGGGCTCGGATCGGCGACACCGGTGAGGCAGCCCGCGGAGTCGGCCGGGTCCATCGCCGCGGCCAGGTCGGGGTGGCTCGGGTCCACGCCGGAGTCGAGCACGCCGACCACCACGTCGCGGCTGCCTTCGCTCACCTGGTGCGCCCAGGTCGCGTCGACCATCCGCATGTCCCACTGCTCACCCGACAGGTCGACCGCGGGCACCCGGGCCGGGTCGCTCGGCGCCAGCTGAGCCCGGGCGGGCTGGGCCGGCGCGGCCACGCCGGTCGCGCGCTGCGCCGCGAGCCGGGTGCCCTGGGCGCTGAACGCGCGGTCGAGCCCGATGCGCGACCCGAAGTCCGGATCGTCCGACGTGGCGACCGCCACGGCGATCTGCGGGTAATACCCGAACGGGTGACCGCACGCGGCCTCGAGCTGTGCCCGTGCGGAGTCTTCGGAGGTACCGCGGTCGAAGGCGACGACGTACCGCAAGGTCCGCCCGGACGGGTGGCAGCTCGGGGCGTCCGCGCTCGCCGGCCCGGCGGCGAGACACCCGGACAGCGCCGCGACGAGGCACACGGCCGCGCGCAGCGGCCGCGCCAGCAGGGACACCGGACCTCCTCGTGGACGGAGGGGAGCACGGGCACGCGTGCCCGAGGCGCACGGTAACCAGGCCGGGGCATCGGGACAAGCGGAACGGCGGAGTCCGGCGCGGGACGGCACGCCCGGGTGGCTGCGCAAGGCACCGACTACACCGGGTGCACCCCCGGGTGTGGGATACTCACGTCGACCGCCTCGACGACGGGCATCCCGCCTTGCGTCGAGAGTGGTCCGGAGGAGTGCTGGACCGGCACCACTCGCGTTGCCCCCGGGAGGCCGGGCAGCTCGACGTCGTGGAGTCGGCGCAGCCGAGTCGGTCCGGTGACACGGCCCGTGAGGGGTCGGAGCCAGGCCGGCACACCGCCGAGGAGACCTGACCGTGCCCGGTTCGCCGAACCAGGTGGACCGCGCGGTTTGCCAAGCAAGGATTCCCGCCGCTGGTCACCACCACGGCGGGCACGAAACAGAAAGGGCCCCTGCGCGGCCGCGTCGTGACCGGTGAGAACCGGCAAGACGCGCCCGGGGGCGGAGGAGACACATGTCGAACGCGGACACACCCGCCGATCAGACCGGCGGGAATACCGCCGCATCCGTGGCCAGTCAGCTCGGGGAACTGCCGCCGCGCATTCGCGTGCACGCCCTGGCCAAGCTGCTGGGCTCCAGCAGCCGCGACCTGCTCGCCAAGCTGGCCGAGCTGGGCGAGAGCCCCCGCAGCGCGCAGTCGAGCGTGACGCGCGAGGTCGCGTTCCGCGTGGCCGAGGCGCTCGCGCCCGCCGCGGACGGGAGCGCGCCCGAGGTCGCTGAGCAGCCGGCTCAGCCCGAGACCCCCGCGGCGGCCGAGACCACCACCACTACCGAAGCCCCGGCGGCCGCCGAAGAGCAGGCCGCGCCGGAACCGCGTGAGTCGCGGCGCCGCGTGCGCCGGGCCGTCGCGCCGGCGATCCCCGTGGTCGAAGCGCCCGCCGAAGAGACCGACGAGCCCGCCGCGCAGGCCAAGCGCCCGGTCCACGTGCCGGTGTTCGCCGCGCCGTCGCCCGTGTTCCTGCCCCCGGAGGCCGACCCGGCCGCCGACCGCCCCGCGCGCACGCGCCCGGAGCCGGTGTTCGGCATCGGCTCGAAGCCGGTGGACGCGGGGCCGGCCAAGACCGGGCCGGCCAAGGACGAGCAGGACGACGAGCAGGCCGAGGACACCACCGGCGAGGACACCGACGACCGTTCCGACGACGACGAGGACGGTGCGGGCGGCCGTCGCCGGCGTCGTCGCGGACGTCGCGGCCGTGGCCGGGGCAAGGGCGGCGACGAGGGCGGCGCCGACGAGGACGAGGCCACCGACGAACCGGACCGCAAGCGCGGCGCCGGCAAGGACGACAAGCCCGCCGAGAAGGCCGACAAGCAGGCCGAGAAGGCCGACGCCGAGGGCGAGACCGAGTCCGACGACTCGGCCGGCGAAGCCGAGACCGACGGCGACTCCGACGAAGGGGGCAGCCGCCGCCGGCGTCGCCGCCGCCGTCGCAAGGGCGGGGACGACGACGGGTCCGAAGCGACCACCGACGACCCGCCCAACACCGTCACCCACGTGCGCCAGGCCAAGGCCGAGCAGCCCGAGCGCCCGGCGCGCGACGAGGTGCGCAGCGTCCGCGGCTCCACGCGCCTGGAGGCCAAGCGCCAGCGCCGCCGCGACGGGCGCGAGGCCGGCCGCCGCCGTGCCCCGATCCTGTCCGAGGCCGAGTTCCTCGCCCGCCGCGAGTCGGTGGAGCGCACGATGGTCGTCGCCGAGAAGGGCGACTCCACGCAGATCGCCGTGCTCGAGGACGGCGTGCTCGTGGAGCACTTCGTCACTTCGGCCGGCACCGGGTCGATCGTCGGCAACGTCTACCTCGGCCGCGTGCAGAACGTGCTGCCGAGCATGGAGGCCGCGTTCATCGACATTGGCCGCGGCCGCAACGCCGTGCTCTACGCCGGCGAGGTCGACTGGGACGCCGCCGGCCTGGAGGGCAAGGCCCGCAAGATCGAGCAGGCCCTGTCCACCGGCGACAGCGTGCTCGTGCAGGTCACGAAGGACCCGGTCGGGCACAAGGGCGCCCGGCTGACCACGCAGATCTCGCTGCCCGGCCGCTTCCTGGTCTACGTGCCGGCCGGCGGGGCCACGGGCATCTCGCGCAAGCTGCCGGAGAACGAGCGGCGCCGCCTCAAGGACATCCTCAAGCGGATCGTCCCGGAAGACGCGGGCGTGATCATCCGCACCGCGTCCGAGGGCATCAGCGAGGAGGAGCTCGACCGCGACGTCCGGCGCCTCAAGGTGCAGTGGGACGTCATCAAGGAGAAGGCCGACGCCGGTTCCGCCAAGAAGGGCGGCGCACCGACCATGCTCTACGAAGAGCCCGATCTGCTGGTGAAGGTCGTGCGCGACCTGTTCACCGAGGACTTCGCGAAGCTCGAGGTGCAGGGCGGCAAGGCGTTCGACACGATTCACTCGTACGTGGAGCACGTGGCCCCGGACCTGGCCGACCGCCTCAAGCGCTACACCGGCACCGGCGACGTGTTCGCCGACCACCGGATCGACGAGCAGATCACGAAGGCGCTCGACCGCAAGGTCTGGCTGCCCTCGGGTGGGTACCTCGTCATCGACCGCACCGAGGCGATGACGGTGATCGACGTCAACACCGGCAAGTTCACCGGCTCGGGCGGCAACCTCGAGGAGACGGTGACGCGCAACAACCTCGAGTCGGCGGAGGAGATCGTCCGCCAGCTGCGGCTGCGCGACATCGGCGGCATCATCGTGATCGACTTCATCGACATGGTGCTCGAGTCCAACCGCGAGCTGGTGCTGCGTCGCCTCACCGAGTGCCTGGGCCGCGACCGCACGCGCCACCAGGTCGCCGAGGTGACGTCGCTGGGGCTCGTGCAGATGACCCGCAAGAAGATCGGCACGGGCCTGCTCGAGGCGTTCTCCACGCCGTGTGAGCACTGCAAGGGCCGCGGCGTCGTCGTGTCCACCGAGCCACAGCGCACCGCCGGTGGCGGCAACGGCAACGGCGGTGGCAACGGTGGCCACAACAACGGTCACAACCACGGCGGCAACGGTGGCAACGGCGGCGGGGACACCAAGAGCTCCCGGCGCTCGCGCGGCCGGGGCAAGGGCGAGGACCAGCCGGCCGAGCACGCCAAGGCCGTGGAGACCGCGCCGGCGCCGACGCCGGAGCAGCGCGAGTCGGTGGTCTCGGCCGTGCAGGCGATGGTGAACGCGTCGAAGGCGGCCCACAAGGGCGAGCACGCCGAGGGTGAGCCGCAGCCGAACGTCGCCGACGAGCCGAAGCCGCTGGCCGAGGCCGTGAAGACCGTGGAGACGGCGCAGGAGGCGGGGGCCCCCGTGGCCGCCGCGAGCGCGCCGCCCGCCGTCGAGCAGGCACCTCGGCAGACCGAGGCGGCCGAGCCGGAAGTGGCGGAAGCGGCTCCCGAGGTGGCTGAGGCCGCCGAGGCCATCGGGGAAGCCGAGTCCGACGTCGAGGTGCCGGCTCCGGCCACGCGACCCACCCGGCGCCGGTCGCGCCGAGCGGCCTCGCGTCCGGCGGGTCCGCCGGTGCACGCGACGGACCAGAGCTGAAAGACCACGTAGGGGACCCCGGTGTCCATCCACCGGGGAACCTCACGTAACCTGTAGTACGGCCTGCCACCAGAGCAGGCCGCTGCGCGAGTACCTGGACCGCCTCCGGGCGGGCCGTCCGCGCCAGCCCCCACCCGATTGCCTAGTAGTTACAGGGCCGAGTTAATGCAGGAGACTTCCGTGTCGGCGTACGCGATCGTCAAGACCGGCGGCAAGCAGTACAAGGTGGCCGTCGGCGACGTCGTCGAGGTCGAGAAGCTCGAGGGCGAGCCGGGCACCGAGCACACCTTCCCCGCCGTGCTGTTCGTTGACGGTGGCGAGGTCACCACGGACGCCGACGCGTTGGCGAAGGTCTCGGTCACCGGCAAGGTCGTGGAGCAGACCAAGGGTCCGAAGATCCGGATCCACAAGTTCAAGAACAAGACCGGCTACCACAAGCGCCAGGGTCACCGGCAGAAGCTGACCCGCGTCGAGGTCACCGGCATCTCCAAGTAGTTCTTCGGATCTTCGTAGAAAGAGGCTTCTCCCATGGCTCACAAGAAGGGCGCGTCCAGCTCCCGCAACGGTCGTGACTCCAACGCCCAGCGCCTCGGCGTGAAGCGCTACGGCGGCCAGGAGGTGAACGCCGGCGAGATCCTGATCCGTCAGCGTGGCACCAAGTTCCACCCCGGCGTGAACGTCGGCCGTGGCGGCGACGACACGCTGTTCGCGCTCGCCGCCGGTGCGGTCGAGTTCGGCACCAAGCGTGGCCGCAAGACGGTCAACATCGTGCCCGTCGCCGCAGAAGCCTGATCTTCGGTTTCTTCGCGCGCACGACTCTCCGACGAGGGGTGGAGCCGGAATATCCGGCACCACCCCTCGTTTGTCTTGTTCGGTACCTTTTTCTTCGCGAGTGAATAGAGGCAATGCCATGGCGTCCCGGTTCGTGGACCGCGCGGTGATCCACCTGACCGCCGGCGACGGTGGGAACGGCTGTGCCTCCGTGCACCGCGAGAAGTTCAAGCCCCTCGGTGGCCCGGACGGCGGCAACGGCGGCAACGGTGGTGACGTGACGCTGGTCGTCGACCCGAACGTGCACACGCTGCTCGACTTCCACTTCCGCCCGCACGCCAAAGCGGGCAGCGGCAAGATGGGCATGGGCAGCAACCGCAACGGCGCCGCGGGCGAGGCGCTCGAGATGAAGGTGCCGGCGGGCACGGTGGTGTTCACCGAGGACGGCGAGCTCGTGGCCGACCTCGTGTCGCCGGGCACCACCTTCATCGCCGCCCAGGGCGGGCGCGGCGGGCTCGGCAACGCGGCGCTCGCGTCGAAGGCGCGCAAGGCGCCCGGGTTCGCGCTGCTCGGCGAGCCGGGGGAGTCGCGCAACCTGGTGCTGGAGCTGCGTTCGGTCGCCGACGTCGGCTTGCTCGGCTTCCCGAGCGCCGGCAAGTCGTCGCTGATCTCCGTGCTGTCGGCCGCGAAGCCGAAGATCGCCGACTACCCGTTCACCACGCTCGTGCCGAACCTGGGCGTGATCACCGCCGGGGCCACCGTGTTCACCATGGCCGACGTGCCGGGCCTGATCCCGGGTGCGTCGGAGGGCAAGGGCCTCGGGCTGGACTTCCTGCGCCACATCGAGCGTTGCGCCGTGCTGGTGCACGTGGTCGACTGCGCGACACTCGAACCGGGCCGCGACCCGCTGTCCGATGTGGACGCTCTCGAAGAGGAGCTCGCCAAGTACACGCCCGGGCTGGGCGGCAAGCTCGACGAACGTCCGCGCGTGGTGGTGCTGAACAAGATCGATGTGCCGGAAGCGGCCGAGCTGGCCGAGTTCGTGCGGCCCGAGCTCGAAGCCCGCGGCCTGCAGGTGTTCGAGATCTCGACGGCGTCGCGCAAGGGCCTGCGGGAGCTCACCTTCGCGCTGGCGAAGGTCGTGGAGGAGTACCGCGAGGCGCAGCCGGTGCTGGAGCAGCAGCGGATCGTGCTGACCCCGCTGGCCGTCGACGACAGCGGCTTCACCGTCGAGGTCGATCCCGAGGAAGAGGGCGCGTTCATCGTCCGCGGTGCTCGCCCGGAGCGCTGGATCCGGCAGACGAACTTTGCCAACGACGAGGCCGTCGGCTACCTCGCCGACCGGCTCAACCGCCTGGGCGTCGAAGAGATGCTCGCGAAAAAGGGCGCGAAGCCGGGCAGTCCGGTCACGATCGGCGACGTGCAGTTCGAGTGGGAGCCCTCGTCGCCGGGCGTCGCGGTGCACCTGTCCGGTCGTGGCACGGACGTGCGGCTGGAGAAGAGCGACCGCGTCGGCGCGGCCGAGCGCAAGGAGGCCCGCCGCATCCGGCGGGACGGCACCGGTGAAGACGAGCCGGACTCGGCCGACTTCGCGGACGACTTCGACGACGATCTGGAGGAGCTGGACCGGTGAGCGGCACGCGCGTCGAGATCGCCGAAGCCCGCAGGCTCGTCGTCAAGGTCGGTTCGTCCGCGCTCACGACCGCGGGCAGCGGTCTGGACACCGAGCGGCTCGACGCGCTCGTCGACGCCATCGCCGCGCGCGTGGCCCGCGACTGCCAGATCGTGCTCGTGTCCTCGGGGGCGATCGGCGCGGGCCTCGCGCCGCTGTCGCTGGGCAAACGCCCGCGCGACCTGGCCACGAAGCAGGCCGCGGCGAGCGTCGGGCAGCTCGCGCTGGCCCACGCGTACGCGGAGTCGTTCGGCCGCTATTCGCTCACCGTCGGCCAGGTCCTGCTGACCTCCGACGACGTCGTGCGCCGCGCGCACTACCGCAATGCGCAGAACACGTTCTCCCGGTTGCTGGCGCTCGGTGCCGTGCCCGTGGTCAACGAGAACGACACCGTGGCCACCCAGGAAATCCGCTTCGGCGACAACGACCGCCTCGCCGCCCTCGTCGCCCACCTCGTCGGCGCCGACGCCCTGGTTCTGCTGTCCGATGTGGACGGCCTCTACGACGGCGACCCCCGCGACGGCGCCACCCGCAAGATCGCCGAGGTGCTCAGTGAGTCCGATGTGGAGGGCATCTCCGTCGGCATGTCCTCCTCGGGCCTCGGCACGGGCGGTATGGTCTCGAAGTTGGCCGCCGCGCGCACCGCCGCGGGCGCCGGCATCCCCGTGCTGCTCGCCGCCGCGTCCGAGGCGGCCGGCGCCCTGGGTCCGGCCGACGTCGGCACCGCCTTCGCCCCGGCCGACAACCGCTTGTCGGCCCGCCGATTCTGGCTCGGCTACGCCGCCGACGCCTCCGGCCACCTCCGCCTCGACGACGGCGCCGTGGCCGCCATCCTGCGCCGCCGCTCCCTCCTCGCCGCCGGCATCACCGGCATCACCGGCAAGTTCCAAGCGGGCGACGTGGTCGACCTCGTGGACGCCAAGGACGTCCCCGTCGCCCGCGGCGTGGTTTCCTTCGACGCGAGCGAACTGCCGGACCTCATCGGCCGTTCCAGCCACGAGGTCCCGGTGGAGCACCGCCGCGAGGTCGTCCACGCGGATGACCTCGTACCGCTGCGCCGTTCCTGACCCTGCTTTCCGGTGACCCTGCTGTCCGGTGACCCAGCGGCGCTGGGCCCGGGTGCAGTTGCGGGTCTTTGATGCCAGTGGCGCGAAGCGCCCCGCGCTCCTGTGCACGACCCGGTCCGACCTGATCGGCGCTGACCTGCGCCGCGAAGCGGTGACCCCGCGCTCCTGACCTGGCAGCACACTGGCCTGCTCCACGCGCGGCACTCGGCCAGGGCCGCCGGCGAGCCATCCCGAACCAGCACTGCACCTGCCCCGGCGGCCTTCGCGGCCAGGCACGTCCCGTCCGGTGCCCGCAACCCAAGGGCGACTGTCCCCCGTGCCCCGCCGTCACATCGTGATCAACCGCGCCCCGCCATCGGTCTCCAGCACCGTTCCCGTCGTCGTCGGGTTGGTGGCCGCGAAGACCACCGCCTCCGCGACGTCCTCGGCCGTAGCGACTTGGCGCGTCGGCAGTACCGAAGCGACCTGCGCGAAGTAAGCCGCGCGCTGTTCGGCCGGGAAACCGTTCGACCAGGCGGTATTCACCACCCCCGGCGACACGGCGTTGACGCGGATCGGCGCCAGCTCCGCGGCCAGCGGCTTGACCGCGGCTTCCAGTGCGCCGTTGAGCGCGGCCAGGCCGGTCGTGCCCGGCATGCCCGTGCGGGCGGTGATCGCGGTGACCAGGGTGATCGAGCCCGTGGGCGCGAGCCGCGGCAGGACGGCCTGCACTGTGGTCAGATGGGCCCAGAACTTGGCGTCGAAGGCACGCCGCAGCATGCCCAGGTCGAGGTCCGCGATCGGACCCATGCCCTCGCTGCCGGCGAGGCTCACGACGAGGGCGTCGATGCTGCCCATCGTCTCGGCGAGGGCGGTCATCACGGCCGCGTCGCCGCCGTCGGCCTGGTGGCCGGTGAGGTCGGGGTCGGTGATCGCCAGGTCGTCGAGCCGTTCCTTGCCGCGGCCGGTGAGGTGGACGTCGAAGCCGCGGTCGCGAAGTTTCCGCGCGATCGCCAGCCCGATGCCCGAAGTGCCCCCAGCGACTAGGGCCGTGCGCTTGCTCATGTGGTCTCCTATTTCGAACCGTGACGTCTCGTCTCGAATTACGCTACCATCGGTTCCCGTGACCGAACAGCCCCGTCCCGGCCGCAAGCGCAGCGCCGCCAGCCGCGACGCGATCCTCGTGGCGACCTTGGAACTGATTGCCGAAGTCGGCTACGCCGGCCTCACGATCGAAGGCATCGCGGCGCGTTCCGGTGCGGGCAAGCAGACCGTCTACCGCTGGTGGCCGTCCAAAGCGGACGTGCTGATGGAAGCGCTGGCGACCAAGGCCGACCTGATCGTGCCGATCCCCGACCACGGCATCCTCGCGGACGACCTGCGCGAGTTCCTGCGCGACACCTTCGCCCTCGGCCGCAAGCAGCCCGTCGGCGACACCCTGCGCGCGCTGATGGCCCAGGCCCAGGTGGACCCCGCGTTCGGCGACCGGTTCCGCGAAGACTTCCTGTTGCGCCGCCGCGAAGTGCTGGGCCGCATCGTCGACCGCGCGGCCGACCGCGGCGAGCTCCCGGCCGGCGTCACCCGCGAAACCCTCATCGACGTCGTCTTCGGCACCCTCTGGTACCGCCTGCTCGCCACCCACACCTCGCTCGGCCCGGACCTGGCCGACGAGCTGGTGGCGCTGATCGTCAGGGCTTGAGCGCCCGCACGATGCGGGCCAGCTGCTCCGCGTAGTCCTCGGCGAACTCGGGCGACGCCGGGTCCCGGCCGGTCAGCGCGCGCGCCACGCGCGGGAACGCGAGCGACGCACTGGCGGCGGCCATCAACACCAGCATCAACGCCGCCGGTTCGACGTCGGCAGGGAAGTCGCCGGCCTCCTGGCGTGCGCGGACGTAACCGAGCTGACGCTGGAGGAACTCGCGCTGCGCGTCGACGCCGACGGCGTCCGGCTCGCCGTCGGTGAGGTTCTCCCACAGGAACAAGCGCCCGAGGTCGGCGTCGGCGAGGCCCGAGCGCACGAACTCGGCCGCGACGTCCGCGAGCTCGCGATCCGGCGCGGCCAGCGTGGTGAAGCTGTCGAACACCGGGCGGTTCAGCTCGGTGTACAGGCCTTCCTTGCCACCGAAGTAATACGAGATCAGCTGCTTGTTCACGCCCGCGCGCGCCGCGATCTCGCCGACGCGCGCCGCCGCGTACCCCAAGCTGGCGAACTCCGCCTTCGCTGCTTCGAGGATTCGCGCCTTCGTGCGCTCGGGGTCTCGCTGCCGTTCGCGCGGCGCGCGGCGGGGGCTGTTCTCGGGCACGGGTTCAGCCTAGCCGCTGACTCAATCATCCCCACGGTTGACTTAATCATCCATACGGATAATTATGGCTGACGTCTGAGAGGGGAAGACCATGAACTTGAGAGTTGCCGTCGTCGGCGGCGGGACCGGTGGTCTGTGCCTGGCCCACGGGTTGGTGCGCGCCGGCGTCGACGTGGCCGTGTACGAGCGCAGCCGCACGCGAACCGAACGGCTGCAGGGCTACCGCGTGCACATCGATCCGCACGGCGCGGCGGCGCTGCACGAATGCCTGCCGCCCGAGGCGTGGCGGCGGTTTCTGGCCACGACGGGGGAGAGCGCGCACGAGTTCGCGTTCGTGACGGAGCAGTTGCGCGAGCTGGCCGTGCTGCGCGAGCCGCCCGCGGCGGACCCGGCCGCCGCGCACCACTCCGTGAGCCGGATCTCGCTGCACCAGGTGCTGTCGACGGGACTCGACGGAATCCTCTGGCACGACAAGGAGTTCGTGCGTTACGACACCGGCCCGAAAGCCGTCACGCTGCACTTCGCCGACGGCACCACGGCCGAAGCCGACCTGGTGATCGGCGCGGACGGTGCCAACTCCCGCGTCCGCGCGCAGCTCCTGCCGCACGCGCAGCGCGTGGACACGGGCATCGTCACGATCGTCGGCAAGACCCCGGTCCCGTCAGCGGCCTCGCGCTTCACCGCCGGCCCGGTCTACGTGGTCGGCCCGCCGGGGCGCGGGATGTTCACCGCGCCGCACCTGTTCCCGGAAGTCGCGCTCAACGACGAGACGGCCGAGGTCGATCCCGTGCTGTTCGACAACACCGGCAGTTACGTGATGTGGGCGTACGGATCCCGGCGGTTCCCGAGTGGGCTGTCCGAACAAGACGGTCCTGGCCTGCGATCCGCTGTGCTCGACCTGATCCGCGGCTGGCACCCCGACCTCGTCCGCCTGGTCGAGAGCGCACCGGACGCGTCGGTGAGCCGCCTGCCGATCCTCACCTCGGTGCCGGTCGCGCCGTGGCAACCGGGCCCGGTGACGCAGCTCGGCGACGCGGTGCACAGCATGACGCCCTTCCGGGGCATCGGCGCGAACACCGCCCTGCGCGACGCACAGTTGTTGTGCCGCACGCTTTCCACGGGCGGCGACGTGGGGGAGTACGAACGCGAGATGCGCAAGTACGGCTTCAAGGCGGTCCGCACGTCGGCGCGCAGTGCCGAGCAGTTCGTGTCGGAGAGCCGGATCGGACGGCAGGCGGCACGTGGGATGTTCCGGGCCCTGGGAGCGGTGGCGAAGCTGCGGGGTTGAGACACGGCGCGCCTCAACCCCGCGAGGTCACAGCCGCCGCGGCGCTGCGATGCCGAGCAGGTCCAGGCCGAGCACCAGCGTGCGCGAGGTGAGCGTGGCCAGCTGCACGCGCGATGCCCGCAGCTCCGGCGTTTCCGCCGACAGCACCGGGCACTGCTCGTAGAAGCGGGAGAACGTCACGGCCGTGTCGTACAGGTACGTACACAGCTTGTGCGGCGCGTACGCACTGGTCGCCGAGCGCAGCGCCTCGCCGAAGCGCAGCAGCGTGAGGGCCAGCGCGCGTTCGGCCGGTTCGGCCAGCGTGATCGGCACGTCCGTGTTGCGGTGACCGGCCTTCGCGAGGATGGACTCGATCCGTGCGTGGGCGTACTGCAGGTACACGGACGTGTTGCCGTCCTTGGCGAGCATGCGGTCCCAGTCGAACACGTAGTCGCGTTCGCGGTCGCCGGACAGGTCGGCGTACTTCACCGCGCCGATGCCGACGGCGCGGGCCACCTCGCGCTGTTCGGCCGCGCTGAGCTCACTGCGTTCGGCGACCACGTCGGCGGCTTGCGCGACGGCCTCGGCCAGCAGGTCGGCGAGCTTGATCGTCTCGCCGGCGCGGGTGCGCATCACCTTGCCGTCGGCGCCGAGCACGGAGCCGAAGCCGATGTGCTCGGCGTGCACTCCGTCGAGCCAGCCCGCGGCGCGGCAGACGGCGAAGAGCATCGCGAAGTGCTGCGCCTGCGGCGTGCCGACCACGTAGAGCAGGTCGGTGGCGCCGCGTTCGGTGGTCCAGTACTTCGCGGTGGCGAGGTCGGTGGCCGCGTAGCCGTAGCCGCCGTCGCGCTTGCGGACGATCAGCGGCAGCCGGTCGCCTTCGCGGTTGTGGAAGCCTTCGGGGAACACGCAGACGGCGCCGTCGCTGAGCTCGGTGAGCCCGTCGGCCTCCAGTTCGTCGACGACCTTGGCGAGGTAGGGGTTGTAGAAGCTCTCGCCGTAGATGTCCTCGTCGGTGAGCGTGATGCCGAGCAGGTGGTAGACCTCGTTGAAGTGGCGCGTGGACTCGTCGACGAGCCCCTGCCACGTCGCGAGCGTCTCGGCGTCGCCGCCCTGCAGCTTCACGACGCGCTCGCGCGAGCGGGTGGCGAAGGCTTCGTCGGAGTCGAACTTCCGGCGCGCGGCCTGGTAGAACTCGTTGAGGTCGCCGATTCCGCTGGGACCGGCGGGCGGTTCGTCGAGCAGGTGCTCGATGAGCATGCCGAACGGCGTGCCCCAGTCGCCGAGGTGGTTGTGCGGCAGCACTTCGTGGCCGGCGAAACGCAGCAGGCGCACGATCGCGTCGCCGATCACCGACGAGCGCAGGTGGCCGACGTGCATTTCCTTGGCGACGTTGGGGCTGCTGTAGTCCAGCGCGATACGTCGCGGCTGCGCGGCGGGTTCCACGCCCAGGCGTGCGTCGTCGGTCAGGGCGGTGATGCTCTCCTCGAGCCACTCACGCCGCAGCACGAAGTTGAGGAAGCCCGGCCCGGCGACCGCGGGCGGCTCGGCGAGATCGGCGATCTCCAGGTGCTCCACGATGGCCGCGGCGACCTCCCGCGGCGCGCGGCCGAGGCGTTTGCCCAGGCTCATCGCGAGGTTGCACTGGTAGTCCACGCCTTCGCGGGTCGAGACGGCGATCAGCGCGTCGGCCGGGGTGATCTCGACGTCGAGCGCACGGCGGAGAGCGTCCACCACGCGTCGGGCGAGTTCCTCACTAACCTCGGGCTTGCGCACGGTGTCCCTCCTTCTGGTCGCTTCGCCGGTTTCGCAGGAGCGTAGCGACCGGGCCGCAGGGACCTCGAAGGGATTACCGCAGTTCGCTGCCCTTCGTCTCAGGCAGGTGCAGCACCACGAAGAACGCGATGGCCGCCGCGACCGCGACGTAGCCGAAAAAAACCGTGGCCGCACCCGCCGCCGAAAGCGCGTTGAGCACCAGCGGCGCGGTGCCACCGAACACGGCGACGGTGAGGTTGTACCAGGCCCCGATACCCAGACCCCGCAATTCGGTCGGGAACAGCTCGCTCATGATCGCGGGCGCGAGCGACGTCATCGCCGTGTACAGGCCGAGGCCCACGCAGAAGACGACCAGCAGCCCGCCGAGCCCCGGCCCGACGAGGAACGACAGCGGCACGATCACCACCGCGGTCGCCCCCGACCACACGAGCAGCTGCGGCCGCCGCCCGACGCGGTCGGCCAGCGCGCCCATCGGGTACTGCAGCACCACGAACAGCGCGGTGGCGATCGACAGCGCGAGGAACGCGTCGACGTCGCTCGCGCCGCGCGTCTTCACGGCGAAGGAGGTCAGCGCGCTGAAGAAGGTGTAGTAGCAGAGCGTCGACAGCATCGTGAACCCGACGAGCTGCCCCACGGCCTTGGGGTGCTGGGTGAGCGTCGTGAGCAACGGCCGCTCGACGCGTCGCGCCTGGTCCTTCTTCTGTTCGAACAGCTCGGTTTCCGCGAGACTGCGCCGCAACCACAGCCCCACAAGGCCCAGCACCCCGCCGAGCAGAAACGGAATCCGCCACCCGAGCGACGTCAGCTGCGCCTTGTCCATCGTGCGCGCCAGCACGAACCCCAGCACGGTCGCGATCAGCACCGCCGACCCGGTCGAGATGTAGAAGAACGACGAGTACCGCCCCCGCCGCTTCGCCGGCGCGATCTCGCCCAGGTAGGCCGATGCGTTCGACACCTCTCCACCGAGCGACAGCCCCTGCGCCACCCGCGCCACGAGGAGGAGGCCCGGGGCCAACCACCCGACCTGCTCGAACGTCGGCAACACCCCGATCGCCACCGACCCACCCGCCATGAGCGCGATGGTGAGGATCATCGCGGGCTTGCGCCCGTGCACGTCCGCGAACCGCCCCAGCAGCACCCCGCCCAGCGGCCGGAAGAAGAAGGCCAGCGCGTACGTGGCGAACGTGTTGATCAACGCCAGCGCTTCGTTGCCCGAGGGGAAAAACGCGCCCGCGAAGTAGATGCTGAACGTCGCGTAGATCGTCCAGTCGAACCACTCCAGCGCATTCCCGGCACTGGCCGCCACCAACCGCCGCACCGGCAACCGGTGCCTCGCCGGGACTTCCACCGTCGATTCGGCCATGCCGACCTCCACGTCCGCGAGGGGTGGAAGGGCACTTTGCCAGAAACGCCCGGTGATCGGTAGTTCTTCACGGACCGGATCTGGTCTTTGTGCCCTGCCGCCGTGGTCTGGACCGTGGCAGCGCGGTGGTTCGGACTCGTGGCCGCGAGACGTCGTTCGACGGGGTGTCGGCCTGCGCGCGGGTGTTGGTCATGGCTTGCCGTTCGGCCCGGTGCCGACTTGGCCCGCGTCCGGGCGTCGTCCGCCGGTGTCGGCGGGCCCCCGGTCAGGAGGTGCTCGCCAGACCGAAGGGCAACACCGCCTTCGCGCCCGCGTTGCGCAACAGGCGGGCCGCCAGGGTCATCGTCCAGCCGGTGTCGATGATGTCGTCCACGAGGAGGATCGGGCCGGGTGCCGAGGCGACCGCGGCGGCGACGTCGTCGGGCAGGGAGAGGCGGCGCCAGAGGTCGGCGAGGCGCTGGGCGCTGTTGGCCTGCCGCGGGGGTGGGCCGGCGGACTCGAGTGTGCCCAGGTGCTCCAGGCGGCCGACGGTGGCGAGCCGTTCCGCGAGGCTCGCGACCAGCACCGGCCGCGTTGCCGAGGGCACGGCGACGACGGCCGTCGGGCGCTCCGCCCAGGGCCACGCCGCGAGCACCTTCACGCAGGCCTGGAACACCGAATCGGGAACGACGTCGTCGACCGCGCCGGGACCGACGAGCTCGCGCAGGCGCGAACCCCAGCCGACGTCGGTGAGGCGGCCCAGCACCTGGCCCGGCTCGGCCTGCTCGGTAGCGGCGATGCGGCCCGACACCGGTACGTCGAGCCCCTTCATCCCACTCGGCCACTGCTTGCGCGGCGCCACCTCGACGCCCGGGCGGTCGAGCCGCTCGCGCGTGGCGCCCACGACCGCCTCCGACACCGCGGTGTCCCAGTGCTGCCCGGTGCAGTTGTCGCAGCGGCCGCACGGTGCGGCGTCCGGGTCGTCCAGCTGGCGGCGCAGGTATTCCATGCGGCAACCGGTGGTGGAGATGTACCCGAGCATCGCCGACTGTTCGGCCTCCCGCGCCTTGGCGACGCGGGCGTAGCGGTCGCGGTCGTATCGCCACTCCTGGCCCGTGCTCTCCCAGCCGCCGCGCACGCGCCGGACCGCGCCGTCGACGTCGAGCACCTTCAGCACCATCTCCAGCCGCGAGCGCGACAGCTCCACCGTCGGCTCGAGCGCGGCCGTCGACAGTGGACGGTCGGTGTAGGCCAGCGAGTTCAGCACCTGCGTCACCCGCAGTTCGTCGGGAAACGCGAGCGAGCCGAAGTACGCCCAGATCGCCTTGTCCTCGCGCCCGGGCAGCAGCACGACCTCCGCGCGTTCCACACCGCGGCCCGCACGCCCGACCTGCTGGTAGTACGCGATCGGCGACGACGGCGCGCCCAGGTGCACCACGAACCCGAGGTCCGGCTTGTCGAACCCCATCCCCAGCGCCGACGTGGCCACGAGCGCCTTGACCCGGTTGGCCAGCAGATCGTCCTCCGCCGCCTGGCGGTCGGCCGGATCGGTCTTGCCTGTGTATGCGGCCACCGGGTAGCCGCGCTCGCCGAGCAGCGCCGCGACGTCGTGGGCCGCCGCGACCGTGAGGGTGTAGATGATGCCGGACCCGGGCAGCTCGGCCAGGTGCTCGGCGAGCCACGCCAGGCGCGCCTGGTCCGTCGGCAGCTCCACCACGGCCAGCCGCAGGCTCTCGCGGTCGAGCGGCCCGCGCAGCACGAGCGTGTCGCCGCCCGTGCCGATGCCCAGCTGATCGGCGACGTCCGTGGCCACGCGGTCGTTGGCCGTCGCGGTGGTGGCCAGCACCGGCACGCCGTCGGGCAGGTCGCCCAGCAGCGTGCGCAGCCGGCGGTAGTCGGGCCGGAAGTCGTGGCCCCAGTCGGAGATGCAGTGCGCCTCGTCGACCACGAGCAGCCCGGCGCTCGCGGTGAGCTTCGGCAGCACGGCGTCGCGGAAATCCGGGTTGTTGAGCCGTTCGGGGCTCACCAGGAGCACGTCGACGTCGCCGGCCACCACCGATGCCTGCACCTGGTCCCACTCCTGCGCGTTGGCCGAGTTGATGGTCGCCGCGTGGATCCCGGCCCGCGCGGCCGCCGAGATCTGGTTGCGCATCAGGGCCAGCAGCGGCGAGACGATGACCGTCGGACCGGCGCCCTGCTCGCGCAGCAGAGCCGTGGCCAGGAAGTACACGGCCGACTTGCCCCACCCGGTGCGCTGGACGACGAGCGCACGCCGGTGGTGGGCGACGAGGGCCTCGATCGCCGTCCACTGGTCCTCGCGCAGGGTCGCGGTTTCGCCGGCGAGCGACCGCAGCAGGGTCTCGGCACGCTCGCGAAGGGCTTCGGTGGTGTCCACGTTCCCGGTGTACCCCATGAGTCCGACAGAACGGGAGCCGGACGGGGTGCGAACGGACCGTTGATACCACAATACCCAGGGTTATGTGACTCAAGTCACAATGGACACCTGCGTAAGGCGTTCGCGACTTCCGGCTCTCCTCCGCAACCGGTGCCTCTCGGGGGAGGTGATCGGTTGCCCGGCGTTGCCCCCTTGATCGCCGGCGATGAGCGTGCGGGCCCGGCCTCCTCCTGGGGAGCGGGTAGGCCGCGGCCCGCACGTTACGGACGTCGCAGTCGGAATCGGGGCTTGCACGCGTCCGCGCGTATTAGGCTCACCGGCTATGTCACCACGCCGGATCGGGGTCATGGGCGGCACCTTCGACCCCGTGCACCACGGTCACCTCGTCGCGGCCAGCGAGGTCCAGTCGCGCTTCGCGCTGGACGAGGTCATCTTCGTCCCGACCGGCCAGCCGTGGCAGAAGTCCGAGCGGGTCGTCACCCGCGCCGAGGACCGCTACCTGATGACGGTGATCGCCACCGCGTCCAACCCGGTCTTCTCCGTGAGCCGCGTCGACATCGACCGCGGCGGCCAGACCTACACCGTGGACACCCTGCGGGACCTGCACGAGGAATATCCGGACGACCAGCTGTTCTTCATCACCGGCGCCGACGCGCTCGAACAGATCCTCACCTGGCACAAGGCCGACGAGCTGTTCGACTTCGCGCACTTCATCGGCGTCACGCGCCCCGGTTACCGGCTCAACTCCCACCACCTGCCGAGCGGCAAGGTCAGCCTCGTGGAGGTCACGGCCATGGCGATCTCGTCCACCGCGTGCCGCGAACGGGTGGAGCGCGGCGAGCCCGTCTGGTACCTCGTGCCCGACGGCGTGGTCCGCTACATCGCCAAGAAGGACCTGTACCGCAAAGACCGAGGTGAGTGACCGGGTACCCTCGTCCGGGCGTACCCCGAACCCTGAAGGAGCACTGTGGCAGCGACGTCCGAGGCACGAGAGCTGGCCGTCGCGGCCGCGCACGCGGCAGCCGACAAGCTGGCCAGCGACGTGGTCGTGCTGGACGTGTCCGACCAGCTCGTGATCACCGACGCGTTCGTGATCGCGTCGGCCGCCAACGAGCGGCAGGTCGGTGCGATCGTCGACAACGTCGAGGAGAAGCTGCGCATCGGCGGTCACAAGCCGGTCCGCCGCGAAGGTGCCCGCGAAGGCCGCTGGGTGCTGCTGGACTACGTCGACGTCGTCGTCCACGTGCAGCACCAGGAGGAGCGTTCGTTCTACGGCCTCGAACGGCTGTGGAAGGACTGCCCGCGCATCGAGGTCGAAGGCCTCGCGTCCGCCGGCGACGGTGACGGCGACGCCGCGGCCGACGGCACCGGCAGCGTGGACGGCCTGGACGCGTGAGCCTGAAGCGGCTGCTGCTCTGGCGGCACGGCGAGACGGACTACAACGCCGCCGGCCGCATGCAGGGACACCTCGACTCCGCGCTGACCCCGGTCGGCTGGAACCAGGCGCGCTTCGCCGTCCCGGCGCTCGCGCGGTTCTCGCCCGACCTGGTGATCGCGTCGGATCTGCACCGCGCCACCGACACCGCCACCGTGCTCACCGAGGCGATCGGCGTGCCGCTGCGCATCGACAAGCGCCTGCGGGAGACACACCTCGGCGAGTGGCAGGGCATGACCGGCCCCGAGGTCGACGCCGCGTATCCCGGTGAGCGCAGGAAATGGGCCACCGACGCCGCGTGGGCACCGCCGGGCGGTGAGTCCCGAGTGGACGTCGCCGCGCGGGCAGGCGAGGTCGTGAACGACCTGCTGCAGCCCAATTCCGAGGCCGGCGAATCGGTGCTGCTCGCGTCGCACGGCGGGTTGATCGTCGCGCTCACGGCCAAGCTGCTGGAGCTGCCGATCGAGGTCTGGCCCTCGCTCGGCGGGATCATGAACTGCCACTGGGTGGAGCTCGGCCGCCGTGACGGCACCTGGCGGCTGCACGCGTACAACGCGGGGATCACCGGCTGACCGATGGGCCCGCACCTGCTCGTCTTCGGTGACTCGCTGAGCTTTCACGGCCCCGAAGGCCCCTGTGCCGCCGACGAACCACGCCTGTGGCCCAACGTCGCGGCCACCGCCCTCGACGGGCGCGCCGACGTGGTCGCCGGCATCGGCTGGACCGCGCGCGACGTCTGGTGGTCGCTCACCGGAGACCCCCGCGTGTGGGCCGACCTGCACCACGTGGACGCCGTCGTGCTGGCGATCGGCAGCATGGACACGCTGCCGTCGCCCCTGCCGACCTACCTCCGCACGGGCCTGCGGTACCTGCGTCCCGACGGCGTGCGCCGCGTCGTGCGCGGTGCGTACCTGGCCGCGCAGCCGCGGTTGTCCGTGGTGCTGCGGGGCCGGCCCGCGGTGCTGCCCGCGAAGCTGACCGTGCACTACCTGGACCTCGCCGTGGAGGCGTTGCGCGTGTTGCGGCCCGAGCTGCCGATCTTCGGGATGCTGCCGTCGGTGCACCGCGCCGACGCCTACGGCCGCGTCCACACCGCCCGCCCCGCCGCGGCCGCCGCCATGGCAGCCTGGGGCGCGCGCGTGGACGTGCCGCTCCTCGACCTCCCGGCCGTCGTCGGCGACCACGTGCTCGGCGGCGAGGGCAACCCCGACGGCATGCACTGGGGCTGGGCGGGACACGAAGCGGTCGGCACCGCCATGGCCAAGCTGATGACACCGGCTTTGCACCCCGGCCACGTAGGCTGACGGCGTGTCGGTCGCCGTGGTCACGGACTCCACCGCCCATCTGCCGGAGGGTTTCGCCGACCGGCACTCGGTGCGCGTGGTGCCCCTGCACGTCCTCGTCGACGGCGCCGTCTCCTACGACGGCACCGAGATGGGCCCCGCCGCGCTCGCGGAAGCGCTGGGGGAGCGCAAGATCGTGACCACGTCACGGCCCACGCCCGCCGAGTTCGCCGCGGTCTTCCGCGCCGCACTCGACGAAGGCGCCGAGTCCGTCGTCTCGGTCCACTTGTCCAAACAGCTCTCCGGCACGTGGGAAGCCGCCGTGCTCGCCGCGCAGGAAGTGGGTCCGGACCTCGTGCGCGTGGTCGACTCGCGCACCACCGCGATGGGCCTCGGGTTCGCCGCCCTGCACGCCGCGGTCGCCGCCACCGCGGGCAAATCGGCGGTCGACGTCGAGGTGGCCGCGGTCGACGCCGCCGCCCGCTCGTCCACGCTCTTCGTGGTCGAGACCCTCGAGCACCTCCGCCGCGGTGGCCGCATCGGGCCCGCCGCCGCGCTGCTGGGCACGGCGCTCGCGGTGAAGCCGGTGTTGCACATGTCCGAAGGGCGCATCCTTCCGTTGGAAAAGGTCCGGACCATGAACCGGGCCATGGCCCGGCTGGTCGAGCTCGCGGTGCAGGCCGCCGGCGACGGCCCGGTCGAGCTCGCCGTGCACCACCTCGCCTCGCCCGAACGAGCCGTCGAGCTCGCGAACCGTCTCGAGGAAGCCGTGCCCGGCTGCGCCGGCGGTTGCGTGGTCTCGGAGCTGGGCGCCGTGATCGGCGCGCACACCGGGCCGGGCGTGCTCGGCGTGGTCGTGCAGCGCGAGCGCTGATCTCCTTGGCCGGTAAGGGTTTCAGTCCTTGCCGGTGGTGAAGCCAGCGAGGAACAGCCGCAGCCACCGCGCCCGCACCACCGGCTCGACGTCCGTCGGCGCCGTGAGGATGAGCAGGTAGAAGTCGTCGGCCGTCACGTCCTCACGCAGCCGCCCGTCACGCTGGGCGGCCACGATCAGCCGCGTCATCGCGGTGCGGCTGCGGCTCTCCTGCTCGGCCGTGAGGTACTCGGCGCCCACGTTCTGCGCCGCGGCCTTCACCGCCCGGTCGGCGGCCGCCGCCTCGACGATGTGGCTCACCAGTGCCGTGATCTCGCCCATCGCGTCGGCCTCGCCGGCCACCCGCTCGGCGGCCGCCTCGATCGCCTGGGTGATCACCTCGCTGTGCTCGCCGATCACCGCCGTGACGAGGTCCGTTTTCGTCGGGAAGTGCCGGTACAACGTGCCGACGGCGACCCCCGCGGCCTCGGCGATCGTGTCCATCGGGACGTCGGGGCCGAGCCGCGTGATCTGCTCCCGCGCCGCGTCGAGGATTTTCGTGCGGTTGCGCACCGCGTCGGCGCGCAGCGGGCGGGACGGCTCCATCGGCTCTCCGGGGTCAGCTCGCGACGGCCCTCTTGATCAAGGCGTCGAAAGCGCGGTCGGGCAGGACACGGCGCAGGAAGATCAAGGGCTTCGCGCCGAAACCCGCAGCGTAACGTGTGCGCGGCCGCCGGACGGTGGCAGCCTTGGCGACGGTCTTCGCGATGACCGACGGCTGCGACAGCATCCGCGCGTGGACGCCCGAGCTCATGCCCTTCGCGAGTTTCTCGGCCAGGTCCGCGTACACACCCTCGCCGGACACCTCCTTCAGGTGGTCCATCGCGATGGCACCCCATTCGGTCGCGATCCCGCCGGGCTCGACCACGACCACGTCGATCCCGAAGGGCTGCACCTCCATCCGCAGCGAGTCGGAGAACCCTTCCAGGGCGAACTTCGTGCCGTGGTACCACGCGCCCAACGGCGTGTGGATCTTGCCGCCCATCGACGAGATGTTCACGATCCGGCCCGAACCCTGCGCGCGCATCACCGGCAGTACGAGCTGGATCAACCGCGCGGCGCCGAACACGTTCACGTCGAACTGGTAGCGCGCTTCCGTCAACGGCACGTCTTCGACCGCGCCGTACGAGCCGTAGCCCGCGTTGTTCACCAGCAGATCGATCCGCCCGGACTCCGCGACGATCGCAGCCACGGCCTTCTCGGCCGACTCCTCGTCCGTCACGTCGAGCGCGATCGTGCGCACCCCACGCTCGGCGAGGCCGGCCATCCGCTCCACTCGTCGCGCGGCGCCATAAACGGTGTACCCACGCTCGAGCAGCGCTCGCGCGGTCGACTCTCCGATTCCCGACGATGCGCCCGTGACAAGGGCGACCTTGGACGACATGGCCCACACCTCCTGAAGATGAACTAAGACTCAGGTTTATCATGAGTCACCGTTCACCTTCAAGCGGGGCGGGATCGACGGCCGCGAACGAGTGGTGTTCGTGCGTCACCGTCCAGCGGCCCTGCTCCTTGCGCAGGCCCAGGGTGAGCCGCAGATGGTGGCCCGGCGGATCGGCGGGCGTGCCGCAATGAAGCAGGGCCCACGCGAACGCCACGTCTTCGCCGGCGGTCACGTCGAGTTCGAGGATGGTGAACTCCGCGCCTTCCGCTTGCCAGACGAAAAACGGTGGCCAGGTCTCGCGGTAGGCATCGATCCCGCGAACTCCTTCGTGGGGCGGTGGGACGTCGAACATCACGATGTCGTCGGAGTGCCCGGCCAGGACGCGGTCGAGATCTCCGTTGTGCACGGCGGTGGCCCAGTTTTCGATCAGGGCACGAATCTCGGTCTCGTCGGTCATGGGGGTCCTTTCGTCGGGGCCACCGTCGAGGGCGGCGATGGCGGACAGCATGACACCGCCGTCCGACGAAAACGGCTGATCGGACCGAGTTATCCACAGGGGCCTGGTTTTCGGCGAGTTATCCACAGGCTGCCGAATTCACCCTGGCAGCCAGTGTCGATCTTCGCTTACCGTCGCACGTGTGTTCGATCAGACCGCCCGTGATCCGGGCACTCCCGTGAACGCCAGGCTCGCCTGGTTGGCCGATCAGCTGGCAGCGGGCCCGCACACCGTCGGGCCCGGCGGCCGGTTGGTCCGGCGCTGGCTGCCCGGCGGCACCGACCCGGCCCACCCCGGCCTGCCCGGTGTGCTGAAAAACCCGCGGGTGCTGGTCGTCGCGGGCATGGTGGTCGTGGTCGCTCTGATCGCCGCGGGGTTCGCGGTGTACGGCGGGTCGCCCGCGGTGGAGGTCGCGCCATCGCTGCCGAGCGCGAAGGCCCACCCTCCGGCCGCGGCCCCGCCGTCGTCGTCCGCGGCAAAGCTGGTGATCAGCGTGATCGGGCACGTGCGTGCGCCCGGTCTGGTCACGGTCCCGGCGGGCTCGCGCGTGGCCGATGCGGTTCGCGCCGCCGGTGGCGCGGATCCGGGCACGGACCTCTCGGGTCTGAACCTCGCGCGCAAGCTGACCGACGGCGAACAGCTCGCGGTCGGCATCACGGTCGCCTCCTCGGCTTCGGCCGGCTCCGGTGCGCCCGCGGGCAAGCTCGACCTCAACTCAGCCACTGCCGCGCAGCTCGACACGCTGCCCGGCGTCGGCGAGGTCACCGCGGGTCGCATCGTCGACTGGCGCACCGAGCACGGCGGTTTCTCCAGCGTCGAACAACTTCGCGACGTCGAAGGCATCGGCGAAAGCAAGTTCCAAAAATTGAGGGAGCAGGTGACGGTCGGATGATGTTCGCGCAGCCGGACGCCCCTCCTTCGTGGCGTGATCACGACTTGCGGCTCGTTCCGGCAGCCCTCGCCGCGTGGGCCGGCACCCTCGCGGGCTTGCGGCTCGGGTGGTGGGCGGCCGAGGTTTTCGGTGCCGTGGCGGTGGTTCTGTCCGCGGTGCTGCTCGCGCGAAGGCGGGGCCGATGGCTCGGTGCGGCGGGTGCGCTGCTGGTCCTCGGGCTCGTCGTGGCGCTGCCGACGGCGTGGCGGATCCGGGGCGCCGAGCAGGACGTACTCGCGCAAGCCGCGGCGCACGGACTGACCGCGACGGTACGCGTCGAGGTGGCCGAGCGGCCGCGGCCGATCCACAGCGCCGGATACGCCGATCAGCAGGCGGGCACACGGTCGGTGGCCATCGACGCGCGGGTGGAATCGGCCACTGTGGACGGTCGGCCGCTGGGTTCGACCGGTCGGGTGCTGCTGCTCGCGCCCGTGGCGGGCTGGGGGCAACTGCTGCCGGGCCAGGACGTCACGGCGTCGGGCCGCCTGGCGCCGGCGCGCGGGGGTGAGCTGACGGCCGCGGTCGTCTACCTCCAGGGTGCGCCGGTCCAGGTCACGGCCGCGCCGTGGTGGCAGCGCGCGGCGGCGGAGTTGCGCGCCGGCTTGCACGAGTTGTGCGCGGTGCTGCCGGAAGAGCCGGCCGGGCTGCTGCCCGGGTTGGTGCTGGGCGACACGAGCGCGTTGCCGGAGCAGGTCGAGCAGGAGTTCACGGACTCGGGGCTCACGCATTTGATGGCCGTGAGCGGGGGAAATCTCGCGATCCTGTGTGGTTCGGTGCTGCTGTTGTGCCGCTTGCTGCGCATCGGGCCGCGGGTGTCGGCTGTCGCGGCGGGACTGTGCTTGTGCGGGTTCCTGGTTCTGGTCGGCCCGGCGCCGAGCGTGCTGCGCGCCGGAGTGATGGGTGGGGTCGCGCTGCTGGCCTTGGCGTTGGGGCGGCGCGGGTCCGCGTTGCCGGCGCTGGCGTTTTCGGTGTGCGCGCTCGTGGCGTGGGACCCGGTGATGGCGGCGGACTTCGGGTTCGCGCTGTCGGTGCTCGCGACGGCGGGGCTGGTGCTGCTGGCGCCGAGGTGGGCGAATTCCTTTGTCCGGCGGGGGATTCCGCCCGGGTATGCCGAGGGCATCGCCGTGCCGCTGGCCGCGTTCGTGGTCACCGCGCCGGTGATCGCGGGCATGGCGGGCACGGTGAGCCTCGTCTCGGTGGTCACCAACGTGTTGGCGGCACCTGTCGTCGCGCCGGTCACGGTGCTCGGTGTGCTGGCCACGGTGGTCGGGCCGTGGTGGCCCGGGGCCGGGCGGGTGCTGGTGCACCTGGCCGATCCCGAGGCGCGCTGGCTGATCACCGTCGCGCGGCACGGCGCCCGCGCGCCTGGTGCGGTGCTCACGTGGCCGGGTGGCTGGTGGGGCGGGCTGTGCGCGGCCGGCGTGCTCGGCGTGGTGGTGGTCGCGCTGCGGTTCAGGCGGGCGCGGCTGCTGGTGGCGATGGGGCTGGTGGCGGTGCTGCTGATCTTCGTGCCGCCGCGGGTGCTCTCGCCGGGCTGGCCGCCGAAGAACTGGGCGATGGTGGAATGCGACGTCGGACAGGGCGACGCGGAGGTGCTGGCCACGGCGGAGCCCGGCCGCGCTGTGGTCGTGGACACCGGGCCCGAACCGGGGCCGGTGGACGAGTGCCTGCGACGGCTCGGCGTGGACCGGATTCCGTTGCTGGTGCTCAGTCATCTGCACGCCGACCACATCGGCGGGCTGTCGTCGGTGTTCGACGGCCGGGCCGTGGGCGCGATCGCGGTCGGGCCCGGGCGGGCGCCGGCATGGGCGTGGCAGCAAGTGTCGCAGCAGGCGGCGGCGCACCACGTGCCCTTGCTGGAGCTGAGCGACGGGCAGCGGCTGGGCTGGCCGGGTCTTTCGCTCGACGTGCTCGGACCGCGCTACGTCACGGCGCGGGCGGCCGCGGAGCAGGACGGCACGATGATCAACAACAGTTCCGTGGTGCTGAGGGCGACCACGGCGGTGGGGAGGGTGCTGCTGACCGGAGACGTGGAACTGGCCGCGCAGGCCGACTTGCTGGCCGAGGGGGTGGACCTGCACGCCGAAGTGCTGAAAGTGCCGCATCACGGATCTCGGTACTCGTTGCCACAGTTCCTCGCGGCGGTGGGAGCGCGGGCCGCGATGATCAGCGTGGGTGCGGGCAACAGCTACGGACATCCGGCAAAGTCCACAGTGGACGTACTGGGCACGCTGGGTGTGCTCGTGACGCGGACCGATGTGGACGGAGACACGGCGGTGGTGCCCGGAGACGGCGGGCCGGCCGTGGCCCGCCGGGGTGAGCCGCGCGGACCGCCCCGGTGAGGAGCGGCCCGCGGGCCCGTCGTCAGGTCAGTAGCCGAGCGCCTTGGCGACGGCCGCGGCCGACGGCGGCACGGTCGCCTTGGGGCCGATGCGGCCTTCGACGGCGTCGAGCGTCTTGAGGCCGTCGCCGGTGATGAGCAGCACGGTCTCGGCGTCGGGGTCGAGCTTGCCGGTCTCCACGAGCTTCTTCGCCGTCGCGACGGTCACGCCGCCCGCGGTCTCGGTGAAGATGCCTTCGGTGCGCGCGAGCAGCCGGATGCCCTCCACGACCTCCTCGTCGCTCACGTCCTCGATCGCGCCGCCGGTGCGGTTCACGACGTCGAGCACGTAGGGGCCGTCGGCGGGGTTGCCGATGGCGAGCGAGCGGGCGATGGTGTCCGGTTTCACGGGCTGCACCACGTCGTGGCCGGCGCGGAACGCCGTCGAGACGGGGGAGCAGCCGGTGGCCTGGGCGCCGAAAACCTTGTAGGGGCTGGCTTCCACGAGGCCGAGCTGGCCGAGCTCGCGGAAACCCTTGTCCACCTTGGTCAGCTGCGAGCCCGACGCGATGGGCACCACGATCTGCTGCGGCAGGCGCCAGCCGAGCTGCTCGGCGACCTCGTAGCCGAGCGTCTTGGAGCCTTCGGAGTAGTACGGGCGGACGTTGACGTTCACGAACGCCCACGTCGGGTGCTCGGCGGCCAGCTCGGTGGCGAGGCGGTTGACGTCGTCGTAGTTGCCGTCGACGGCGACGAGGTCACCGTCGTAGACCGCGGTCGTGAGGATCTTGGCGCGCTCGAGGTTGCTCGGGATCAGCACGACCGACTTCCAGCCGGCGCGGGCCGCGGCGGCGGCCGTCGCGTTGGCCAGGTTGCCGGTCGAGGGACACGCGAGGACCTCGAAGCCGAACTCGCGGGCCGCGGCCAGCGCGACGGCGACCACGCGGTCCTTGAAGGAGTGCGTGGGGTTGCCGGTGTCGTCCTTGACCCACACGGTCTTCAGGCCGAGGGCCTTGGCCAGCCGGTCGGCCTTGACCAGGCGGGTGCCGCCGGGTTCGGTGTTCGGGATCTCCTCGACGGTCGAGGGGACGGGAAGGAGCTTCTTGTAACGCCAGATGTTCTTGGGGCCGGCTTCGATGTCTTCGCGGCGCACGCGGCCGAAGTCGTAGGCGACCTCGAGCGGGGAGAAGTCCTCCGCGGACACGAACTCCGGGGCGAGCGGCTGCCGGTGGCCCTCTTCCTTCGACACCAGTTCGACGGCAGGACCGAGGTCCAGGGTCTTCTTGGTGGAGGACGTTCCGAGGGTTGCAGTCATCGCGAGGTTCCTTTCCTCATCTGCCCCGCCGAAGCGGGCCGGAATTGGCACCGTGGTCGTCAGCTATCCCGCAAATTCGGGAAGACAGGCTGTACGCCGGTTGCCGGGGCTTCGTCGGGCCGTTCCCTCTGCCCCTCTGGATGAGCGGTGTTCAGTTGTCGGCGCGCCGCGGTGTTCGGGTCGAGCGGGCGCTGCCTCGGGTACACCGTACGACATGGCGATCACCTCGTGCCACGGTGGCGGCGCACATCACCGAAGACGGTGTGTGGCCGGGCGGGTGAGAGGATGGTGGGGTGACCACCGCACCCGCGCCGCTGCACCTCGTCCTCGGTGAGGAAGAACTGCTCATCGAGCGGGCTGTCCGCTCGTCGCTGGACGCCGCGCGGGCTGTGGACTCGACGGCCGAAATGACGCGCAACCGGGTGTCGGAACTCACACCGCCGGTGCTCGCCGAGCTGGTGAGCCCCTCGCTGTTCAGCGAGGGGCGGGTCATCGTGCTCGACGCGGCGCAGGACATCTCGCAGGAGCTGGCGGACGCGGTGCTGGCGTACCTCAAGGCGCCCGCCGACGGGATCGTGCTCGTGGTCGTGCACAACGGCGGCGGGCGCAGCAAGGCCGCCAAGGCGCTGCCCGCGGCGCTGAAAAAGGCGGGCGCGGAGATCACCGAGTGCCCGAAGCTCACGAAGCCCGCCGAGCGGGAGTCGTTCGTGCGCAACGAGGTGCGTCGCGCCGGCGGCAAGATCGACGCGGCGGGCGTGCTGGCGCTGATGGATACCGTCGGCTCGGACCTGCGCGAGCTGTCCTCCGCGGCGACGCAACTCGTCGCCGACACCGGCGGCGTGGTCGACGAGCAGGCCGTGCGCCGCTACCACACGGGCCGCGCCGACGTGACCGGCTTCGCCGTGGCCGAGAAGGCCGTCGGCGGCGACTACGCGGCGGCGCTGGAGTCGCTCCGCTGGGCCATGCAGCTGGGCGTGCCGCACGTCCTGGTCGCCGACGCCCTCGCCGACGCGGTCCGCACCATCGCGCGCGTGTCCGCGGCCGGCCGCGGCAACCCGAACCAGATGGCGGGCGAGCTGGGCATGCCGCCGTGGAAGATCCGCAAGGCGCAGGGCCAGTCGCGCGGGTGGAACCAGGACGGCCTCGCCACCGCCATGCGCGTGGTCGCCCGCCTGAACGCCGAGGTCAAGGGCGCGGCGGCCGACGCGGACTACGCGCTGGAACGCGCGGTGGTCGAGGTCGTGGCCGCGAAGGGTGAACGCTGACCCTGCTCAGGCGGGGTTCGGGCTGTCGGCACGCGGGCTGAGTCGGCCGCAAGCGCCATGCGGGGCCGGTCGCTAGCCGCGCCGGAGGCTGCGCGGTCGCAGGTCCGGGATTGATCGCCTTTTCGGCTTCCGGGCCCAGCCTTCTCGTCCAAGCGAAGCGCAGGGCTCAGGTGGGTCCCGGCTGGGCGGGAAATGCTCGGTGATGGGCTGGCCTGACTTCGTCGGACGGCGGGCTCAGCGTGCAATTGAGCACGCTGTGGAGCGCGAGCTGAGCTGCGAGCGGGCTTGGCCGGAAATGCTCAGTGACGGCTGGCCGGGCCCGAGTCGTCGGAACGGCCGGCTCAGCGGCGGAGCCGAGGATGCTGTGGAGGGCGGGCTGAGGTGCTTGCGGGCTGGGCGGGAAACGCTTGGTGATCAGCGGCCTGACTTGTCGGGAGGCTGGCCCGGCGTGCGGTGGAGCACGCCGTGGAGCGCGGGCTGAGGTGCCTGCAGGCCGGGCGGGGAAGCGCTCGGCGATCCGCTGGTCCAGGTTGTCGGAACACGGCCCGGCGTCGTCGAGCGCGGGCGGCTGCGATGGCACGAAAAAGGCCCGGTGACCAGCCGATCACCGGGCCTCTTCAGGTCTGACTGAACGCGATCAGCTCAGAGCTGGTTCGCACGCTTCGCGAGCGCCGACTTCTTGTTGGCGGCCTGGTTGGCGTGGATGACGCCCTTGGTGACGGCCTTGTCGAGCTTGCGGGCCGCGTCGCGCTGGAGCTCGAGGGCCTTGTCCTTGTCGCCGGCCTCGGCGGCTTCGCGGAACTTGCGGATCGCGGTCTTCACCGAGGAGCGGATGGCCAGGTTGCGCTGGCGGGCCTTCTCGTTGGTGGTGATGCGCTTGATCTGGGACTTGATGTTGGCCATGAAGGCGTCCTGCTTTCGTCTCGGTGAAGGTCGCTGCCGCGGTGAAGTGGCTCCGGGCGCCTGAAGCGGAGAAGCAGGCGCAGCCGGGTTTCCTCCCTGACGGAAAGCCGCACGGCAACGAACGGAAATGCTAACAGGCCTGCTCGCGGGCCCTGTGGGCGGCCCGGCGTGATCGCTTCGGCTATGCTGGGCGGTGGTAGTGCCTAGGGTTCCGCCGCCGGCTCGCGCGAACAAGCAGCACACCACAACCAGGGCCGGCGGGGCTGGTCCGAGCGGCACCGTCGGCGCGGCCGGAAGCCCGCCGTTCATCTGACGGGACAAAAGCCTGGAGGACCCGGTCTCTCGCGTGCGCGGGGGACTCGAAGGGGTCCGGTGAACACCACTGCTTTGTCGTTCGTCCTCGTCGCCGCGGTCGTGCACGCGGGGTGGAACCTCGCGGCCAAGCGGGTGACCTTCGGTGGGCCGCGGTTCGTGTGGCTGTACTACACCGTGTCGGCCGTCTTGATGGTTCCCGTGACGATCACCTTGCTGCTGGTCGAAAATGAGCGTCCACAGTGGACTTGGTTGCTCGCCGCGGTGGTGACGGCCGTGCTGCACGTGGGGTACGGCACCGTGTTGCAGCGCGGGTACGTGGTGGGGGACCTGTCGATCGTGTACCCGCTGGCGCGCGGCACCGGGCCGTTGCTGTCGGTGCTGGCGGCTGTGCTGGTGCTGCACGAGCGTCCCGGGGTGCTGGGGCTGGTCGGGGCGCTGCTGGTGGTGGCGGGCGTGCTCGTGATCAGCCTCGGTGGCAGCGGGGGAGACCCGAAAGCCCAGCGCGCGGGCGTGTTCTACGGCGTGCTCACCGGGGCGACGATCGCGGCCTACACGCTGTGGGACGCCCACTCCGTGACGACGCTCGCCGTCCCGCCGCTCGTGTACTTCGGCATGGGTGCGGTGGTGCAGAGCGCGCTGCTCGCGCCCGCCGCGCTGCGTGACCGCGCGGAGGTGGCGAAGCTGTGGCGGGAGCACCGCAAGGAGACGCTGATCGTCGGGATCGCTTCGCCCGCGGCGTACCTGCTGGTGCTGTACGCGCTGCGGCTGGCGCCGGTCAGCCTGGTCGCGCCGGCGCGGGAGCTGTCGATCGTGCTGGGCGGGCTGGCGGCGTGGTTCGTGCTCGGCGAGCGCAACGCGGCGCGCCGGCTGGCGGGGTCGGTGGTGGTGCTGGCCGGGATCGTCGCGATTGCGGTGGCCTGAGTCGCTCCGGTAGGCAGGACGCATGCACGTACTGAGCAGCCGGGTCCTGATCCACCCGCGCGACCCGGAGGTCTCCACCGCGTTCTACCGCGACACGCTCGGGCTGGCCATCCAGCGCGAGTTCCCCGGCGGCACGGTCTTCTTCGCGGGCGGCGGCTCGATCGAGGTCGTCGGCCGCAACGACGCGGCGCCTTCGCCGGCCGTCGACATCTGGTTGCAGGTCCCCGACCTGCCGGCGGCGCTGGAGGAACTGGCCGCCCGCGGCGTCACGCCGGTCCGCGGGGCGCAACGCGAGCCGTGGGGCCTCGACGAGGCCTGGATCACCGACCCGGACGGCATGCGCATCGTGCTGGTGCAGGTGCCGGCCGACCACCCGCTGCGCCGGGATCCGCGCTAGCCCCGAGGCCGGTGGTGGGGTCGACCTGCTGCTGGTGGCGCGAGCGGCGGGGCCGGACTGCGCGGGCTGTGGGGTGCGCTGGCCGGAACGGTGCCGCGGCCGCCGGTTCCGGACTAGGGATCACCGGGCGAGTGATCCGGTCCGGTCGGACCCGGATGGGATGCGCATCGTGCTCGTGCGCGTGTCGGCCCGGTCATCCGCTGCGCCGGGATCCGCGCTAGGCCCGAGCCGGTGGTGGGGTCGACCTGCTGCTGGTGGCGCGAGCGGCGGTGCCGGACTGCGCGGGCTGTGGGGTGCGCCGGCCAGGCGGTGCCGCGGCCGCCGGCACCGGACGCGGATGGGGCGCGCATCGTGCTGGTCTGGTGCCGGCCGACCGCTCGCTGCGCCGGGATCCGCGCTGGGCCCGGGGCCGATGGTGCGATCGAGCAGCGGCTCGTCGCGCGCGCAGCTGGACCGGTCTGGACGGGCCGTGAGTGCGCCGGCCAGGGCTGTGCCGCGGCCGCCGGCCCGGACCACCGCGCAGGTGATCCGGGCCGGCACGACCACCGCGGTCCGTTGCCAGCGAGCAGGCCCGATGAGCGGCCCACCTGGACGTCGACGAGACCGGCCCGAATCCCGGTGTCCGCGGCCGCCGAGGCCACGCGCAACGGGCAGCAAGCCGCCCGTTGCTGCCCTTGGTCCTGGGGCACCGCGGGTTCTCCGGCGCTCCGGTCCAGGCCGCCGGTCTCACGCGTCCGGCGGGCCCACCGAGATCAGCTGCCCCGTCACGTGGGCGGCGGTCGGGGACGCGAGGAACGCGACCGTCGAAGCCACGTGCCCGCGGCGCACCTCCGACGAGGCGGCGTCCGGAGCGTTCATCCGGCCCGGGGACACGGCGTTCACCGTGATTCCCTCGGTGGCGTAAGCCGCGGAGAGGGCCTTGGTCAACCCGACGACCCCGTGCTTCGCGGCGGACAGGTGCACGCGCGACGGGTCGCCGCGCAGGGCGTTGGCGCCGATCATCGAGAGGATGCGGCCGCCGCCGGCGTGGCGCAGGTGCGGGAGGACCGCGTGGGCGCAGTGGAAAGCGCCGTCGAGGGTCACCGAGCGCACCGCGGCCCATTCGGCGAGCGTCAGTTCGTCGAACGGGACGCGGGTGCGCAGGGCGGCGTTGTTCACGAGCACCCGCACCGGGCCGAGGTCGGCGGCCTGTTCGACCATGTCGGCGACGGCGGCGGGGTCGGCGACGTCCGCGACCAGGCCGAGGGCCGGTACCCCGAGCGCGGCGATCTCCGCGGCGGTCTGCCGCGCCGTCTCGTGGTCCGAGCCCGCGGTGACCACCGCGCCGAAGCCGTCGGCGGCGAGCTTGAGTGCGATGGCCCGGCCGAGGTTGCGCACGCCGCCCGTGACGATCGCGATCGGCGGGGTCACGGGGCCGTCCGCCGGACCAGTTCGGCGAAGTCTTCGTCCGCGCCGGTGTGCCAGCAGAGGTCGAGCAGTTCCTGCGCCCGCACAGTCCCCAACCGCGGCGAGGCGGTGTCGAGGAACTTCGCGGCGAGGTCGTCGTCCGGCAGCGGATTGTCCGGGGTGCCGCGGTTGTCCGCCACGGACTCGGTGAACCGCCGGCCGTCGGACACGACCACGGTGACGACGGCAGCGCTTCGTCAGCGACGGATCGGCCACGACGGTGACCCGGTCCCGCACCTGCGCCAGGACCGGGTCGGTCGCGCCGGCGTCGCTGAAGTGCTCGAGTCCCGGCCGCGGCGCCACCAGGGCCACCGCCGCGCCGTGGGTGAGGCTGAACTTCGCGTCGAGGCCCGTGCGGGGCCGCACCTTCCCGGTCACGGTCGCGGCGTAGGGGTGCACGCGCGCCTCCACCTCGGACACGTCCTGGGCCATGAAGCCGTGGCGGGCGCGCAGGGTCCGGATCGCGTCGAGCGTGGGATGGGTGAGCGAGCCGCTCGGGTACGCCTTGTACCCGTTGGCCAGCAGGTGCCACGTTTCGCGCAGGCCTTCGGCGAGCCGGTCCGGCTTGGGCGCCGGCGAGAGCACCGCCAGGAAGCCGCGCTACGCCCTCCAGCACGTCGGTGGACGACGTGAACCCCTCGGCCGCGGCCAGAGCCGAAAGCAGGCCGTCCATCGCGGCCTTGCCGGGGTGCAGGGCCTTGCCGTCGGTGCCGTAGACGTTCTTGAGCCCCGCGGCCTGGGTGCCCGCCGTGCCGAACGCCTGTGCCGTCGTGTCCGGCGCCAGGCCGAGCAGGTTCGCGGCGGCGGCCGCCGCGCCCAGGTGCCCGGTGGTGCCGGTGACGTGCCAGCCCGCCTCGTAGTGCTCCGGTCCCGCCGCGAGCCCGACCCTGGTCTCCGTCTCGAACCCGGCGACGAACGCGGCCAGCGCCCGGGCGCCGCTGATCGGTGCCCGCTCGGCCGAAGCGAACACCACCGGCCACACCGGCGCCGAACCGTGCACGGTCGTGCCGCCGGGGTTGAACGTGTCGTCGTAGTCCTCGACGTGCGAGGCGAACCCGTTCACCAGAGCCGCGAACGGCGCCGAGGCCCGTTCGCGGCGACCGATGAGCGTGGTGGTCCCGGCGCCGACGCGCCCGGCCACCCGCACCAGCGCACCGGTTCCCGTCGCGGAGGCGCCCGCGGGTGCGCACGCCAGCCAGTCGACGAGCGCACGACGGGCCTCGTGCACCACCTCTTCCGGCAGGTCCTCGTGAGCCAGAGCCGACGCGAACGCCGCCAGCGACCGGGTCTCGTCCACCTTTTCCCTCTCCTGTCGGTCTTCCGTCACCGCGAAGCCAGCCCCAGCTGGTCCACCAGCTTCTTCAACGACGCCTGCTGCTGAGCCAGGTAGGTCCGGAACTGGTCGGCGTCCATCAGCTCCGGCACCAGGGGATGACAGGTGATCCGCACGGCGGTGATCGCGCCCGGGTCGCCGACGGCCGCCGAAGCGCCGATCGCCGCGTCGATCGCCGGGTGCGCGACGATCCCGCACGGGTACGGCTTGAACGCGTTGTGCTCCAGCTCCCACGTGCCGGACCAGTCGCGCTGCAGCTCGTCGTAGTCGGGCTGGGAAAACACCGGCAGCACGCCACCGGGTCCCAGCGGGTCCTCGGGGGCGGTCAGCCCGGCGGCGGCCAGGCGCGCCGCGAAGACGCCGACGGCGGCGGCCTTGCCCGGGTGCAACGGTTTGGTCATGGAGCCGAACGCCTCACGCTGGCCCAGCGTGCCGGTCGAGGCGATCCCGAGAGCGTGGGCGAGCTGCTCGGAGCCGAGGCCCAGCAGGTGCGCGGCGGCAACGGCCGCGCCGAACACGCCGCACGTGCCGGTGATGTGCCAGCCGTAGTCGTAGTGGCTGGGCGAGATCGCGACGCCGATCCGCAGCTGTGCCTCGCACCCGAGTGCGAACGCCTCGAGCGCGGTCGCGCCGTCGGGCGCCGTTTCGGGCGCCAGTGCCAGCACCGCGGCGAGCACGGCCGCGCCGGGGTGGATCACCGTGGTCAGGTGGGTGTCGTCGAAGTCGTCGAGGTGGGCGGCGGTGCCCACGACGGTCGCGGCCCACTCGGGGTCGAGCAGCTCCGCCCGCCCGGGCACCGGCACGGCCCCGGTGGCGCCGAGCTCGTCCGCCGTGGCGAGCAGAGCCTCGACGGCGGGGGTCCGGGCCGCGCCGATCGCCGTGCCCAGCACGTTGAACATGCTGCGCCGCGCGGCTCGCGACACCGTTTCGGGCAGCGGAGCGTCCGCCGCCTTCCGCACGTTCGCGCAGAAGACTTGCGTTGTTACGAATGGCATGCGGCGAGCATTCCGCGCACCCCGTGGCCGAACAACGCCAAGGACGCGCCCCAATCATTGCGTTTTGAACAATGATCAAACCGTGCTGCCGTGCGCCACCGCGACCTTCGCGAGCGCGCGGACCATGGTCCCGACGGCCGATTTCCGGTGATGGGCAAGGAAAACCGTGCGGTGCCCGCTCCGGTCGTCGATCGGGATCCGCGTCACGCGGGGATGGTGGTGGTCGGCCATCCGGCCCGGCACCACGGACACGCCCAGCCCGGCGCCCACCATCGACTCGACGATGAACGGATCACTGCCCTCGACCGCGATCCGCGGCACGAAGCCGGCGCGGGCGCAGGCGTTGGCCATGTGCGTGCGGCTGCTGGACCCGGCCGCCATCGCGATGAACGGCCGGTTCCGCGCCGTCGTCAGCGCCACCGAGCCGTGTGCCGCGAGCGGGTCGCCGGCCGGCACGGCGAGCAGCAACGGCTCGCTGAACAGCGGCAGCACCACGATGTCGGGATCGGTGGGCGGGGCGGAGCCGAAGATCACGTCGGCGTCGCCGCGCAGCAGGTGGGTCACCACCTCCGTCGCCGACGTCTGGTGGCAACGGAACCGCAGGTCGGGGTGGCGTTCGAGGACCTTCGCCAGCACCGTGGGAACGAAACCGAGGCCCAGGGAGTAGGTGTGCGCGATCCGCAGCACCTGCTGGGGACCGCCGGCTTCTTCGCGCGTCTTCGCGACGATGTCCGAACGGGCCCGCAGCACCGTGCTCGCCTCCTGCGCGAGAACGCGCCCGGCGTGCCTCAGCCGCATCCGCCGCCCGGCCTGCTCCACGAGCGCAACGCCGAGCTTGCGCTCCAGCCCCCGCACGCTGCGTTGCACCGTCGCGGTGTTCAACCCCAGGTCCTCGCCGGCCTGGGCGAAGTGCTCGCGCCGCGCGAAGGCGATGAAAACCTCGAGGTCGTGGAACGAGACGTCGTCGATCACCCTCCCGTTCTACCGGCCCGGCGCCGCTTCGTCGCCGATCGCAGCGAAAGCGGGGGACTCCGGACGCTACGGCTTGCGGGCCCTCAGCTGCGCCGCCAGCGTGGCGAAGCCCGGCGGCTCCCAGGTCCAGGTCTGCAGGTCCGTGAAACCCGCCGCGGTGACTTCGGCCGCGAGGGCGTGGCGGGCGACGGGCAGCCACTTCTCGTGGGCGGACAGCAGGAGCCGGCCCCCGGGGCGCAGCACGCGGAACAGCTCGGTGAAACCGGCCGTGCGGTCGGGCCAGAGCTGGACGTTGTTGACGCTGAGCACGGCGTCCACCGACGCGTCGAGCGACCCCGTGCCCGCCGCCGTGCCACTGCGCAGCTCCACGCGGTCGCCGCAGCGTTCGTGACACAGAGCACGCATCTCGGCGGACGGCTCGACGCCGATGGTCCTGCCCGCGAGGCGGCTCGCCTCGTCGAGGCCGATGCCCGGGCCGGGGCCCACGACCAGCACGGTTTCGTCGGGTTCGAGGCGGGCCAGCGCCACGAGACGACGTTCGGTGGCGGCGTTGGCGCGGGACATCAGCCGGCCGCCGACGCGGCCCAGCAGGCCGCTGGGGTGGCCGAACGCCCGGTCGAGGGCGTTGTCCCAGGCGCTGTCGAACGCGCCCGGCCGACGGTGGGAAGTGCTCATCCTTCGAGGTCACCACGAGCCCGGCGCGCTCGCATCGGGGATGACCCCCAACCGCACCCGGAGGTCCATGGGACGATAGGAAGCGGCCACCCCCGACCTTTCCCGAGGACCACACGAGTGACAGCGCCCAAGACGTTCGCCGACACCACCTTCACGCCGCCGGAACTGATCCGCAACTTCTGCATCATCGCCCACATCGACCACGGCAAGTCGACGCTGGCGGACCGCATGCTGCAGCTCACCGGCGTGGTCGAGGAACGGGCGATGCGCGCGCAGTACCTCGACCGGATGGACATCGAGCGTGAGCGCGGCATCACGATCAAGGCCCAGAACGTGCGCCTGCCCTGGCAGGTCGAGGGCCAGGACCACGTGCTGCACATGATCGACACGCCCGGCCACGTGGACTTCACCTACGAGGTCTCGCGTGCCCTCGAAGCGTGTGAAGGCGCGATCCTGCTGGTCGACGCCGCGCAGGGCATCGAGGCGCAGACGCTGGCGAACCTGTACCTGGCGCTGGAGAACAACCTCCAGATCATCCCGGTGCTCAACAAGATCGACCTGCCCTCGGCCGACCCGGACAAGTACTCGGCCGAGCTCGCGCACATCATCGGCTGCGAGCCCACCGACGTGCTGCGCGTCTCGGCGAAGACGGGCGTGGGCGTCGACGCGCTGCTCGACGAGGTCGTGCGGCAGGTTCCGGCGCCGGTCGGCGACGCGGACGCCCCGGCGCGCGCGATGATCTTCGACTCGGTCTACGACACCTACCGCGGCGTCGTCACCTACATCCGCGTGGTCGACGGCAAGATCATGCCGCGCGAGAAGATCCGCATGATGTCCACCGGCGCGACCCACGAGCTGCTGGAGGTCGGCATCATCTCGCCGGAGCCCAAGCCCAGCAAGGGCCTCGGCGTCGGCGAGGTGGGGTACCTGATCACCGGCGTGAAGGACGTCCGCCAGTCGAAGGTCGGCGACACGGTGACCTCCGAACGGCACGGCGCCACCGAACCGCTCGCCGGCTACCAGGAGCCGAAGCCGATGGTCTACTCGGGCCTGTACCCGGTCGACGGCTCCGACTACCCCGAGCTGCGCGAGGCGCTGGAGAAGCTGCAGCTCAACGACGCGGCGCTGGCGTACGAGCCGGAGACGTCCGTGGCGCTGGGCTTCGGCTTCCGCTGTGGTTTTCTCGGCCTGCTGCACCTGGAGATCACCCGCGACCGGCTCGAGCGCGAGTTCGGCCTCGACCTGATTTCCACGGCGCCCAACGTGGTCTACCGCGTGGTGCTGGAGGACCGCAGCGAGGTCGTGGTCACGAACCCGTCCGACTGGCCGAGCGGGCTCAAGATCTCCGAGGTCCACGAGCCGGTGTCGAAGGTGAGCATCCTCGCGCCGAGCGAGTTCGTCGGCACGATCATGGAGCTGTGCCAGAGCAAGCGCGGTGTGCTGCTCGGCATGGACTACCTGTCCGAGGACCGCGTGGAGCTGCGCTACAACATCCCGCTCGCGGAGATCATCTTCGACTTCTTCGACACGCTGAAGTCGCGCACGCGCGGGTACGCCTCGCTCGACTACGAAGAGGCCGGTGACCAGGTCGCGGAGCTGGTGAAGGTGGACATCCTGCTGCAGGGCGAGACCGTGGACGCGTTCTCGGCGATCGTGCACAAGGACGCGGCCTACGGCTACGGCAACCGCATGGCGACGCGGTTGCGCGAGCTGATCCCGCGCCAGCAGTTCGAGGTGCCGATCCAGGCGGCCATCGGCTCGCGCATCATCGCGCGCGAGACGATCCGCGCGATCCGCAAGGACGTGCTCGCCAAGTGCTACGGCGGTGACATCTCCCGCAAGCGCAAGCTGCTCGAGAAGCAGAAGGAAGGCAAGAAGCGCATGAAGACCGTGGGCCGGGTCGAGGTCCCGCAGGAGGCCTTCGTCGCGGCTCTGTCCACTGAGGACAGCGGCAAGGGCAAGAAGTAACCGGGCCGGGCGAGCCCGGACGTCCGGGCTCGCCCTCGCAGGTCAGCGGTTGCCGATGACGCGGTCGGCCGCGATGAACACCGCGACGCGGCGCTCCTCGGCCATCACGCGGTCGTACTCGGCCCAGTCGTCGTGGGTGCCGGTGGCGGCTTTGAACACGTCACGCAGCAGTGTCGGCAGCCCGGCCGGGTCGAACGCGGTGTCGGGGTCGTCGGGGCCGATGAGGTGGGTCGCGCCGGTCACCGACACCCAGTCCCAGCCGCGGCGGAACACCAGCGTGGCGTGCCCGGAGGCGCGCAGCAGCTTCAGCTTGTGCGCGCGGCCCATCGCCACGAGGGCGACGCCCGGTTTGCCCGTGACGGGGTCGTCGAACACGCCGGCGTTCACGACGGACGAGTGAACCGTTCCGTCGGCGCGGGTGGTCGAGAGGGTCGCGAGGCCGTTTTCCTGCCGGGAGAGGGCGCGGACGTGCTCCAGATCTGCGGTCATGCCCCCAAGCAACGCCGGAAGCCGCGAACGTATTCGCCCTTCACCCGGACTAGGCTCCGGTTCATGTTCGACGAACTCGAGTTCCCCGTGATCGTGGCGCCGATGGCGGGCGGCCCCACCACCCCCCGGCTGGTCGCGGCGGTCACGTCCGCGGGTGGCTTCGGGTTCCTCGCCGCGGGCTACCTCACGGCCGAGGCGCTCGAGGAGAAGATCACCGAAACCGCCGGGCTGACCGGCGGCAGGTTCGGCGTGAACCTCTTCGTGCCCGGCAGCCGCTCCACCGTGGACGTGAGTGCCCACCGCGAGCGCATGCTCACCGAGGCCCTGCGCTACGGCGTCGAGCCTGGCGAACCGCTCTGGGACGACGACGAGTACCCCGCCAAGCTCGACGTGGTGGTGCGCCACCGCGTGCCCGTGGTGTCCTTCACGTTCGGCACCCCCACCTCGGCCGAGGTCCACCGCATCCAGGACGCCGGCGGCAAGGTCGCCGTCACCGTCACCAGCCCCGACGAAGCCGACCTCGCCGCCGCCCGCGGCTCCGACGCGCTCGTCGTCCAGGGCTTCGAAGCGGGCGGCCACCGCGGCCTCTTCACCGACGACACCACCAACCCGGCCGGCGGCGAACAGTACGGCCTGCTCGCCCTCCTCCGGCTGATCTCGGCGCGCACCACCCTGCCCCTGGTCGCCAGCGGCGGCTTGGTCCACGGGGCCGACGTCGCCGCCGTCCTCGCCGCCGGCGCCTCCGCCGCCCAACTCGGCACCGCGTTCCTCCAGACCGCCGAAGCCGGCACCCCCTCGGCCCAACGCCGCGCCCTCGCCGAGGCCGGCCGCCTCACCGCCTTCACGCGCGCCTTCAGCGGCCGCCCCGCCCGCGGTTTGGTGAACCGAGTCCTCAGCGACCTTTCCGCCCACGCCCCGGCCGCCTACCCGCAGCTGCACCACATCAGCAAGCCCGTCCGCGCCGCCGCCGCCCGCGCGGACGACCCCGAAGCCATGTCGCTCTGGGCCGGCCAGACCTACCCGCTCGCCGACGACGGCTCCGCGGCCTCGGTGATGGACCGCCTCCGCACCGAGGCCCGGACGGCGGCCGACCGCTTGGACCGCCTTCGCTGACGGACGTGGGCCTCGCCGGGTGATGGCGGCGGAGCTTCCCGGGCCGGAGCATTTTCGGTCCGCGTTCGCGTAGCGTGTTCACACCTTCGGTCCGGGGGAGGTGCGGCACGTGGCGGGTGCGCAGGAGTGGGCGGCCGTGCGCCGGGCGCTGCGCCCCGCCGATCGAGGCTGGGCGATCCTCCCGGCGGTGCGCACGGTGGCGGCCGTCGGTGTGTGCACGGCGATCGGGGCCGCGACGGGAGACCTCGCGGCGCTCGGGTTGATGTATTTCGGCGCGGCGTGCGCGGCGGTGTTCGTGACCGCGGACGAGTACCGCACGCGCGCGATGGCGTTGGCCGGGCAGGGGATCGGCGCCGTGCTCGGACTGGGGCTGGGCGCGGTGGGCACCACGATCGCCGCACAGGTCGGGGTGGCGGCCGCCGTGGCGCTGGTGTGCGGGGTCCTCGGCGCGATCGGACCGGTGTTCACGGCCGGGGCGGTGATGACCGTGATCGGGGTGGCGTACGGGCAGTTCGGCGGGCTCGCGCTGCCGTGGTGGCAGCAGACGGGGTGGTACGCGCTGGGCACGGTGATCGTCGCGGTGCCGGCGTTGACGCCCTGGCTCTTCGCCTCTCGCCGGTACGAGCGGCGCGCCATCGCCGACGTGGTCCGCGCGTCGGCGGACCTGCTGGCCGTCGTCGGTACCGAGCAGGCGCACCGGCGGCGGGTGGAGCTGGCGGCGTGCAGTGCCAGAGCGCACGCGGCCGTGCTCGGGCACCGGTTGAAGGTGCCGGGGCGGCGTCGCGACCTGCTGGTCGACCTGGCCGCCGCGCAGGAGGCCGCGGTGCACGCCACGGCGTGCTACCACGAGGGCCGGATCGTCCCGGCTGACGCCGGCCGCGCCGCACACCACGGCCACGACGTGGTGGTCGTCGTTCCGTGGCGCCGGCGGGCGGCGATCGCGGTGCGTGGACTCGCCCGGCTCCGGGTGCTGCTCGCGGGGGTGCGGCTGGCCTGGTGCGTGGGCATCGCGACCGTGCTGGCCGAGGTGGTGCATCCCGAAGGCCACGCCTACTGGCTGCCGCTCACGGTGGCCGTCGTCGTCCGGACCGAGTACGGCACGGTGTTCGTGCGTACGGTCAACCGGGTCGCCGGAACGATGGCCGGCGCACTGGTCGCGGTGCCGGCGCTGGCGGCGTTCGGGTCCGGTTGGCCCATCGCGCTCGTCGCCGCGTTGTCCATCGGTTTCGCGGTGCTCGCCGCTCCGAAGCTGTACGCGCTGAGTGTCGTCGGCGTGACCGCCTCGGCCCTGCTCAGCGCGTGCATCGCGGTGCCGGACACGGAGTTCCCGCTCGTGCGCGTCACGGACACGCTGCTGGGCTGCGTCGTCGCGCTCGTCTTCGGCTACCTGCTGTGGCCCGGTCGCCACGCCCTGCCCGCGAAGGCTGACCTCGCGGCCACAGCGCGGCAGGTCGTCGAGTACCTCCGGGCGACAGTGGCGCCCGGAGGCACTCGACTCGGCTACCAGGCCGTGCGCGACGAGACCTATCGCGTGGTGCACGAGACGCGCACGGTGCTCGCCGCGGCGCTGGCCGATCCGCCGCCGCTGGGCGCGCTCGCGGCCGCCGCGCTGCCGTCGGCTGTCGCCCTGGAGGACGCGGCCGACGGCATCACCGCGGTGCGGGAACGGCTCGTGGCGGGCAGGCGGCCATGCGGCGACGACCAGGTCCGGGCCGTCGCCCGGTCGATCATCGAGTGGGGCGGCCACCCGACGGCGCCGCCGCCCGCCACGCTCATCCGGCGCACCCTCGTCGAACGGCCGTGACCGACCCCGGCCTCAGTCCGAAGTGGACCCCTGGCTCGGCTCGGCGTCGCCCCGAGCCAGCACCGAATGCCGCCTGCTGTACCCGAAGTAGACCGCCATCCCGATCACGAACCAGATCGCGAACCGCAACCAGGTCTCGGGCTTCAAGAACGTGATCAACCAGATCGAGAACACCACGCCGATGATCGGCACCACCGGCATGCCCGGCGTCCGGAACGTCCGCGGCAGGTCCGGCCGCTTGTACCGCAGCACGATCACCGCGATGCAGACCACCACGAACGCCAGCAGGATCCCGATGTTGGTCAGCTCCGCCGCCTCACCGATCGGCAGGAACCCCGCGATCACCGCCGACGCCACGCCGAGGATCCACGTGGTCCGCGAAGGCACCTTCTTCACCGGATGCGTCTTCCCGAACCACTTCGGCAGCAACCCATCCCGGCTCATCGAATACCCGACCCGAGTCGCCCCCAGCAAGAACGTGAACAACACCGTCAAGATCCCGATGATCGCTCCGACCGCGATCACCGCGCCCAGCCACCCCAGGCCGACCTTCGCGAACGCACTCGAGAACGCCGCCTCAGGATCGATGTCCGTGTACTTCACCATCCCGGTGAGCACCAAGCACGCCAACACGTACAACACCATCGAAATCGCCAAAGAATAAAGAATCGCCTTCGGCATGTGCTTCTGCGAGTCCTTCGACTCCTCCGCCGCGGTCGACATGGCGTCATAACCGAACACGGCGAAAAACACCGTCGCCGCCCCCGTGAACGCGCCACTCACACCGAACGGGAAGAAGTTGCTGTAGTTCCCCGTCTTGATGTGGAACGCCCCGACCACGATCACCAACACCACCAGCCCGACCTTGAGGTAAACCAGCAAGGTCTCGAACCGGGCAGCGTTCTTCATCCCCTGGTTGAGAATGAACGCGATCAGCAAGCACAGCACCACCGCGAACAGGTTCACCACGTACGACCCGGGAGCCACCCCTTCGGACTCGGTCCCCGGCGCCCCCGACATCCAAGCCGGCAGCGACACGTGCATGAACCCCAGCAAGTCGTTGAAGTACCCGGAAATCCCGATCGCCACCACCGCGACGATCGCCGTGTACTCCAGCAGCAGGTCCCACCCGATGAACCACCCGACGATCTCCCCGAGCACCGCGTACCCATACGTGTAAGCAGACCCGGCACGCGGGATCAACCCGGCGAACTCCGCGTAGGAAAACGCCGCCGCCGCACTCGCGATGCCCGCGATCAAGAACGAGATCAGCACCGCCGGCCCGGCCGTCTGGTTCGCCACGGCGCCCGCGAGCGAGAAGATCCCCGCACCGATGATGCCGCCGACGCCGATCGCCGTCAGCTGGCGCAGCCCGAGAGTGCGTTGCAGGCCATCGCCTCCACCGCCGCTCTCGATCGTCTCGATCGGTTTGCGCCGGAAGATGCCGGAGCCTGATCCCAGGCTTCGCGGAGCGGACATCGCTGTCTCCTCATACGTCGTGAACCGGGCCCGGGTCACGGGCTCTGGCAGCGCACCGTACTAGGCCGTGTCCACTGTGTCACCGATGTCGTCTCCGCCGGCGGGAGCTCAGCCCGCAGCGGTGTCCTCGGCCGCCGCGGGAGGAACAACCGGCCGCTTGTCGTCACCGCTGCGCACCGCGCCCGCGGCGAAGAACGTGAGCAGCTCGGCGATCTCCGGCGGGTTGTCCAGCTGCGGGCAGTGCCCCCAGTCCTCGCGCACCAGCAGCCGGCTGTGGGGCACGAGCGTGTGCAGCCGACGTCCGGCGGCCGCGGACACGAGCTTGTCCTTACCGCAGGCCACGACCAGCAGCGGCACGTGCACGCGGTCGAGCTGGTAGGCGTCGGCCAGCTCGGTGACGAGCTGGCGCGCTTGTTCGAGCCGCGACGTGGTGGCGCGGTAGTCGGGGAAGAGCGTGGTGAAGCGGCGGACCTGACCGGCGTCGGCGGTGCCCGCGTCGGCGTACAGCAGCCGCGGGACGACCTGCTCGGCGACGGCGCGGACCAGGAACCCCGGCACGGGCAGGGGGAGCGCCGAGTACAGCCGCAGGGGCAGCGGGTTGCGCGCGACCGCGCGGACGAGCCACGAGTCGACGAACCCGGGCGCGGCGATGGACACGACGCCGACGAGCGGCAGTCGCGGGTTCTGGGCTGCCCGCAGGCCGAGAGTGCCGCCGAGCGAGTTGCCGGCCAGCACCACGGGCCCGAGCACGGCCTGCTCGCGCACCACGGCGCCGGCGAACGCGTCGAGCTGGGGCAGCATCGGGCCGGGTCGCAGGGGCTGGGCGTCGCCGAACCCGGGCAGGTCCACGGCGACGGCCGCGATGCCCGCGGCGGCGAGCTCGGTGAGCACGGGGCGCCAGGTGTCGGCGCTGTCGCAGTAGCCGTGCAGGAGTACGAGACGCGGTGCGCGGGGCTTCTCGACGGAGTGTTTGCGAGACCGCTTCGGTGCCTCGGCCACGGGTGGACCGACTTCGAGCACCCGCGTCCGCACCCCGGCGAAGCGCCGGAAGGAGACCCGGACGGGATCCGGTTCGCTGCTGGGCCGGCCGCCCCGGACAGCGGGTGCGGGCCGCTTCGATGCGGTCATGTCTACAGGTTAACCGTTCAAGGTCGAGTTCTGGTCGAACTTCGGCGGTAACAAGCCGATTGCGAACTCGGGGTGTTGACGGTTGACGAAATGTGGCGTACAAGCCCCGGCCCGGGCTGATCCGTGACGGAAAAGCCCAGGCCGGAGGCGTTCTGTCGACTTCAGCGGGTGAACACGATCTTGCCCGCGGTGTCGCCGTCGAGTATCGCCTTGAACCCTTCGGCGGCTTCGGTGAGCGGCAGTTCGGTGCCGATCCGGGGCTTGATCCCCTTGAGGTCGAGGTAGCTCAGCATGTCGGCCAGCTCGTCGCGGGTACCCATGGTCGAACCGGCGACACGCAGCTGCAGGAAGAACACGCGCTGCAGGTCGGCAGACGGGTCCGGGCCGCTCGTGGCCCCCGACACCACCACGATGCCGCCCGGCTTGAGCGACTTGAGGCTGTGCGCCCAGGTGGCCTTGCCCACCGTCTCGAACACGGCGTCGACGCGCTCGGGCAGCCGTGCGCCGGACTCGAACGTCTGGTGCGCGCCGACGCTTTCGGCCACCGCGCGCTTCTCCTCGCTGCGCCCGGTCACCCACACCCGGTAGCCCGCCGCGCGCCCGAGCGCGATCAGCGCCGTGGACACGCCGCCGGAAGCTCCCTGCACCAGCATCGTCTGGCCGGGGCGCAGCCCGGACTTCACGAACAGCATCCGGTACGCGGTGAGCCACGCGGTGCCCATCGTCGCGGCCTCGGAGAAGGTGAGCCCCGCAGGCTTGGGCACCACGTTGCGCGCGGGCACCACGACCTGCTCGGCCATCGTGCCCTGGTGCTTCTCGGTGAGCAGGGTGCGTTTCGGGTCGAGCGTGTCATCGCCCTGCCAGCCCGGGGCGTTGACCACGGAGTGGATCACGACCTCGGTGCCGTCGTCGAGCATGCCGGCGCCGTCGCAGCCCAGGATCATCGGGAACTGCTCGGGTTTGATGCCGACGCCGCGCAGCGTCCACAGGTCGTGCATGTTGAGGCTGGCGGCCTTGACGTGCACCCGCACCCAGCCCTCGGGCACCTCGGGCTCGGGTCGCTCGCCGGCGACCAGGGAGTCGAGCGGGGAATCGGCGTTGGGTTCCTTCGCGTATACGGCGAACATGGCAGCAACCTACCGCCCCTGGGCGCGCCGACGCAGCCTGGCGAGCGTAGGCTCACAGGGTGTTCAACGGGCTGGCCGACTGGTGGGACGGGGTCGAGCTGTGGCTCGCCCAGGCTTGGTTCCCCGTCCAGTTCGTGCTGGTCATGGTCGTCCTCGTGCCGCTGTGCCTGCTCGTCGCGTGGCTGATCGACAAGCTCGTGGGCCGCTTCGCGCGCTGGTTCGGCCCGGCCCGCGACGACGACAAGCCACCCTCATAGGCTCACTCACCATGGTCAACCGTAGGCGGATCACCGCCGCACTCGTCGGTCTCCTCGTGCTCGTGCTCGGCGGCTGGCTGGTGAAGGAGAACATCGGGGACTCGTCCTCGTCGGCTCCGGCTCCCGGCACGTCCGCTCCGGCCGGTGTTTCCGGCGTCGCCGCCAAGCTGCCCGGCAGTGACTCGGGGTTGCCGGTGAAACCGTTGTCCGGCTTGCCCTCCCAGGCGCGCGACACGTGGAAGCTGATCCAGGCGGGCGGCCCGTACCCCTATCCGCGCAACGACGACGTCGTGTTCGAGAATCGCGAGAAAGTGCTGCCGCGGAAGCAATCGGGCTACTACCACGAGTACACCGTGAAGACGCCGAAGAGCCCCGACCGCGGCCCGCGCCGCCTGGTCACCGGGCAGGCGAAGGAACTGTTCTACACCGACGACCACTACGCGTCGTTCGTCGTCGTGGACCCGAACCGGTGACGGCGGCGGGCGAGGCGCGGGCCGCCGCAGACGCGGCCTACGCGCGGGGCGCGTTCCCCCACCTGGTCGACGGCCGCACGGCCGACAAGGCCTCGACGCTCGACGCGATCGCGAAGGCGATGTCCTTTCCGGACTACTTCGGCCGCAACCTCGACGCGTTGTACGACATGCTCACCGACCTGTCGTGGCTGCCCGCGGGCGAGCACGTGCTGATCTGGCGCGGTTCGGAAGCCTTGCGCCAGGCCGAGCCGAAGACCTACCTCGCGATCCGCAGCGTGCTCTCCGACGCCCAGCGGGCGCTGGGCCCGTCCGAGGGCACCGCGGACTCGTGGCGCCTCACGGTCGTGCTCGCCGACTCGTGACGTCTCGGTCCCCGTCACCACGGGGACCGAGAAACCGAGTCAGTCCTCGGGGACCCAGTTGGGCTTGCGCTTCTGGGCGAACGCGAGGATGCCTTCCTGGCCTTCGTCGGAGGCGAAGAACCCGGCCGACAGCTCGTTCATCGCCGCGAAGCCTTCCGACGGAGTGGCCGGGCGGGGCTTGCTCAGCAGCGTTTTGGTGGCGGCCAGGGCCTTCGGCCCGCCCAGCGTCAGCGACTTGAGGTAGCGGGCCACCGTCTCGTCGAGCTCCGCGGCGGGCACCGCGGCGTTGAGCAGGCCGATCTCCACGGCGCGCCGGGCGTCGAACACGTCGCCGGTGAGGAAGAGCTCGTGCGCGGCACGGGGGTTGAGCCGCGGCAGCACGGTCAGCGAGATCACCGCCGGGATCACGCCGATGCGGACTTCGGAGAACGCGAAGGTCGCCTCGGGCACCGCCACGGCGATGTCGCACGCGGCGACCATGCCGATGCCGCCGGCGCGCGCGGGCCCGGCCAGCCGCGCGACCACCGGCTTCGGGCTCGTCCACAGCTGGTCGAGGATCTTCGGGAACTCGTTCACGCCCTGGTCGCCCGCCCCGGCGCCGCGGGCCTCCTTGAGGTCCATCCCGGCGCAGAAGACCGGGCCGGTGTGGGTCAGCAGCACCACGCGCACGGCGTCGTCCTCGCGCGCCTTGTCGAGCGAAGCGGACAGCTCGCGGCGCAGCTGCGCGGAGAGCGCGTTGCGGTTGTGCGGGGAGTCGAGGGTGATCGTGGCGGTGCCGCCCACCACGTCGTAGTGCACCAGTTCGTCAACCATGGCACCACCCTCGCACACGGGCCCGCGAAGGAGCTTGTGACGTGCGCCGGACTCGCTACAGCGGGATCCGCGTCACGACCTCGGCGTAGCGGTTCAGCACGGCGGCGGCCACGCGCGGGTCGGTGCCCAGGGGTTCGGCGAGGAACACGGCCCGGTCCTCCTCCCGCGCGAGCTCCGCGATCCGGTCGGGCAGCAGCCCGGGCGCGAGGAACCACGAGGCCACGGCGATCCGCCGCGCGCCGCGCGCCCGCAACCGCGCCACGGCGGCGGGCACATCGGGCACCGCGGCACTCGCGAACGCCTCGGTGACCGGCAACCCCAGCTCGCCTTCCCACCTCGCGGCCAGGTCGGCCACAGCGGCGTTGGCCCCGGCGTTCGACGAACCGACCGCGCTCACCACAACCCCGTCACCAGAGCCCAGGCCGGCGCCGGAGAGCCGGTCGAGCGCCACGCGTTCCAGCACCGGGTCGACGCCGAGCACGTCGGACACCCGCACGTCGAAATTCGGGCAGCCGGCTTGGACCTCGGCGACGAGCGCGGGCAGGTCCACCCGCGCGTGGAACGCGCTGCCGAGCAGCAGCGGCACCACGACGGCCGAGCGGTGCCCCTGCGCGTGGAGCCGCCGCAGCACGTCGGTCACGCGCGGTTCGGAGAGGTCGAGGAACGACTCGCAGGCCTCGATGTGCGGCGCCAGCTCGCGCACGCGCTCCACGAGCCCCCGCACGGTCGCGGCCGAGCGGGGGTCGCGGCTGCCGTGCGCGACGGGGACGAGGGGGACGGTCACGAGAACCGTTCGCCGACCAGCCCGGCGGCGAGCGTGTCGCCGTCCTTCGGGTCGATCACGAGGAACGCGCCCGTGCGCGGGCTCTCGGTGTAGTCGTCCACACTCAGCGGCTCGGCCAAGCGCAGCTCGACGCGGCCGATGTCGTTGAGGTCCAACGACTCCGGAGAGTCCACACTGGACAGCGTCTGCTCGTCGAAGCGTGCGGTGAGCTCGGTGGCGATGGCCTGCACGGTGCGGGTCCCGTGCTTGACCAGCACCCGCGCGCCCGGCTTGAGCTGCTTCGACGACAGCCAGCACAGCGTCGCGGTGAGCTCGTCGGTCACCCGGGGCTGACGATCGGCCACGGCGATCAGGTCGCCGCGTGAGATGTCGAGGTCGTCGGCGAGCAGCAGCGTCACCGACGTGCCGGCTCCGGCCTCATCGAGGGGGCCGTCGGCGGTGTCGATGCGCTCGACCGTGCTGCGCAATCCCGCGGGCAGCACCACGATCTCGTCGCCCGGGCGGATGGTGCCGGCGGCGATCTGGCCGGCGTAACCGCGGTAGTCGAGGTGCTCGGGCGTGCGCGGCCGGATCACGTACTGCACGGGGAAGCGGAACGCCGCCTCGTGCGGGTCGGGTGCGACCGGCACCGTCTCCAGGTGCTCCAGCAGCGTCGGGCCGTCGTACCAGGGGGTGCGCTCGGAGTGGGTGGCGACGTTGTCGCCCTCCAGCGCGGACACCGGGATGGTGACGACGGAGCCGCGGTCGTAGCCCAGCGACTCGGCGTGAGCGGTGAACTCCTTGGCGATGACGGAGAACGTCTCCTCGTCGTGGTCCACGAGGTCGATCTTGTTCACCGCAAGCACCAGCCGCGGCACGCCCAGCAGCGCCAGCACCGCGGCGTGGCGCCGAGTCTGCTCCACCACGCCCTTGCGCGCGTCGACCAGCAGCACGGCCAGCTGCGCGGTCGACGCGCCGGTGACGGTGTTGCGGGTGTACTGCACGTGTCCCGGGGTGTCGGCGAGCACGAAGGAGCGCCGCGGGGTGGCGAAGTAGCGGTAGGCCACGTCGATGGTGATGCCCTGCTCGCGCTCGGAGCGCAGCCCGTCGACGAGCAGTGACAGGTCCGGCGTGGACAGTCCCTTGTCGACGGACGCGCGCGTGACGGCGTCGAGCTGGTCGGCCAGCACCGATTTCGTGTCGTAGAGCAGGCGTCCGACGAGCGTGGACTTGCCGTCGTCGACGCTGCCCGCCGTGGCGAGCCTCAGCAGCGAACTCATCAGAAGTAGCCCTCCCGCTTGCGGTCTTCCATCGCCGCCTCCGACATCCGGTCGTCCGCCCGCGTCGCGCCGCGCTCGGTCAGCCGCGACGCCGACACCTCCGCGATCACGTCGGCCACGCTCACCGCGGTGGACTCGATCGCGCCGGTGCACGAGCCGTCGCCGACGGTCCGGTAGCGCACACTCAGCTCACGCACGTCCTCACCGGCCCGCGGGCCGCCCCACGGGCCTTCGGTGAGCCACATGCCGTCGCGCTGGTAGACCGCGCGCCGGTGGGCGTAGTAGATCGAGGGCAGCTCGACCTTCTCGCGGGCGATGTAGTTCCACACGTCCGCCTCGGTCCAGTTCGACAGCGGGAACACCCGCACCTGCTCGCCCTGGCGGTGGCGGCCGTTGTAGAGGTTCCACAGCTCCGGGCGCTGCCGGCGCGGGTCCCACTGGCCGAACGCGTTGCGCAGGCTGAAGATCCGCTCCTTGGCCCGCGCGCGTTCCTCGTCGCGGCGGCCGCCGCCGAACACCGCGTCGAACTTGTTCTCCGAGATCGTGTCGAGCAGCGGGGTGGTCTGCAGCGGGTTGCGCAGGCCGTCGGCGCGCTCTTCGAGGCGGCCGTCGTCGATCCAGTCCTGCACCTTCGCCACGACCAGCCGCAGGCCGTGCTTCCGCACGACGTGGTCGCGGAAGGCGAGCACTTCGTCGAAATTGTGCCCGGTGTCCACGTGCAGCAGCGGGAACGGCACCGGCGCCGGCCAGAAGGCCTTGATCGCCAGGTGCAGCAGGAGCGTGGAGTCCTTGCCGCCGGAGAAGAGGATCACCGGCCGGTCGAACTCGCCGGCGACCTCGCGGAAGATGTGGATGGCCTCGGATTCGAGTGCGGCGAGATTGTCCACGGCGGCATCGGCCGCGGGTTCGAGTGTGGTCATCGGTCCTTCTGTGGTCGCCATCAGCCGTGCAGTCCGCACTCGGTTTTCGCCTGGCCGGCCCAGCGGCCGCTGCGCGGGTCCTGCCCCGGCTCGACCTTCGCCGTGCACGGCGCGCAGCCGATCGACAGGTAGCCCACGGGCACGAGCGGGTTCTCCAGCACGCCGTGGTCGCGGATGTAGCCGTTGAACTCGGCGTCGCTCCACGCGGCGAGCGGGTTGATCTTCACCAGGCCGTTGCGCTCGTCCCAGGTGACGATCGGGGTGTTCGCGCGCGTCGGCGCGTCCACCCGGCGCACGCCGGTGACCCACGCCGAGTACTTCGACAGCGTGTCGCGCAGGGGCACGACCTTGCGCAGGAAACAGCACTGCGTGGCGTCGCGCTCGAAGAGGTTCTTGCCGTACTCGGCGTCCTGCTCGGCCACGCTCTGCGCAGCCTGGGCGTTGACGATCTTCACGTCGGGGTACACCGTCTGCACGGCGTCGCGCGTGCCGATCGTCTCCGGGAAGTGGTAGCCGGTCTCGAGGAAGAGTACGTCCACATCGGACTTGACCTGGGTGGCGAGGTCGATGAGCACGGCGTCCTGCATGTTCGACGCGACGATGAAGTCGTCGCCGAAGTGCTCGACCGTCCAGCGCAGGGCTTCATCCGCCGTGGCCTGCGCCAGCTCCTTCTCCGCGTGCTCGGCCAGGGTCCGGTGGTCAGCTGTGGCCGTCATCCGAGTGACTCCTCCGGTAGGGACAATCCGTGGAACTGCACCGAGAACCCGCGCCGGCAGGCGCTGCAGAGCCAGCCGTCCTCGGCCGGACGCAGGTCCTCGTCGCCGCAGAACGGGCAGTAGTAGGGCACCGCGCGCTCGGTCGAGGTCACTGCAACCGGCTTTCGTCGGCCCGCCCGGCCCACTGCGCGAAGCGCTCGCCGGGCTCGCGGCCGGCGAGGTAGGCGCGGACCACGCGCTCGACGTAGTCCACCAGCTCGTCGGCGACGACCTTGTGGCCACGCAGCTTGCGGCCGAACCCGGCGTCGAGACCGAGCCCGCCGCCCAGGTGCACCTGAAAGCCCTCGACCTGGCGGCCGTCGGCGTCGGTGACGATCTGGCCCTTGAGCCCGATGTCGGCGGTCTGGATGCGGGCGCACGAGTTGGGGCAGCCGTTGAGGTGCACGCTCACCGGGTTGTCGAGGCCGTCCTGAACGTCGGCCAGGCGCTTCTCCAGGTCGGTGACCAGGGCCTGGGCGCGGGCCTTCGTCTCGACGATCGCGAGCTTGCAGAACTCCAGCCCGGTGCACGCCATCACGTTGCGCCGCCACGGCGAGGGCTTGGTGGGCAGGCCCAGCTCCGTCAGCTCGGTCTCCAGCCCCGGCACCTCGGCTTCGGGCACGTCGAGGACCACGAGCTTCTGCTGCGGCGTGAGGCGCACGCGCTCGGACCCGGCGCGTTCGGCCGCCTTGGCCACGGCCAGCAGCGTCTCGCCGTTCACGCGGCCCGCGACGGGAGCGGCACCGACGTAGAACTTGCCGTCGACCTGCTTGTGCACGCCGACGTGGTCGATCGGTGCGGGCGGCACGTCGGGCGCGGGGCCGTCGAGCAGCGGCCGCTTGAGGTACTTCTCCTCCAACACCTCGCGGAACTTCGCGGCGCCCCAGTCCTTCACCAGGAACTTGATCCTGGCGCGCGAACGCAGGCGGCGGTAGCCGTAGTCGCGGAAGACGCTGATCACGCCTTCCCACACGTCCGGCACCTCGTCGCGCGGCACCCAGGCGCCGAGGCGCTGGCCGATCATCGGGTTGGTCGACAGGCCGCCGCCGACCCAGACGTCGAAGCCGGGGCCGTGCTCGGGGTGGTTGACGCCGACGAACGCGACGTCGTGGATCTCGTGCGCCACGTCGGCCTGGCCCGACACGGCGGTCTTGAACTTGCGCGGCAGGTTCGCGTACTGCGGGTCGCCGATGAAGCGGCGCTTGATCTCCTCGATGGCGGGCGTGCCGTCGATGATCTCGTCGGCCGCGATGCCCGCCACGGGCGAGCCCAGGATCACGCGGGGGCTGTCGCCGCACGCCTCCATGGTGGTCATGCCGGCGTTCTCGAGCTTCTGCCAGATCGTGGGGACGTCCTCGATCCGGATCCAGTGGTACTGGATGTTCTGCCGGTCGGTGATGTCGGCGGTGCCGCGCGCGTGCGTCTGCGAGATCTCGGCCAGCACGGCGAGCTGGTGCGTGGTGAGCAGGCCGCCGTCGAGGCGCACGCGCATCATGAAGTAGCGCGCGTCCAGCTCCTCGGGCTCGAGCGTGGCGGTGCGGCCGCCGTCGATGCCTTCCTGGCGCTGCGTGTACAGGCCGAACCAGCGGAACCGGCCGCGCAGGTCACCCGGGTCGATCGAGTCGAAGCCGCCGCGGGCGTAGATGTTCTCGATGCGCGCGCGGGCGTTGAGCGGGTTGTCGTCCTTCTTCGACCGCTCGTTGGGGTTCAGCGGCTCTCGGTAGCCGAGCGCCCACTGTCCCTCGCCGCGCTTCTGCCGCGGGCGGCTCTTCGCGGGGGTTTCACGCGTGGGTGAGGCCATGAGAAGTCCTCCGGTTCGTGGCTCCGGACGCCGCGGTGCTCCTGGCAGGCTTCAGCGGCGGGTCCGGCGCCGGCAATCCAGGCTTGTGGTGGGCTGGTCGGGCGTCGGGAGTCAGCGGACAGGCCGGCAGAGCGCGCTCGCGACCCGCAGAAGGTCGACGTGGCGGCGCGCCACGAGAGGGACACCGGCAGGACTCACCGGGCCAGATAACCACGCGTCCAGAAGGTGGTCCAAGCGTGTCCGGATCGTGGGAGAGCCGGCTGCCGGGGCTTGCGTGCGGGGCGCCGGTGTGGGTGGAGGGTGGCCGCGGCCTGCTGGTTTGGTGTCGTGTGTGGTGGTAGCGGGCCGTCGTGGGCGCGGGATTCGCGGCGGGCGTGGAGTCGGTGGGCTTCGTTCGGTGGCCGAAGTTCCGTGTGGGTGGGCCAGGGGCTCGGGACCGGCGCGGGGACAATGGACGTCGTGCCTGAAGCAACCGCAGTGCCTGCCGAGACCGGATTGCCCGAAACCGCCCTGGAAGGCCTCGGGCAGCGGCCGTTCGGTGTGTACGTGCACGTGCCGTTCTGCGCGACGCGCTGCGGGTACTGCGATTTCAACACCTACACCGCCGGTGAGCTGGGGTCGGCGGCGTCGCCGCGGTCGTGGCTGGACGGGTTGCGCCGGGAGCTGGAGCTGGCGGCGCGGGTGCTGGGGGAGCCGCCGGCCGCGGAGACCGTGTTCGTGGGTGGCGGCACGCCGTCGCTGCTCGGGGCGATCGGGCTCGCCGAGGTGCTCGACGTCGTGCGGGGTGCGTTCGGGCTGGCGCCGGGCGCGGAAGTGACCACTGAGTCGAACCCGGAGTCGACGTCGGCGGAGTTCTTCGAGCGCATCCGCGCGGCCGGCTACACGCGGGTGTCGCTGGGGATGCAGTCGGCGGCGCGGCACGTGCTGCAGGTGCTCGACCGCGTGCATACGCCCGGGCGGCCCGTCGACGCCGCCCGGGAGGCGCGGGCCGCCGGGTTCGAGCACGTGAACCTCGACGTGATCTACGGCACGCCGGGCGAGCGGCCGGAGGACCTGCGGGCCTCGCTCGACGCCGTGCTGTCGGCCGGGGTCGACCACGTGTCGGCGTACGCCCTGATCGTCGAGGAGGGCACCGCGCTCGCCCGTCGGGTGCGCCGCGGCGAGCTGCCCGCGCCCGACGACGACGTGCTGGCCACCGACTACGAGATGATCGACTCCGTGCTCTCGGCCGCGGGCCTGCGCTGGTACGAGGTGTCCAACTGGGCTTCCGGCGAGGACGCGCGCTGCCGCCACAACTTGGGGTACTGGCAGGGCGGCGACTGGTGGGGCGCGGGCCCCGGCGCGCACAGCCACGTCGGCGGCGTGCGCTGGTGGAACGTCAAGCACCCGGCCAAGTACGCGTCGCTGCTGGCCGAGGGCCACAGCCCCGAGGCCGGCCGCGAGCTGCTCACCGACGAAGACCGGCACCTGGAGCGGATCATGCTGGAGCTCCGCGTGGCCGAAGGGCTCTCCCTCGACGCGCTCGACGCCGCCGGAGTCGCCGAGGCCCGCGCCGCCGCGGCGGAGGGGCTGCTGGAACCGTCCGTGTTGGACAGTCGCGGCCGCGCCGTGTTGACGGATCGCGGGCGGCTGCTCGCCGACGGTGTTGTCCGCCGGCTCGTCGGCTGAAGTTTCGCTGAGCGGAAATAAAGCGGGGCGTTGGTTCGTTGGTCGAAGTATCGACGAGCGAGGGAGTCGCGCATGCCGCAGGCGGTCAGGTACAGCGAACACGGCGGGATCGACGTGCTGCGGGTGGACGACGTCGCCCGGCCTGTGCCCGGCCCCCGACAGGTGCTCGTCGCGGTGAAGGCCGCCGGGATCAACCCCGGTGAAGCAGCCATCCGCGAAGGGGTGTTCGCGCAGCAGTGGCCCTCGACGTTCCCCTCCGGCCAGGGCAGTGACCTGGCCGGCGTGGTCGCCGAGCTGGGGCCGGACGTCGAGGAGATCGAGGTCGGGGACGAGGTCGTCGGCTTCGTGGAGACGCGCGCCAGCCAGGCCGAGTTCGTGGTGGTCGAGGCCGCGAACCTGACGCCGAAGCCCAGCGGGGTGTCGTGGGAGGCGGCCGGTGGCCTGTTCGTCGCCGGGACCACCGCGTACGCCGCCGTGCGCGCGGTGCACCTGCGCGACGGCGACACGCTCGTGGTGTCCGGGGCGGCGGGTGGCGTCGGCTCGCTGGTGGTGCAGCTCGCGAAGCTCACCGGCGCGACCGTGGTCGGCATCGCGAGCGAGGCCAACCACGCGTGGCTGCGGGAGCAAGACGTGGTGCCGGTGGCGTACGGCGCGGGGCTCGAAGAGCGCGTTCGTGAGGTCACCGGCGGCAAGGTCGACGCGTTCATCGACACCTACGGCAACGGCTACGTCGAGCTCGCACTGCGCCTGGGTGTCTACACAGGACGGATCGACACCGTGATCGACTTCGCCGCGGCCCAGAAGTACAACGTGAAGACGGAAGGCAACTCCGCCGCCGCGAGCGCCGAGGTGATGCGTGACCTCGCCGCGCTGGTGGACAAGGGCCTGCTGGAGGTCCCGATCGCGGCCACCTACCCGCTCGCGCGGGTGCAGGACGCCTACCGCGAGCTCGAACAGCGCCACACCCGCGGCAAGATCGTGCTCACGCCCTGACGAGGCTTTCCAGCCCGCCCACGAACATCGCGAGGGCGAACTGGAAGCGGTCCTTGCTCGTCTCGCCGGTGAAGAACTGCCCCGACTGCAACAGGTTCGGGAACGCACCGGCCGGCAGGGACCGCATGTACTCCGCCATCTGCCGCCCGCGTTCGGCGACTTCGGCCTCGTCGTAGTCGCCGAACGTCCAGCTGCTCGCCTCGTAGGCGAACGCCTTGGCGTACAAGCTCAACGCGTCACCCGCGAACACCGCCTGCTTCAGGTCCAGCCCGCCGGCGCGCAGCAGCGCGAGCATCGCCTCGCCCTGGCGCAGTGAGTGGGGCGTGACCGGCACCGGCGTGTTCCACGCGACCTTCGCGATGCCCGGGTACGCCACCATGGCGCGGACCTGGTGGCGCACCTGCTCTTTCACCTGCTCGGCCCAGGTTTGCGGGTCGGGCTCCGGGATGGGGACCTCACCGAGCACGGCGTCGAGCATGAGCTCGTCGAGCTCTTCCTTGTTGGCCACGTGCGCGTACAGCGACGCTGGCCCCGTCTCCAGCTGCTGCGCCATCCGCCGCATCGACACGGCTTCGAAGCCTTCCGCGGCGAGGATCTCCAGCGCCGTCTTAACAGCGGCGATGCCGCCGCCTACGCGGGGTTGTTCACCGAGGACGCCGACTACGTGACGTTCTTCGGGATGCGCCTGACCGGCCGCGCGCTGATCGAGAGCTCGCACCGGGCGTTGTTCGAGGGGCCGCTGCGAGGGTCCACGCTCAGCGGGATGGGCGACGCGTCGGTGCGGTTTCCCAGCGACGGCGTGGCGGTCGTGGTTTCCGGCGGGGCTTCGGCGCTCGACGGGGGAGACGCCGTGGCCCAGGGCCGGGAGAGCACGGTGACGTTCGTGCTGGTCCGCGCGGAACCGGGCTGGTTGATCACGGCGTTCCAGAACACCCGGGTGAGTGATCCGCGCGCTGCGGCCTGAGGCGTTTTCCGTGGGGACCGAGGCCGCACTGGGCGGGCAGGGGAGGGGAGCGTACGGTGGAGGCGAGATTAGGCAAGCCTTAGTGAATGGGTGGTGTCCGATGGCCGAAGCTCCGGCGCGCAAGGGGAAACCGGCTGTGCGGTTGTCGGTTCTGCGCAAGGAGAACCTGACCCCGCACATGATCCGGATCGTGGCCGGAGGCGAGGGTCTGCGTGACTTCACGCCCAACGACTTCACCGACGCGTACGTGAAGGTGATCTTCAAGGTGCCCGGCGTCGAGTACCCGGAGCCGTTCGATCTGCAGCGCATTCGCGCGGAGCTGCCACGTGAGCAGTGCCCGCGGATGCGTTCGTACACGGTCCGCTCGTACGACGCGACGGCCGGCGAACTCGTGCTCGACTTCGTGGTGCACGGCGACGAAGGGCTGGCCGGTCCGTGGGCCATGCGGGCGCAGCCGGGCGACGACCTGCTGCTTTCCGGCCCCGGTGGCGTCTACGCGCCACGCGCCGACGCCGGCTGGCACCTGCTGGTGGGCGACGAGGCCGCGCTGCCGGCCATCGCCGCGTCGCTCGAGGTCATGCCGGCGGGCGCGCGGGCGCACGTGTTCCTGCTCGTGTCCGACGCGGCGGAGGAGCAGCCTCTCGTGACGAAGGCCGACGCGCAGATCACCTGGCTGCACCGTTCGTCAGGTGCAGACCTGGCGGCCGTCGTGAAGGCGCTGCCGTGGCCGGGGAACGACGTGCACGCGTTCGTCCACGGCGAGGCCGGGTTCGTGCGCGAGCTGCGGCGGTACCTCTTCGCCGAGCGCGGCGTGGCGAAGGAGTCGGTGTCGATCTCCGGCTACTGGCGCGAGGGCAAGAACGACGAGGCGTGGCGCGAGGAGAAGGCCGCCGAGCGGGCGCGCGAAAGGGCGTAATGTCGCCGGCATGAACGTGGAGACCGACCCGTCTTCGGCGGGGTTCGACGCAAATCGGCTGAAGCGGATCGACCGGCTGTTCGAGGCCTACGTGGACGACGGACGGCTGCCCGGGTACCTCGCGGTGGTGAGCAGGCACGGGCGCGTGGTGCACGTGGCCTCCCACGGCAAGCGAGACGTCGAAGCGGGCGCCCCCGTCGAACCCGACACCATCTGGCGCATCTTCTCGATGACGAAGCCGATCACCTCCGTGGCGGCGATGACGTTCGTCGAAGAGGGTGCCATCGACCTCAACGATCCGATTTCCCGCTGGCTGCCCGAATTCGCGGCGCCTCAGGTGTACGTGAAGGGCTCGGCGCTGAGCCCGCTCACCGTGCCCGCGACCGAGCCGATCCGCCTGTGGCACCTGCTCACGCACACGAGTGGTCTGACCTACGGGTTCCACCACACCCACCCCATCGACACGATCTACCGCGCCGCGGGCTTCGAATGGGGCACCCCGCCGGGCATGGACCTGGCCGCCTCGACGCGCGCGCTGGCCGAGTTCCCCCTCGTGTTCCAGCCGGGCAGCGAGTGGAACTACTCGGTGTCCACGGACGTCCTCGGCCGGCTCGTGGAGGTGCTCGCGGGCAAACCGCTCGACGAGGTGTTCGAGGAACGGGTCTTCGGCCCGCTGGGCATGACGGACACCGGGTTCTGGACCAAAGACACCGACCGCCTGGCCGCCCTGTACGTTGCGCACCCGCGCACGAAGCTCCCCACCCGCAACGACGCCTTCGGCTCCATCGGCCTCGCCCGCCCCGACTCCTTCTCCGGCGGCGGCGGCCTCGTCTCCACCGCCGCCGACTACCACCGCTTCACCCAGATGCTCCTGCGCGGCGGCACCCTGGACGGCACCCGCGTCCTCTCGCCGCGAACCGTCGACCTGATGGCCAGCAACCACCTCCCGGGCCACGTCGATCTCGAGGCCTTCGGCCGCCCCCTCTTCGCCGAAATGCCCTTCGACGGCTTCGGCTTCGGCCTGGGCTTCTCCGTCCTGCAGGACCCCGTCAAGGCGAAAACCCTGTCCAGCCCCGGCGAATACGCCTGGGGCGGCGCCGCGTCGACGGCGTTCTGGGTGGACCCGGACGAGGACTTGACGGTGGCCTTCTACACGCAACTGCTGCCGTCGAGCACGCACCCGATCCGCCAGCAGCTGCGGCAGTTGGTCTACCAAGCCCTGGTGGACTGAGCCATCACCGGAGTGGCCGGCACCGGCAGGTGCCGGCCACCCTGAGCTTTCCCGGTGACGCGGCCGCTGAATCACGACCGCGGCACCGAACGGGCACCCTCACCCGACGAAGTTCCACCGCGTGGCGCCATGCGGGTTCGCCGTTGCGACGCCCACGGCGGTGTGCAGGTCCAGGCGGTAGACGTACCACGGCGGCGGCCCCGCGCTCGGCGCGCTGAACGGGGCGGTGAAGGTGGCGTCGTCGGATCTGACCGGCCAGCCGCTGGCGCGGTAGACGGCGGCGAGGTGGGCCACGGCGGCGGGGTCGGCCACCCGGGTGGCCGAGCCTTCCAGCGTCAGGTCGATGTCGTGCAGGCGCACGCCCACGCTGCAGGCCGCGTTGTCGGCCAGGAGGCGTGACTTCAGGGTGCCCGGGCCGCTGGTGAAGTAGAGCTCGCCGGAGTCCCAGAGGGCGCCCACGCCGGCCGTGTGGGGGCGGCCGTCGGGGCGGACGGTGGTGAGGAAGAAGGTCACGTCGGCGGTGGGCGAGCGGGTGAGGGCCGCCAGGGCGCGGCTCCACGGAAGCTCGGCGTGGTCGTAGATGTCCAGGTTTCGGGTTCGCACGGGTTCAGTCATGTCAACGCGTCGAATCGACAACCGCGAAATCGACAAGCCTCAGGAAGTCAGTTTGTCGACCACGTGTTTTCCGTAGGCCGCGAGGGTTTCCGGGCGCTGGTCGTGCATCAGGTACAGCGCGAACTGGTCGACGCCGAGTTCGGCGAGTTCCTGGAGGCGCTCGATGTGCGCCGCGGCTGGGCCGAGCAGGCAGAACCGGTCGACGATGTCGTCGGGGACGAAGTCGGTGGACGGGTTGCCCGCGCGGCCGTGGTGGCTGTAGTCGTAGCCGGTGCGGGCGCTGATGTAGTCGGTGAGCTCGTGCGGCACCGGGCCGGAGTCGCCGTAGCGGGCGACGAGGTCGGCCACGTGGTTGCCGACCATGCCGCCGAACCAGCGCAGCTGTTCGCGCTGGTGGCCCAGGTCCTCGCCGACGTAGGCGGGAGCCGCGACGCAGATGGTGATACCGCCGGGGTCGCGACCGGCGGCGCGGGCGGCGTCCCGCACCGCGCCGATCGTCCAGCGGGCGATGGCCGGGTCGGCGCACTGGAGGATGAAACCGTCGGCGTGTTCGCCGACGGTTTTCAGCGCCTTGGGGCCGTAGCCCGCCATCCACATCTCCAGGCGGCCGCCGCGGACCCACGGTATGCGCACGGCGGTGTCGTTCATCAGCACCTCGCGGCCCTCGGCGAGGTCGCGCACCACGCGCATGCAGTCGCGCACCGTGGCCAAAGTGGACGGTGGCTTCCCGACCACGCGGTGCGCCGAGTCGCCCCGGCCGATGCCGCAGACGGTGCGGTTGCCGTACATGTCGTTGAGCGTCGCGAAGGTCGACGCCATCACCGACCAGTCGCGGGTGGCCGGCGACGTCACCATGGGCCCGACCACCAGCGACGACGTCTCCGCCAGGATCCGCGAGTAGATCACGAACGGTTCCTGCCACAGCACGGCCGAGTCGAACGTCCAGCCGTAGCGGAACCCCTGGTCCTCGGCGGTCTTCATCAGCCGCACGACGTCCGAGGCCGGCGGGTCGGTCTGCAGCACGATCCCGAAATCCACGAGGAACTCCCTACCGAAGATACTGGTTCAGGCCGCGCGACAGGAACTGTCCGTGCCCGGCGGATCCACTGAAGCCCGAAGGTGACACCACCACCCGCCCCCGCGACAGCACCGTCTCCACCTTCCCGGTCAAGGAAAAGCCTTCGTACGCTGAATAATCCACGTTCATGTGGTGCGTCGAAGCCGACAACGTCTGCTGCGCCGCCGGGTCGTAGACCACGATGTCCGCGTCGGACCCGGCCGCGATCACGCCCTTGCGCGGGTAAAGCCCGAACATCCGCGCCGGCGTCGCCGAGCACGTCTCGACCCAGCGGCCCAGCGAGATCTCGCCGGCGACCACGCCCTGGTGCAGCAGGTCCATCCGGTGCTCGACGCCGGGCATCCCGTTGGGGATCGCGCGGAAGTCGTCGCGCCCGAGCTCCTTCTGGTCCTTGAAGCAGAACGGGCAGTGGTCCGTCGAGACCACCGACAGGTCGTCGGTCCGCAGCCCGCGCCACAGGTCCGCCTGGTGCGACTTCTCCCGCAGCGGCGGCGAGGCCACGAACTTCGCGCCCTCGAAACCCGGCCGGGCCAGGTCCTCGATGGACAGGTACAGGTACTGCGGGCACGTCTCCGCGAACACGTTCTGCCCGTTCGAACGCGCCTCCGCCACGGCCGCAAGCGCTTGCGCCGCCGAGAGGTGCACGACGTAGAGCGGCGCGCCCGTCACGGCCGCCAGCGTGATGGCCCGTGACGTCGCCTCGCCTTCCAGCTCGGGCGGGCGCGTGAGGCCGTGCTGCACCGGGTCCACCCGGCCCGCCGCGAAGGCCTGGGCGGCCAGCTGGTCGATCGCGATGCCGTTTTCGGCGTGCATCATGATCGTCGCGCCGATCTCGCGCGCCCGCTGCATCGCCAGCAGGATCTCGCCGTCGGTCGAGTAGAACACGCCCGGGTAGGCCATGAACATCTTGAACGATCCGACCCCGGCGTCCACACAGGACTGCATTTCCTTCAGGGACGAGTCGTTCACGTCGGACACGATCATGTGGAACCCGTAGTCGATGGCGCAGTTGCCGTCGGCCTTCGAGTGCCACTTGTCCAAAGTGGCCGAAAGAGACGTGCCCTTGGCCTGCACGGCGAAGTCGATGATCGTCGTCGTGCCGCCCCACGCGGCGGCCACGGTGCCGGTCTCGAACGTGTCCACCGAGTGCGTGCCGCCGAACGGCATCTCCATGTGCGTGTGCGCGTCGATCCCGCCGGGCAGCACGTACTTGCCCGTGGCGTCGATGATCTCGTCGGCCCGCGTGAACACACCGGGCGCGGCGACGGCGGCGATGCGCTCGCCGTCCACCAGCACGTCGGCCGGCACCGCGCCCGAGGGTGAGACGACGGCGCCACCCTTGATGAGCGTCGTCATCAGGCCTCCGCCAGCGGGCCGTAGCTGTCGGGACGGCGGTCGCGGTAGAACGCCCACAGGTCGCGCACCTCGGCGAGCCGGCCCATGTCGAGGTCGCGGACCACGATCTCCTCCTCGGTGTCCGACGCCGCTTCGCCCACGAGCTGCCCACGCGGGTCCACGAAGTACGTCTGGCCGTAGAAGTCGTTGTCCCCCAACGGTTCCACACCGACACGGTTGATCGTGCCCACGTAGTACTCATTGGCCACGGCGGCCGCGGGCTGCTCGAGGCGCCACAGGTACTCCGACAGGCCGCGGCTGGTCGCCGACGGGTTGAACACGATCTTCGCCCCCGCCAGGCCCAGCGCGCGCCAGCCTTCGGGGAAGTGGCGTTCGTAGCAGATGTACACGCCGATGCGGCCCACCGCGGTGTCGAACACCGGGTAACCGAGGTTGCCGGGCCGGAAGTAGAACTTCTCCCAGAACCCCTTCACCTGCGGGATGTGGTTCTTGCGGTGCTTGCCCAGGTACGTGCCGTCGGCGTCGATCACCGCCGCGGTGTTGTAGTAGACGCCCGGCTGCTCCTGCTCGTACATCGGCACCACGAGCACCACGCCGTGGCGCTCGGCGACCTCCTGCATGAGCTTCGTGGTCGGGCCGTCGGGGATGCCCTCGGTGTAGGAGTAGTAGTCGGCGTCCTGGACCTGGCAGAAGTACGGGCCGTAGAACAGCTCCTGCAGGCAGACGACCTGGGCTCCCTGCGAAGCCGCCTTGCCGATGGCGTCGACGGCGCCCGCGATCATCGAGTCCTTGTCACCCGTCCACCGCTGCTGGATCAGTCCGGCTCGAACCAGATCGCTCACTTGTCTCCTCCTTCGTCAGGGGCAGGTTCAGCAACACGTAGACGACCAACGCGCCGGCGAAACCGATCACCCAGTTGTAGTCGTAGAGCGGTTTGAGGAACGGGATGAGTCCGTCCGCGGGGAAGGGGCCGCCGTACGCGCCGCCGACGGCGAGCACCGCGCCCACCAGCGTCGCGACCAGTGCGCGCCAGTTCCAGCCCCCGCGGAACCAATACACCCCATCAGGTGTGTAGAGGTCGCGCAGCCGCAGCCGGGTGCGGTTGACCACCCAGTAGCCGGCCACGAGCACGCCGGCGACGGCGCCGAGCAGGCCGCCGTAGAAGCCGAGCCACGCGAAGATGTAGATGCTCGGGTCGGAGTAGAGCCGCCACGGCTGGATCGCGACACCGAGGATGCCGGTGATCAGGCCGCCGATCGCGAACGTGATGCGCTTCGGGAAGGCGTTGGAGAAGTCGTAGGACGGGCTGACGACGTTGGCCGCGAGGTTCGCCGAGATCGTGGCCAGCACGAGCGCGACCAGCGCCACGACCACCACGACCGGGCTGGAGAAGCGGTCCGCGAGCTGGGCCGGGTCCCAGATGTCCTCGCCGTAGAGCACGTGCCCGCCCGATGTGGTGAGGATGGCGACGATCGCGATGAACGTCATCGTGGTCGGCAGGCCGAGGATCTGCCCACGCACCTGCTTGCGCTGGCTTCCGCCGAAACGCGTGAAGTCCGGCATGTTGAGCGAGAGCGTGGACCAGAACGCGATCATCGCCATCAGCGACGGCGCGAACACCTTCCAGAAGTCCGAACCCCAGCCGAGCTTGCCGCCGTCGGAGAGGATCGGGCCGAGGCCGCCCGCCTTCACCAGCACGTAGCCGAGCAGGATCAGGAAACCGACCGACACGAGCGGGGCCGTCCAGTTCTCGAACCTGCGCACCGCCTCCATGCCGCGCCAGATGATGAGCATCTGCACGATCCAGAACACGACGAAGCTCAGCCACAGCGTCCAGTGCTGGCCCCAGACCACCGTGGAGTCGCGCCAGCCGGAGCCGGCGAGGCGCCCGACGATCACGTAGATCGCCTCACCGCCCACCCACGTCTGGATGCCGAACCAGCCGCACGCGATGAACGCGCGCAGCAGTGCGGCCAGGTTGGCGCCGCGCAGGCCGTAGAACGCGCGGGCGAACACCGGGAACGGGATGCCGTACTTCGTGCCGGCGTGGCTGTTGAGCAGCATCGGCGCTAGCACCACGACGTTGCCGATGGTGATCGTGATGAGCGCCTGGACCCAGTTCATGCCGAGCGCGATGAGCGACGCGGCCAGGGCGTAGCTGGGGATGTTGTGCGCCATCCCCATCCAGAGCGCGAAGTAGTTGTATGTGGTCCAGGTCCGCCTCGCGACCGGGACAGGGGCCAGCTCCTCGTTGAAGAACCGGCTGCCGGCGAGGGACCGCACGTCGGCGAGTTCCACCCGGCCGTCGGAGGGCACGCTTGTCGTCGGCTCCATTGCGGAATCCTGCGCGCCTGGTCGCGGCGGGTGGCAGAGGCAGACTGTTCACTCTTCGCGTGCGGTCGACGCAGAGTGTCGATTGCGCTTCGTGGCCGGCAGTGGATGACGTGCGTCACAGTCGTTCTGCGCGAAGTGCGCAAACAGGACGTGGGTTCTCCACAGGATCTCCACAGTTCGCCCGGATGGCCTCCACGGCGGTTCCCTAGAGTCAGCGGCATGGACAAAGGGGGACGGCGGGTGCTGGTCGTCGAGGACGACCTCACGATCGCCGCGTCGATCGCCGCCCGGCTGCGGGCCGAGGGCTTCACCGTGGACGTGGCGCACGACGGTCCGGCCGCCGTCGCCGGCGAGGCCGAGTTCGCTCCGGACCTCGTGGTGCTCGACGTGATGCTGCCGGGGTTCGACGGGCTCGAGGTGTGCCGCCGCATCCAGGCGCGCCGGCCGGTGCCGGTGCTGATGCTCACCGCGCGTGCCGACGAGACCGACCTGCTGGTGGGCCTGGGCGTGGGTGCCGACGACTACCTGACCAAGCCGTTCTCCATGCGGGTGCTCAGCGCGCGCGTGGCTGCGCTGCTGCGGCGGGTCGAGCGGTCGGCGCAGGTCACGGCCCCGGAGCGGATCGTGCTGGGGGACCTGGAGATCGACATCGACCAGCGGCGGGTGGCCCGGGCCGGTGTGCCCGCGCAGCTCACGCCCATCGAGTTCGACCTGCTCGTGCACTTCGCGCGGCGGCCGCGGGCCGTCCAGCCGCGGGAACGACTGCTCAGCGAGGTGTGGGACTGGGCCGTGCCGACGGGCGGCGCCGGCACCCGCGCGGTCGACAGCCACATCAAGGCGCTGCGGCGCAAGCTCGGGCCGGACCTGATCCGCACCGTCCACGGAGTCGGGTACGCGCTGGAGGTGCCGGCGTGAAGGCGTTCCTGGCGAAGGTGGTCGACTTCCTGCCGCGGCCGCTCGACCCGATCCGCTCGATCAAGCTCAAGCTGGCCATCCTCATGCTGGCCGCGGGCGCGATCGCGTTCCTGTTCTTCTGGTCCCGCATCGGCTGGCTGCCGCCCGCGACCACCATCACGGCGATGCTGCTCGCCCTGGTCACGTCACAGATCCTGGCCCACGGGATGACGCGCCCCCTGCGCGAGATGACCGCGGCCGCCCGCGCCATGGCCAAGGGCGACTACACCCGCCGCATCCGCGCGACGGCCCGCGACGAGGTCGGCTCGCTCGCCGAGGCCTTCAACCAGATGGCGGCCGACCTCGCCATGGCGGACCAGCAGCGGCGCGAGCTGATCGCGAACGTGTCCCACGAGCTGCGCACGCCCATCACCGCGCTGAGCGGGGTGCTGGAGAACCTGGTGGACGGGGTTTCCACGCCGGACACCGCGACGCTGCGCACGGCCCTGCACCAGAGCGAGCGCCTCGGCCGGCTGGTCACGGAACTGCTGGACCTCTCGCGCATCGACTCCGGCACGTTGTCGCTCGACCTGTCGACAGTGGATCTCTCGGACCTGCTGGCCGAGGTCGCGGTGGAAGCGGAGGCCATGGCGGCGGCCGCCGGGCGCGGCGTGCGCTTCGACGTCTCGGTGACCCCCGCGGGGGCTTGCGTGCAGGCGGACCGGGAGCGGCTGTACCAGGTGGTCGTGAACCTCCTGGAAAACGCCGCCCGGCACGGTCCCGCGGGTGGGTCCGTGGAGGTCCGCGCGGTCGTCTCCGGCGGCGAGACCCGGATCGAGGTCCGCGACGAGGGGCCGGGAATTCCCGTGGCCGAGCGGGATCGGGTTTTCGAGCGGTTCACCCGCGGCGAGCGCGCAGGCGGCGGCGGGACGGGGCTCGGCCTGGCGATCGCGCGGTGGGTCGTCGAGCTCCACGGCGGGACGATCGCCGTGGTCGAGCCTCCCGCCGGGGTTGCTTCCGGTGGTGCGCCGGGGTGCCGGATCCGGGTGACGTTGTCGGCTTGATCGTGAGCTTCCCTGTTCCGGGGAGCCGCTGGGGCGTGGTGTTTGCCAATGCGAAGGCGGAGGTTTTCGGGGTGAGTGAGGAAAGGCGGAGGGTGGCGCACGCGGCGCCGCCGGGGACCGAGGTGGGTGGGGCGGTCGAGGGGGTTGCCCCACCCGCCGGTGGTGCGCCGGCGGAGGCGGCTGGTGCGGCTGTGACACTGGATGACCACGGGGCAGCGGCTGGGCCGACCGAGCCGGAAGAAGCGGTGCAGGTCGGCGAGGCAACGCACGATGACCCGGCGGGGCACGGCGGCGTCGCCGTAGCGCCGCCCTTCACCCCCGTCCTTGCCAGGCCGGTCCCGAAGTCCGCGGTCGTGCCCATGGTGGGTGGGGTGTTGCCGGCCGTCGGGGTGGGTGGGGTGGTGGTCGCGGCCGTGGTGCCACTGGACCGGCCCGGGGTGGGGTGGCTGGTGGCCGCGTCGGTGGTGACCGCGTTGATCGTGGTGGTGGATCGGCGGGGGTGGGAGGCGCCACCGAAACGTACGCGGCGGGCGAGTGCCGCGTGGGCGGCGTTGGCGTTGGTGTTGCTGGGCGTCGGGGCGGTGCGGGCGGCGGAGTGGCTGTTCGTGTTGTGCGTGGTGGCCGCGGTGGTGGCCGGGTCGCTGGCGGTGGTGGGGCCGCGCTCGGTGAACTCCGCGGTGTACGACGCGGTGGCCCTGCCGATCGAGGCGTTGCGCGCCCTTCCGTGGGTGGCGCGCGGGCTGCGGGGCCGGGGCAAGCAGCGCGGGCGGGTGCTCGGGGCGGTGCTCGGGGCGGTGGCGGTGCTGGCGGTGTTCCTGCCGTTGCTGACCGGTGCGGACGCGACGTTCGCCGGGTTCGTCGAAGCGCTCGTGCCGGATCTGCGGGCGGATTCGGTGGTGTGGTGGGTGTTCTTGTTCTGCGTCGGCGCTTTCGGGACGGCCGGGGCGTGTTACCTGCTGGCCGCGCCGCCGCGGCGGGCGGTCGAGGGCGGTCGCAGGAGCCAGGGCGACAGTCTCGTGTGGACGGTCCCGCTCACCACGCTGGTGGTGGTGTTCGCCGTGTACGTGGTGGTGCGGGTCGTGGAGTTGTTCGGGGGCACGGGATACGTGCGGCGCACCGGCGGCCTCACCTCGGCCGAGTACGCGCGGGGCGGCTTCTGGCAGCTGTGCGCGTGCACGGTGCTGACGCTGGGGATCATGGCTCTGGCGCTGCGCTGGGCACCGCGGGAGACCACCGGGGAAAGAACGACGCAGCGCGTGCTCCTGGGTGCGCTGGCGGCGCTGAGCCTGGTGCTCGTGGCGTCCGCGCTCAGTCGCATGTGGACGTACCAGGAGGCCTACGGCTTCACCGTGCTGCGGTTGCTCGTGGAAGTTTGCGAGCTGTGGCTGGGCTGCGTGTTCTTGCTCGTCGGGGCGGCGCTGGTCAGTCTGCGCTCGGCGTGGCTGCCACGCGCGGCCATCGCGACGGCCGCCGGGGCGCTGCTGGCACTCGCCGTCGCTAACCCGGAGGCGCTGATCGCCGGGGCGAACATCGACCGCGCTCAGCACGGGAAACCGCTCGACGTGGCGTACCTGCGCGGGTTCTCCACGGACATCTTCCCCGTGGTCGCCGAGCGGCTGCCGAACGCGGAGTGCGTGCTGGGGCCGATGCTGCTGCGCCTGGACGACGACAGCTGGCCCGGCTGGAACTTCAGCCGGGCCAGTGCGCTCGATGTGGACCTGAAGCCGGCCACCTGCCGCTAGTGTCCTGAGTCATAATTTCGGGGCCAGTGGTTAGGGTGTTGTGATGCCGAATCCGAAACTGCCGCCGTTGGTGTTGAGTGACGAGGAGCGC